>DATMAW010000079.1:0-17534 GCA_035559715.1 Gemmatimonadales bacterium | reverse complement strand
CCTCCGCCGATCCGCCGAACCGCCCGGGGACGGGGGAGGCGCGGGGCGAATGGGAGCCGCCTGTGCTGCGCATCGTGGCAACCCGGGGTGAGGGTGTAGATGCGCTGGTTGCGGCCGTCGAACGGCACGCCGGGCACCTGCAAACCACAGGGGAACTCGGGCGCCGGCGACGCGCCCGCCTGGAGCGCCTGACGCGCGAAGTGGTGGAGCGCTCCATGCGCCAGCTGGTCTGGACCCGCCAACAGGGCGAGTCGGTGCTGCACGAAGGCCTGGACGACGTCGTGCACGGTGTGCGGAGCCCGTACGATCTGGCCCGGGACATCGTGTCCATCGTAACCGACGGGAGTCATCATGAGTCAGGCTGAGCGGGACGCCTGGCAGCGCGAGTACGACCGGGCGCCCAAGCGGGACGCCGAGTTCGTCACGCAGAGTTCTGCCCCTGTCGAGCCTGTATACACGCCGGAACACCTCGGGGACTTCGACTACGACGCCAAACTCGGGTTCCCCGGCCAGTACCCGTTTACGCGCGGCGTCCACGCCACGATGTACCGCGGCAAGCTGTGGACCATGCGCCAGTTCGCCGGCTTCGGTACCGCGCAGGACGCGAATCAGCGGTTCAAGTTCCTGCTCGGGCGAGGGCAGACGGGCCTTTCGGTCGCGTTCGATTTCCCCACGTTGATGGGGTACGACTCCGACCATCCGCGGGCGGAGGGAGAGGTCGGCCGTTGCGGCGTTGCGGTGTCGTCGCTCGAAGACATGGAAACGCTGTTCGCCGGCATTCCGCTCGATCGGGTGTCCACGTCCATGACAATCAACGGGCCGGCCGCGATGCTGTTCTGCTTTTACGTGGCGGCCGGCGAGCGGCAGGGCGTGGATCCCCGTGCGCTCCGCGGGACCATCCAGAACGACATCCTCAAGGAATACATGGCGCAGCACGCCTGGCTCTATCCCGTCGAGCCGGCATTGAAGATCATTGTGGACGTGTTTGAGTGGGGTGCGAAACACACGCCGCAGTGGAACACGATCTCGATCAGCGGCTATCACATCCGTGAAGCGGGCGCCACCGCGGTGCAGGAATTGGCCTTCACGCTGGCGAACGGTTTTGCGTACGTGGAGCGCGGCCTCGCACGCGGGCTCGACGTGGATGACTTCGCACCACGCCTGTCGTTCTTCTGGGACATTCACAACGACTTCTTCGAGGAAATCGCCAAGCTGCGGGCGGCCCGGCGCATTTGGGCGCGCCACATGCGTGAGCAGTACGGCGCGAAGAACCCCCGATCCTGGATGATGCGGTTCCACTGTCAGACGGCCGGCGTATCGCTCACGGCGCAGCAGCCGATGAACAACGTGGTACGGGTGGCCTATCAGGCGCTGGCCGCCGTGCTGGGCGGCACGCAGTCCCTGCACACCAACTCCCTGGATGAGACGCTCGCGCTTCCCACCGAGGCGTCCGTGCAACTCGCGCTCCGCACGCAACAGATTCTGGCGTACGAGACGGGGGTGGCGAACGTGGCGGATCCGCTGGGCGGGTCGTACTACGTCGAGGCGATGACCGATCGGATGGAGCAGGAGGCCGAGGCGTTGTTCCGGGAGATCGAGCGCGTGGGCGGTGTGGTGCGCGGGATTGAGACGGGATGGTTCCAGCGGCAGATTGCCCAGAGCGCCCTGCGGTTTCAGCACGAAGTGGAACAGCGACGGCGCACGATCGTAGGCGTGAACGACTTCATCGTGGAGGATGATCACCCGGTGGAGATCCTGCGAGTGTCGGATGAGGCGGACGCCGTGCAACGGCAGCGCCTCGCCGCGTTGCGCCAGCGCCGGGACGCAGGTGAAGTGGAGCGGCGACTGGAGAACCTGCGTGAGGCGGCGGTACGGGACGAGAACGTGATTCCGCCAATGCTCGATTGCGCGCGTGCCTGGTGCACGTTGTACGAGATGCGGCACGCGCTGGAGGAGGTGTACGGTGCCTATCGCGAACCGGTCTTCTTTTAGCGGCGTCACGAGCCGGCGCCCGATTGCGCCGGGCAAAGCCGCGCGGGCGGCGGGATTGGTGGCTCGCCTGGCGCGGTTCGAGCCGGGCAACGATTGGGTCGTGTCGTGTTATCTCAAGCTGGAACCCAGGGACCGCACCCGCGGCAAGTACCTGATCAAGCTGAAGAACCGCATCCGGGAGCGATTGGATTGGCTGGAAGCCGTGGAGCCCGACCGCGCCGCGCGCGAAGCGGTGACCCGCGATCTGACGCGCGTCCGCCAGCATCTGGAAGACCCGGGCAACCTTCCGGCCGGGCAGGGGATCGCGATCTTCGCGTGCGCCAGCCGCAGGCTGTTCGAAGCAGTCCCGCTTCCGCAGGTGTTCCGATCCCGCCTGGCGGTTGACCGGACTCCGTTGGTGCGTGAGCTGGCGGCGGTGGCGGATGAGTTCGGAACCGTGATCTGCGTGGCGTACGATCGCACCAGCGCGCGGTTCTTCCGGGTCACCGCCTTCGACATCGAGGAGCTGCCGAGCCTCGCTGCCGGTGAGACCACCCGGGCCAGCCGGTTTCACGGAACCAGTGCTGCCGGGCGCGGCGGCATGGCCTTCGCTGCCAGCGGAGAACACAACTTCAACCAGCGGATTCGCATGGAGAAGCACCGCCACCACGCGCAGATCGCCGACCGACTGTTCGAGATGGTGCGGGACCAGCCGGTGCGTGGCATCGTGCTGGCCAGCAACGGCGGTGGCGCGGGAGCCGTGGAGGCGCACCTGCACCCGTACGTCGCGCGGTTGGTGCTTGGGGCCGCGCGACTCAATCCCAAAACCGCCGCGCCCGCTGACGTGCTGGCGACCGTCCTCATGACCCAGAGCGCGGCCGAACGGCGAGAGGAGCGGGAACACGTGCGACGCTTGCGCGAGGGGGTGGGTACGGGTTGGGCGGTGAACGGCATTGAAGCCACGCTGGCGGCGCTCAGTCGCGGGCAGGTGCGAACCCTCCTCGTGGACGCGACGGAATCGTGTCCGGGATGGCGATGCGGTTCGTCGGGGCGGCTCACGATCGATGCGGGGACGTGTCGCGCCGAAGGCGGGGGACAACCCGTCCCGGACGTGATTGACGAGGCGATCGAAGAGGCCCTGCGACAACACGCGCACGTGGACGTGATCGAAGACGACCAAGCACGAGGCGCCGTGGAGGGACTCGGCGCGCTGTTACGCTTCCGGTAACCCGACCTGGGCCCGGAGTCGCGCACCCTGAACGCACACGAGCCGGACAACAACGTGCCACGTACCAAGCCGAAATCCAAGCGCAGCGCCAAGCCAGCGGCCACCCAGCCACCCGCGCCTGCCTCGCGGCGGCCCGTGCGTGTGCTCATCGCAAAGCCGGGGCTCGATGGCCACGATCGCGGCGCCAAGGTGGTCGCCGCCGCGCTGCGTGACGCCGGGATGGAGGTCATCTACACCGGCCTGCACCAGACACCGGAGATGATCGTCGCCGCCGCGGTGCAGGAGGACGTTGACGTGGTCGGCCTGTCGATTCTGTCGGGAGCGCACATGACATTGTTCCCGCGTGTGCGGAAGCTGTTGCATGAAGCCGGGCGCGACGACGTCCTGCTCATCGGCGGGGGTATCATTCCCCGGGAAGACATGGACGATCTCGAACGCCAGGGCGTGGCGAAGCTGTTCGGGCCCGGCGCCGCCACGGGCGAGATCGTTTCCTTCATTCAACAGTGGGCAGCATCCCGGCCCGAGTGACCAGCCGCCTCCGCGCCCTCACCGAAGAGTACCGCCGCCTGGCCGACCGCCTGCGTCAGGGCGGCGGGCCGGAGCGGGTGCAACGCCAGCACGAACAGGGGAAGCTCACCGCGCGTGAGCGTGTGGAGCGGTTACTCGATCCCGGAGCGCTCTGGATCGAGCTGGGGCTGCTCGTGGCGTGGGATCGCTACGATGGCCAGGCACCCGGGGCCGGCGTGATCACCGGCGTGGGAGTCGTGGCGGGCCGTGACGTCGTGATCGTCGCCAACGACGCGACGGTCAAGGCCGGATCCTGGTGGCCGGAAACGATCATGAAGATGCTACGCGCGCAGGAAGTCGCGATGCGCCAGCGCATCCCGATCATCTATCTCGTGGACTCCGCCGGCGTGAATCTCCCCTACCAGGGCGGCGTGTTTCCCGGCCAGTACGGCGCGGCCCGGATCTTCTATTACAACTCGCTCATGCGGCGCTATCTCCGCGTGCCGCAGATCAGCGCCGTCATGGGCCCCTGCGTTGCGGGCGGGGCGTACCTGCCCGCCCTGTCCGACGTGATCTTCATGGTGGAAGGCACGTCGTTCATGGGGCTGGGCGGGCCGAACCTCGTGCGCGGCGCCACGGGACAGGTGGTGGAATCCGAGGAACTCGGCGGCGCCACGATGCATACGCAGGTGAGCGGCGTGGCGCACTATCGAGCGCCGAACGACGCGGCCTGCATCGAACAGGTACGCGCCTACGTCCACCGGCTGCCGGATCTCACCCCCGCGAAGGCGCTCCAACCCGCCGCACGCCCCGGGCGGAATCCCACCGAGCTGTACGATATCCTCCCCGGCGACCATCGCATGGCGTACGACATGCGCCGCGTCCTCGAGTGCCTGCTCGACGACGGGAAGCTGGACGAATTTCAACCGGACATCGCCCGGGAGATGATCTGCGGACACGGCGCCATAGGCGGTCTGGCGGTCGCGGTGATCGCCAATCAGCGGGGCATGATCAGGGGACGCGCGGGCGAACGACCGCGCGCGGGCGGGATCGTTTACACCGAGAGCGCCGAGAAGACGGCGTACTTCATCGAGACGGCAAACCGCGAAGGGATCCCGCTGCTCTTCGTCCAGGACGTGAGCGGTTTCATGGTGGGCCCCGAAGCGGAGCACTCCGGAATCATCCGGGCCGGCGCGCGCTTCGTCGAAGCCATGGCCACGGCCCTCGTTCCCAAGATCGTCCTGACCGTGAACCACGCCTCGGGGGCGGGCTACTACGCGATGGCCGGGCAGGGCTTCGACCCCGACTTCATGTTCTCGTTGCCCACGGGCCGGATGGGCGTGATGGAGGGCGACTCGGCCGTGCAGGCGGTCTTCGGGAACCGCGCCGCGGATCCCGAGGTCGCCGATCAGGTGGAGAAGATGCGGCAGGACTACGAGCACCAACTCGACGCTCGCTACGCGGCAGCACGCGGGTTCGTGGACGCCATCCTGCCGCCGGAAGACGTCCGCGATACGCTCGTACACATCCTCCGAGTGGTCACGCGGTTTCGTGGCCCCCACATCGGACCGTTCGTCCTACCGCTCCTGGACGTGCCGCGGCGAGACGATCCATGATGACACGTCGAGGGGCATGGATCCCCAGCCTCGCCGCCGTCGTCGCCGCCTGCGGAGGGGCACGTCCCGCTCCGGTCGCCGTGCCGCCGGTGGACGCGCCGGCGTCGGTGGCGAACGTTGGCGCGGACGCGGGCAGAATGTCTGCGCATCCCACGCCGCTGCCTCGGTCAACCCGTCGCCCCGCGATTCCGCCGCAACTGGCCCGTATCGCCGGTCTCATGCCGCTCCGGTCCCTCGGCATCGACGCGTTCCTCAGGACCTTCCCGAACTACGATGGCCGCGGCGTGATCATCGCCGTGCTCGACGGCGGCGTTGATCCCGGCGTGCCGGGGCTGGCGAAGACAGCCAGCGGCGAACGAAAGCTCGTTGACGTTCGGGACTTCTCCGGCGAAGGGCGCATTCCGCTGGCGCTCGTTCAGGCGAGCCCCGACGGCTCTGTGCGGATCGGCGGGCAGCTGCTGACGGGCGTGGGGCGCGTGACGCGGCTTGCCGGGCCGCCGCTCTACGGCGGCGTGCTACGCGAGCGGCCCCTTGGTCGCGGCGCGGCAGCCGACGTGAACGGCGATGGCGACCAGGACGACGTGCTTCCGCTCATTGTCGCCCGCGCGAGCGACGGTTGGGTGCTGACGGCGGACAGCGACGGCGACGGCTCGCTCGCGGACGAAAACGCGATTCACGATTTCGCCGCCGGTGGCGAGACCCTGGCGTTCGGCCGCGCGCCGGTGACCATCGCCGCCAAGATTGAAGAAGCGGACGGCCAACCGGTGCTCGACCTGTTCTTCGACAACTCGGGCCACGGCACGCACGTGGCGGGCATCGCCGCGGGGCACGACCTCTTCGGCGTGAACGGGTTCGATGGGGTGGCGCCCGGCGCGCAAGTGCTTGCGCTCAAGATCGCCGACAATGGACGGGGCAAGATCTCCGTCACGGGAAGTATGGCCCGCGCGCTGGAGTACGCGGCGGAGTTCGCCGCGCGCCGCCGCTCGCCGCTGGTGATCAACCTGAGCTACGGCGTCGGTAACGAGATCGAAGGCGGGGCGGCGATTGACTCCATGGTGAACGAATTCGCCCTGGCGCACCCGGATATCCCGGTCGTGGTGAGCGCGGGGAACGTGGGACCAGGCATCTCGAGCGTAGGGTTTCCGGCATCAGCCGACCACGCCATCGCCGTGTGCGCGTTGCTCCCCGGCGTGTTCGCCAGACCGCCGGACCCGGAACTTCCGACGGCGTCCGACGTCATCGGGTGGTGGAGCGCGCGCGGCGGGGAAGTCGCCAAGCCGGACCTGTGCGCTCCGGGAGTGGCGTACTCCAACGTCCCGCTGTGGCACACCGGAGAAGAAGTCTCGGCCGGCACAAGCATGGCCGCCCCACAGGTCGCCGGCGCGATCGCGATTCTCCAGTCGGCCATGAGGCAGGCCGGGCGTCGCGTGCCCGCCAGCGAGCTGAAGCAGTCGCTTACCGCCACCGCGACCACGGTACCCGGCGCCAGCGTCCTGGACATGGGCGCCGGCATCCCTGATCTCGTGCGAGCCTACAATTGGCTGCGCGCGGGGCATCAAGCTGGCCGATTCGTCGTGCGGGCGTTGCCGGACGGGGGGAACACCTCACGCGCATCCGCGGCGATGCGACGCTCCGGGCTGGCTGGTTCCGGCGACACGATCCAGCGATTCTCGGTCACGCCCGTCGCTGGCCAGGCAGCCGCGCGGTTGCTCCTGGCGTCCGACGCGCCGTGGCTTCGCGCCCCGGCAGGGATCGAGCTGAGCGGTGATCCGGCGAGCATTCCCGTGACGTACGACGCGCGCGCGCTGCAACGGCCCGGGCTCTACGTGGGCACGGTGTGGGCTCGCTCGGCGTCCGACCCGGCCGCGGGGCCGTTCTTCGGTCTCACGAACACGATCGTGGTACCGCTGCCGCTGGACCAGCCCATTGATACGGCTGGAGCCCTCGAGCCCGGAGCCGTGGCGCGGTTCTTCCTTGCCGTCCCGGCCGATGCCGGTGGCCTGCGCGTGGAAGTGCAAACCGAGGACGAAGCCGGCGCCACGCTCTATCTCTTCGAGCCAGGTGGCCAGCCGTATCGGCGCGGCGGCCGCATCGAAGCCCGTCTCGACGAAACATCCGCAGGCCCCGCCCTGGCGCGACTGGATGTTGCGGCGGACGCGCTGGTGCCGGGAGTCTACGAAGCCGTGGTCGTGGCGCCACCGGCCAGCGAGGCGCGCTACCGATTCCGCGCCGCACTCCCAGGCGTGGCGATCGAGACCATTTCCGCAGCGCGCGGCGTGGAGCTCCGGAATCGCACCCACGAAACTCAGGAGCCAATCGTCACGGCGGAGATTGCGGGACTGACCAAGCTGGCTCGGGTGACGGGGCAGCGGGCCGACCCCGAGACCCTCAACGTGGAGATTCCCGCGTGGGCGCGAGAACTCGTAGTCCAGGTGAGCCTGGACCCCGCAATGTGGAACGAGATCACGGACTTCGGCGTCACGCTCTTCGATCAGGGCCGGCCGATCGCCGACGACCCGCTCAATCACGCCGTGGGGGGCGTGACGCTCGCGCTGGATTCCTCGCACGCCGGGCGCACGCTGTCGGTGGAGCTGTTCCCCGCGTTTGCCCGTGAACGTGCGTTGGGCCGGTGGCAAGCCGACGTGACGCTCTCGCTCGTCGCCGCCGAGCCGTGGAGGCTGGCGCTTCTCGAGCGCACGGATGAGGCCGTGCAGATCGGTCCCGGAGCCTCAGCGGCTCTGGCATGGCCCATCCTTCCGCCGGACGTGCCGGTGATGCCGGGCTACGATCCGTTGGTGCGGGTCACCGCGTCGCTGCCATCCGCCCCCCCCTCCACCAAACAGGGACCCCTCGGGCGCGAGCAGTGAGGCGAGACAGCCGCGTGGTGCGAATCGCCGCCGGCCAAGGCTTCTGGGGCGACTGGCTCGAGGCACCGGTACGCCAGGTGGAGGGCGGGCCCATTGACTACCTGGTGATGGACTACCTGGCCGAAGTCACCATGTCCATTCTCCAAAAGCAACGCGCCAGGAATCCCGCGCTGGGATACGCCACGGATTTCGTGAACGCCATGGAGCGTTTGCTTCCCCAACTGGTGGAGCGCCGCATCAAGGTCATCGCCAATGCGGGCGGCGTGAACCCGCACGGCTGTGCGGCGGCGGTGCTCGCCGTGGCCCAACGGCTTGGCCTGGGCGGCCGCGTGAGGGTTGGCGTGGTGACCGGCGACGACTTGCTCCCGCGGCTGGATGAATTGATCGGCGCAGGTCACGCGCTCGCGAACCTGGATACGGGCCAGCCGATCGCCGATGTGCGGCCCCGGGTGCAGAGCGCCAACGCGTACCTCGGCGCCCGGCCGATCGTCGAGGCGCTGCGCCATGGGGCGGACGTCGTCGTCACTGGGCGCGTGACGGACACGGGACTCACGCTCGCACCCATGATCCACGAGTTCGGCTGGCCGGAAACCGCCTGGGACCGGCTCGCCGCGGGAACAGTCGCCGGGCACATTATCGAATGTGGCGCGCAGTGCTCGGGCGGCAATTGCCTGGTGAATTGGCGGCGCATCCCGCTGGAGGACCCCGGCTACCCCATCATCGAGGCGCGCGATGACGGGACGTTCGCCGTAACCAAGCACCCCGGCACCGGCGGCCTCGTGTCGGTGGCCACGGTGACCGAGCAATTGCTGTACGAGATGGGCGACCCCCGGGCCTACATCACGCCGGACTGCGTTGCGGACTTCACGACCATCAATCTCAAGCAGGCCGGGCGGAACCGCGTCGAGGTGTCCGGCGTTCGCGGCCGGCCCGCGACCGATTCCCTCAAGGTCTCCGCGGCCTACGCGTACGGTTTCAAGGCGGTCGGCACGCTGGTGTACGCGTGGCCGGACGCGCTTGCCAAGGCGCGCCGCGCCGATCAGGTCTTGCGGGCGCGGCTTGGCGCGTTGGGGTTGGACTTCGAGGAGATTCTCACCGAGTTTGTCGGCGCCAACGCGACACACGGACCACTGGCGCCGCCGCCGGGGCCCGATCTCGCGGAGGTTCAACTACGGGTCGGCGTACGGGCACGCGAGCGGGCGCCTGTAGAGCGGTTCACCCGTGAGATCGCCCCTCTAATCCTGAACGGCCCGCCGAGCGTGACCGGTTTCGCCGGAGGGCGGCCCAAGGTCGAGGAAATCGTGGCATATTGGCCGGCGCTGATTCCCAAGAGCGAAGTGAAGCCGAGCACGGAGATCGTGGAGGCATGAGACGAACCGTCCAGCTGCTCCGCCTCGCCCACGCGCGTTCCGGCGACAAGGGTGACACGGCTAACGTGGGGCTAATCGCGTTGCGGCCGGAGTATTATCCCATCCTCGTGAAGGAAGTGACGGCCGCGCGGGTGAAGCGGCATTTTCGCAAGGTGATCCGCGGGAACGTGGAGCGGTTCGAACTTCCCAATCTGCACGCCCTCAACTTCCTGTTGCACGGAGCCCTGGGGGGAGGGGGAACCATCTCCCTCAAGACGGATGCGCAGGGGAAGGTGTTTTCCACCGCGTTGCTGCGCATGGAGATTGCGGTGCCGGGGTCGCTCCGTGTCCGCTGAGCCGCTGTTGTCCCGCGTTGAAAGCGGCGTCATGCACCTCACGCTCAACCGGGCCGAGCGCAAGAACGCTCTGAACGGCGCGATGATTGACGCGCTGCTGTCGGCGCTGGAGGAGGCGGATCTGCAGGCGGACGTCCGCGTGGTCGCCGTGACCGGGGCGGGGACGGACTTCTGCGCCGGAGCGGATCTCGCGGAGCTACTGGCCTCCGCCGACCGTCCCGCCGAGGAAAACGAGGCCGCGGCACTACGATTGGGAGAGGTGTTCGTCCGCATGCGCGCCCTGCCCAAGCCGGTCGTCGCGGTCGTGCGGGGGAGGGCACTCGCGGGGGGGGCAGGGCTCGTCACCGCCTGCGACATTGCGATCGCTCACGCGGACGCCACGTTCGGGTATCCCGAAGTACAGCGCGGGTTCGTGCCGGCCATGGTGTTGGCGATGCTACGCCGCGCCGTGGGAGAGAAGGTGGCATTCGATCTCGTGGCCGGCGGACGCACGCTGAACGCCACGGAAGCGATGCAGCTCGGTCTCGTGGCCCGGGTGGCGCCGGCCGAGTCCTTCGAGGATGCGGTGACAGACCTGCTGCGCAATCTTGTCGCCGCGAGCGCCACGGCGCTGGCACTGACCAAGCGGCAGCTCTACGCGATTGACCGGATGGACTTCTCCGAAGCCATCCGGCTGGGGGCGCGGGTCAACGCGATCGCGCGAACCACGCCGGACTTCCGCAAGTCGGTCGAGCGCTTCCTGAAGCACTAGCTCAACGAGGGTGGAAAAACGTGGAGCGGCCGCAGGAAACCAGTACGCTGCGTCTGCCGTTCCGCCACGCCCGCCCCGAATCGGCAACGGGCGCCCCGGATTTTGGACGCAGTTCCGACTCTACGCGTTGCCACTGGCACTGGGTAATCTGAGGCCCATGGGCCGCAATGCGAGTATCGAAAAAACGCACAGCGGTGCATAATCACGCCCATCCTGCCGAGAAATCCGTGGAGTTCGTCATGGCCTTTCGTGGACTTGTCTATCGCTTCGCATTCCTGTGCGCCGTGGCCGTGCCCTGGTTGCCGGTTCCCGCGCCGGCGCAAACCGGAGAAGCTCCCCCTCACCCGCGCCTGGAAGACCTGTTCACCGTCGTTGGCCTGGGATCGCTCGAGTTCTCTCCCGATGGCCGTCGCCTGCTGTACACGGTCCGCAACGCGCTGTTGGACGAGAACTACTACGACGTGGACATCTGGATGCTGGAGTTCTCGGAGAGAGCCCCCCCGCGGCAGGTACAGCTCACGAGCCATTCCAGGGACGACACGAATCCTCGCTGGCGGCCCGACGGCGCAGTGTTCGCGTTCCTATCCGCTCGGGACAGCGGCAGGACGGGCGACTCCACGAGTGCGCTCTATCTCATGCGAGCGAGCGGCGGCGAGCCGGAGAAGTTCTATCAGCATGAGACGCCGATCCGGCAGTACGCCTGGTCCCCCGACGGCGCGCAGATCGCGTTCCTCGCGCCCGAGCCGCGCCCGGCGGACGAGCGTCGCAGGCGAGACCAGGGGCGTGATGTAACGGTGGAGGGCGAGCCGGGTCGATTCACGCATCTGTGGCTGCTCGACGTCGCCCGCAGAACGGCACGCCGGGTGACGGGCGGCGCGGAGTACAGCGTGCAGTCGTTCCACTGGAGCCCGGACGGCGCTCTGATCGCGTTCGCGGCCGCACCCTCGCCACGAATCACCGACGCATGGAAGACCGACGTCTGGACCGTGAGCGCGCGCGACTCGACGGCAACTCCACGGCGACTCACCGACAACCCGGGCAGCGATGACTCGCCGGTCTTCAGTCCGGATGGGGCGTTCATCTACTTCCAGGGATACCAGGCCCCCGGGTATCGGCTGGGATATTCGCGCGTCTATCGCATCCCCCGAGACGGCGGCCCGGTGGAGGACGTCTCGCCGGCCGCCGACCTCGATCCGTCGGACTACGTGTTCACACCGGACGGCCGGGCGGTGTTCTTCGAGGCCACTACCGGCACCACGCGCGGCCTGTTCTACATGCCGCTCGCCACGCGGCAGCCGTTGCGCCTCACGGGGGAGCAGGGCGTGGCAGGAAA
The DNA here is from genome assembly GCA_035559715.1 of Gemmatimonadales bacterium. Lineage (GTDB taxonomy): Bacteria > Gemmatimonadota > Gemmatimonadetes > Gemmatimonadales > GWC2-71-9 > JACQHC01. Next base: position 5,556 of record DATMAW010000079.1, on the reverse strand, counting down.
CGCCGCGTTTTCGGCCGATCGCAGACGCGTGGCGTTCGTGGAAGAGTCACCAGGCAAGCCCGCCGAGGTCTATGCCGCCTCGCTTCCGGAGCGGCCGGCGGTCGCCGGAATGCTGAAGAACACCAGCCCTCAGACGCGCCACAACGAGCACGCCACGGGCTGGGCGGTGGGACTCACCGACCTCGTGCGGTGGAAGAGCGTGGATGGCCGCGTGATCGAGGGGTTGCTGGTGTACCCGGCCGGGTGGTCTCCATCGCGCGGCCGCGTGCCCCTCATTGTCAAGATCCACGGGGGGCCGTCGGGCGTGTTCGTGCAGAACTTCCAGGCTTCCTCGTTCAACAACGACGCCCAGCGCTACGCCGCAGACGGCTACGCGATACTCCTGCCCAATCCTCGCGGCTCGAGCGGGTACGGCGATGCGAGCGTGCGATCGGTCATCGAGGACTGGGGCGGGTTGGACTTCCAGGACATCATGACGGGCGTGGACTCATTGATCGCTCGCGGTGTGGCGCATCCGGATTCACTCGGCGTCATGGGGTGGAGCTACGGTGGGTACATGACCGCGTGGACCGTGTCACAGACGAACCGCTTTAAGGCCGCCGTTGCCGGCGCGGCGATCACCGAGAACATCGCCATGTGGGGCACACAGGACATCATCCACACGTTCGAGGCGTATTTCGGCGGGAGCCCGTGGGAGCCCGGCCGATGGGAGAAGTACCAGCGCTCCTCACCGCTCGCGCACATGAAGGACGCGTCAACGCCCACCCTCATCATTCACGGCCGCAACGATGCGCGGGTGCCGCCCAATCAGGCCCAGATCTTCTATCACACGCTGCGGGCCCTGAACGTACCGACGGAACTGATCTGGCTCCCGCGCACGGGCCACGGACCCAGCGAACCGGGACTGCAATACGAGACCGCGAGACGGCAGAAAGAGTGGATGGATCGGTGGATTCGAAAAGGAGGGAAGCCGACGGCGGATTGAGAGACGGCGAGGAGAGGCGCGGGGTGGCGAGGAGCGACGAGGAGCGTGCGTTAGAATGGTGCGCCATGCAATGAATTGATGACGGCGGTCCGCCGACCGGCCCCAGATTGCTAGCGGCCTGAGATGGAGTCCGATCTCGTGGGGCGACTGGGCAGAGGTCTGCAGCACGCTCACAGGCGGTCCCCTCGGTGACCCTCCTCACCTCTCCTCGCCCTTCCTCGCCTCTCCTCGCTCAAGCACAGGAGGCCCTCCAGCGTCATTGGGGCTACCAGGACTTCCGCCCCCGGCAACGCAAAGCAATCCTCGCCGCCTTGTACGGCCGCGACTGCCTCACGCTGCTCCCCACCGGCGGCGGCAAGTCGCTGTGCTATCAAGTCCCGGCGCTCGTTCTTCCCGGGCTCACGATCGTCGTCTCGCCGCTGATCTCGCTGATGCAGGATCAGGTCGCGGCACTGCGGGCCAGGGGCGTAGGAGCGGCGTATCTCTCGAGCACACAGACACCGGAGCTTCAGCGCGCCGTGTGGGAAGCCGTCATGGCCCGCGCCGTGCAACTGTTGTACGCGGCGCCGGAGCGGTTGGCTCAGCTGTTGCCCATTGCGGGACAGCGGGAGATCTCGCTTCTCGCCGTGGACGAAGCGCATTGCATCAGCGAATGGGGACATGACTTCCGGCCCGCCTACCGGTCCATCGGCAGACTTCGCGCGGCGCTGGGAGACCCGCCCACGATCGCCGTGACGGGCACGGCCACGCCGGCCACGCGCGAGGACATCGTCCGCGTGCTTCGCTTGCGGCGACCGGTTCGGGCCATCGGCACCTTCGATCGGCCCAATCTACGGTTCGAAGCTCGCCGCGTGAGCGCTGAGCGAGAGCGGTTTCAGACACTGATCGGGATGATCGGGATGCTGGGCGCCGGCGGCGGGAGCGCCATCGTGTACGTCCCGACGCGTAACCGGGCCGATGCCGTGGCCAAGGTGCTGCGGTGGCGAGGCTTCGCGGCCGCCCCGTACCATGCCGCCCTTCCACCGGGGGCCCGACGCGCCCTCCTCTCCCGGTTCCTCGACGGCAGGATTCGGATCATCGCTGCCACCAATGCATTCGGCATGGGGATAGACAAGCCGGACGTGAGACTCGTGGCACACCTCGGCATTCCGCCGAGACCGGAGGCCTACTACCAGGAGGCCGGCAGGGCAGGACGGGACGGCGCCCCAGCCCATTGTGTCCTGTTCTGGACCGAGCGGGACTTCGCGCTGGCGCGCCTCATCTCAGCCCGAACGGCCACGGCGCCGCAGGAACCACCTCCGCCCCACGTGACCGCAGCCCGGCGCGGGCTCGAAACGATGCGGCAATACGTCGCGACCCGCGCGTGCCGCCGGGCGATACTGCTGGAATACCTCGGGGAGAAGCTCACTCGGTGCGGCGGGTGTGACCGGTGTGGGGAGAGGGGATGACGGCGGTCACAGCTGATCTCGGCCTCCTCAGTTCGGGAGAGCCCCTCATCGTGTGCCATCGCCTGTCATCGCCCGAGATCGCCTGCGATCGCCCGCTCTCTACCGGCCACGTCGCATCGCCCCTAGCTTGAGTGGGGCCCATTGCGCAGGGACGGCCATGCTTCGTGTTATCCTCGCTGCATTCGTGATGGCGGTGGCGACAGCCGCGCCGGCGGCCGCGCAGCGCGCGGTGGTCTATCGCGCCACGGTGTCCGGCGTCATCGAGATGGGCCTCGCCCCCTACATCGAGCGCGTCATCGAGCAAGCCCAGGGCGCGGGTGCGGACGCCGTGGTCCTCGACATCGAGACACCCGGTGGCCGAGTGGACGCGGCGCAACAGATCGTGAAGGCAATTGTGGCCGCCGAGGTTCCCGTCCACGCGCTGGTGAACGTGCACGCTTGGAGCGCCGGCGCCATGATCGCCCTGGCGGCTGACTCCATCTACATGACGCCCGGCTCTTCGATCGGCGCGGCGACGCCCGTGGGTGGAACCGGTGAAAAAGCCCCGGAGAAGATCGTGAGCGCCATGCGCGGCGAGTTCCGCGCGCTGGCCGAGCGACGCGGCCTCAACCCGCGCCTCGCCGAGGCCATGGTGGACGAGGAGATCGGCATCGAGGGCGTGGTGGAGAAGGGGAAACTGTTGACACTGACGGCGGGAGAGGCCGTCCGCCTCCGAGTGGCTACCGCGGAAGTGGCCGATCTCGACGCCATGCTGGAACGGCTCGGCCTCGACAATGCCGAGGTCGTCACGGTTGGGATCAACTGGGCGGAGCACGTGGTGCGGTTCCTGTCCCATCCCATGGTGGCGCCGTTGCTGCTCTCCGTCGGAATGCTCGGGATCTTGATGGAGATCAAGACGCCGTCCTTCGGCATTGCCGGTGCCGTGGGCCTAACCTCGCTGGCCGCGTTCTTCGGAAGCCACCTGATCATTGGGCTCGCCGGTTGGGAGGAGGTCATTCTCTTGGTCGCGGGCCTCGTGGCGGTGGGCGTGGAGATCTTCGTCATCCCGGGATTCGGCGTGGCCGGCATCCTGGGCATTTTGCTCATCGGCTCCTCCGTGTTCCTCACGTTGATCGGCAACCTGCCCACGTGGGCCGACGTGGCACGCGCGAGCGGCGTGATCATGACCACGGGCGTGATCGTCATCGCCATGATGTACACGCTGCTGCGCATCATGCCGCGCACCACGCGCACGCGCGGCATCTTTCTGCAGGCCGCCACCGACCGCGATGCCGGATACATCTCGGCCCCGGAACGCGAGGATCTGGTGGGCCGCGAAGGCGTGGCGCTGACCGACCTCCATCCCTCAGGCGTGGTGCTGATCGGCGATGAGCGCGTGGACGTCGTCTCCGATGCGGGATTCGTGGCGAAAGGCTCCCGTGTCCGGGTCGTGCGGGCGGAAGCCTACCGCATGGTGGTGATCCCGACCGCCGAAGTGGAAAAAGCCTGATCGTGGAACCAACCCCGGCTCTAGACTCGAGGACCCTTCATGAGTGAATTGATCGCGATCGCCCCCTGGATCTTGCCGCTTCTCCTCATCGTCGGCGCCGTCGTGATTGGCGCCATCTTGAGCTTCATCCCGGTTCGCCTGTGGATCGAGGCGTGGGCGGCCGGCGTCTCGGTTGGCCTCGGCACATTGATCGGCATGCGGCTCCGCAAGGTGAGTCCCGCCGCCGTGATTCGACCGCTGATCAACGCCACCAAGGCGGGGCTCAAGCTGGACATTACGGGGCTCGAGGCGCACTACCTGGCCGGCGGCAACGTGGATCGCGTGGTCAAGGCGTTGATCTCCGCCGACAAGGCGGGCATTGACCTGGGCTTTCAGCGGGCCGCTGCCATTGATCTCGCCGGCCGCGACGTGCTGGACGCCGTGCAAGTCTCGGTGAATCCGCGAGTGATTCAGACGCCCAAGGTCGCCGCCATGGCCAAAGACGGCATTCAGCTGATCGCGCTGGCGCGTGTCACCGTGCGGGCCAACATCGCGCGGCTGGTCGGTGGCGCGGGCGAAGAGACCATCCTGGCCCGTGTGGGCGAGGGCATCGTCTCCACCATCGGCTCGGCGGTCTCGCACAAGGCCGTGCTGGAAAACCCCGACAACATCTCCAAGACGGTGCTCGCCAAGGGCCTCGACAGCGGCACTGCCTTCGAGATCCTCTCGATTGACATTGCCGACGTGGACGTGGGGAAGAACATCGGCGCCGAGCTGCAGACCGACCAGGCCGAGGCGGACAAGCGAATCGCGCAGGCCCGGGCCGAGGAACGCCGCGCCATGGCCGTTGCCACGGAACAGGAGATGAAAGCCAGAACGCAGGAGATGCGCGCCAAGGTGGTGGAAGCGGAGGCACAGGTGCCCCTGGCCATTGCCGAGGCGTTGCGCAGCGGGCGACTCGGCGTGATGGACTTCGTGCGCTATCGCAACATCGAAGCCGACACCGAAATGCGAAAGACGCTCGCCAAGGGCGAGGAGCCGCGCGAGACCTAATGGGCCTGGAAGATCTCGTCCAGCTGCTGATTGCCCTCGCGGTCCTGTTCGGACTGTTCGGGGGCGGCAAGAAGAAGAAGCCGCCTGAAGCGGAGCAGCCGCGCCAGCGCCGCCCACGAGAGGTTCGGCGACCGGAAGCACCGCGTACGACGCGCGTGGAGGTTCGCGATCGGGCTCCACGCGGAATTCAACCGACGCGCCGGCCGGTCGAGAGTCGCGAACCACAGGCGGAATCGGCGCCGCCCGAACTGTTAGCCGATGAGATCTATCGCATCCTGAGTGGCGAGGTCGAACGGCGCCGTGAGGAATCGCTCGAGGTGGAGACGGAAGGCGAGTCCCTGGAGATCGAGCGAGGCCGTCCGGAGTTCACCGTCCGCGCGCCTGTGGAGGATATCCGCTCCATCGAGCAGGTGACCGAGGCCGAAGCGTACTCGCTCGAGACGCTGGAGCCGGCCGGCGGCGCGTCGCACAAAGCGTTTCACGCGAAGTACATGGAACGGCCGGCCGAGGCCTCGCCCGCCGCCCAGCCCGAGGTTCCCCCTGTGCGCAGGACCCGCCGTCTGGCCCTCGACGCGCGAAGCGCGCGGCAGGCGATGTTGTGG
>DATMAW010000078.1:0-2514 GCA_035559715.1 Gemmatimonadales bacterium | reverse complement strand
CAGCCGCGCGGAACGTACAAGCTGATCTTCAACGCGCTGTACTCGGCGGGCGCGGGCGGGTTCTAGGAGCGCGCAAGCCGGAGCGCCGCTAGGCCCCGCCGTACACGCGCCCACCGCGAAGGATCGGCTTGCCCGCGAGCGCGCCCGTGTGCCGGCCGTTCCGGATGGCAAACGTCCCGTTCACCAGCACGTGCACCGTGCCCTCGGAATACTGGTGCGGGTTGTCGTACGTCGCCTTGTCCCGGATGCGCGCCACGTCGAACACGGCGAGATCGGCGTAGAACCCCGGCCGCACCAAGCCGCGATCGGGAAGGCCCAGGAACGTCGTGGCGAGGGACGTCATGCCGCGCACGGCGAACGGCAGGCTGATCACGGAGTCATCCAGCACGAGCCAGCGCAACTTCTTGGTGAACGCCCCGTAGGGCCGCGGATGCACGACCTCTCGGCCGGGATACGGCGTGCGGCCGTCCGTGCACGTCATCATCCAATCCTTGGTGGCCAGGTACCGCGTGTTGTTGTCGTCGTACAACTCGAGGTTCATGACCGAAGCGTTGCCGTCCCGTAGAATCCGCCGCACCGCCTGCGGTACGGGAAGCCCCCACCCAGCAGCCACCTGCGCCAGCGTCTTGCCGTTCAGATCCGCCCGTTCGTCCACGAACAGGATCTTCTCGGCGCCGCCGCGGATCGCGAGCATCTCCATGGTCTCGACGTCCAACCGCCCGGCGATGACCGGATCGTCGAACCGCCGCACCATCTCCGCCTGCCCGCCCACGGCCGCCCAGCGGGGGATCGCGTACGCGGAAAGACTCGACTGCGTGGCGTTGTACGTGTGCTGAGCCGCCATGACGTTCACGCCGCGGGCCCGCGCCTGCTCGATCAGCCGGGCTCCTTCCGCCGCGCGGCCGTAGTTGTGACGCCCTTGCGGATTGAAGTGGCTGAAGATCACGGGGGTGCCGGCCCGCTCGCCGATCTCGATCGCTTCCTTCGTGGACGCGAGATAGCCGATCCCCTGGTACGCTGCGCCGAGGTCGCGATCGTGCGTGTCGTAGATGCCGCCGTACTCCGCGGCCACCCGGTTCAACTCGACCACTTCGTCTGTCGAGGCGAAAAAGCCGGGGGAATAAAACAGGCCGGTCGAAAGGCCGAGCGCGCCCTCTTCCATGCCCTTCCGGACGTAGGCTTTCATGGCCTCCATCTCGCGCGCGGTGGGCGGGCGATCCGCCGCGCCCATCACCGAACCGCGCGCCGCCCCCTGCCCCACGTACGACAACGCGTTGAGCCCAATGCCCTGCCGCACGAACCCGTCGAACAGCTGGCGCAGGTTATTCGTTCCGCCGCCGTCCACGCCGATCACCGCGGTGGTGATGCCTTGATACAGGAACGACAGCGACTCACGCCCGTGGGGCGTTTCGAACTCCGCGTGACTGTGCATGTCCACGAACCCGGGGGTGACGACGAGACCGGAGACGTTCACGGTGTCGCGCGCGCTCACCCGGGCGTCCCTGGCGTTCCCCACGAAGGTGATTCGCGCGTCCCGGATCGCAATGTCCTGCTTCACCCACGGATTCCCCGCGCCGTCCAACACCTGCCCACCGAGCAGCAGCACGTCGTGGGGACGCTCCTGGGCGGGAAGGGGACTGGCAGCCAACGACGCGACGAGACAAATGGCGAGCGAGCGGTGCATGAAACGACTCGTGCTGCATGGGGTGAAGCCAACGTTACCGTTCTAATCGGCGAGCCACCAGCAGCACGGCGTGGCGCCGCTCTAGCGGACACACGTCAAGCGCGCTAACTCTGTCGCCGCTATGAAGGAGGCCGAAGACGGGCGTCAACATCTGTGGCCCGGCCGCCATATCTGCTTCATTTTGCCGTCCCGGCTCGTGGGGCAACACTCATCCACACAACGACTTAGAGGTTGTCACCGGGTGAGCCGCGTGGCGTGGCGCTTGCTCGGTCCTCCCAGTGCACTGATGGCGATCCGCCAGGCGGACGCACACTTCCAAACCACACAATGGTGAGAAAAGGGGGAAGCAACATGTTTCGTGTGAAGGGGCTGAAGGGCACGCTGGCCGCGGCCGCGCTCGTGGTCGGACTGATGGGCGTGTCCTCGAGCCCGGCAGCGGCTCAGACGTCGGACGCGGACGTCATCAACGCCATCGCTCTCGTCGTGGGCATTGCGCCTCTCAACGTGACCGGCGTGAACGATCTGCAATTCGGGTCGGTCACGGCGGGTTCGGTCGGGACCATCGCCGATCCGGCGGCCAATGGCGGCCGGTGGGACGTGACCGGCGAGCCCAGCGCGGCGGTCTCGGTTGCTTTCACGTTGCCCACGGTGCTGACTGGCCCGGGCGGCAGCATCCCGATCACGTTCTCGGCCACGGACGGGCTCAACTGGACGAGCTACCCGACGACGTTCACGACGTTCAACCCGAACGCCCTGCTGTCCACGACGCTTACCGGTGCCGGGACGCTGACGATCGGGATCGTGGGGAGTGTATCGCCGGCGCTGGGCAC
>DATMAW010000077.1:0-6774 GCA_035559715.1 Gemmatimonadales bacterium | reverse complement strand
CGCCGACGGCGGTCACAGCAACGATCGAGCCCGTGGTTGGGGCGCTACTCGCGTTTGCGCTGCTGGGACAGCGCCTCACGTTGCCCGGGTGGCTCGGACTGATCGTGGTCGTCGCCGGCGTGGCATCCATGTACGCGCTGGCAGGACAGACACCGGACTCGCTTTCCCCCCAGTCCCATCGCCCGACGGGTTCCGGGTGAGGCGCTAGTTCCGAGCGGCGCTCTCCACCTGCTGCCACGTGGCGACGCCGCCGTGGCCGCCCACAACGCGGTCCACTACGATCCCGAGCCTCCGAACAGCGGCAACGATCTCGGCGCTGCCGGCCCGCGGGAGATTGGCCCCGGGCGTCAGCACGTCGCTCTGGAATAGCAGGCGCGCATCGGGAACACGAGGTGGGCGCACGGACGAAGGACGAGTGAACGCATGGGGCTGTTCATTGGAGGGCTCTTCGAAGTCTCACAGTCTCAGCAGGCGCGCGGCGTTGCCGCCCAGGATCGCGGCGCGATCCTGCGCCGCAAGGTCGAGCGCCGCAATGCTCTGCTTCATCTTGCTCAGGCTCCCGATCATGTGGGGATAGTCGCTTCCCGCGAGAATCCGTTCCGGCCCGGCAAACGAGATCGCGAGCCGCAACGCCTGGGGATCAAAGTTCACCGTGTCGTAATAGAACTGGCGGAGATAGGCGCTTGGCGGCTGCTTGATGTGCTCGCGGCACTCGCGAAACGCCTCGTAGCCGCGATCGAGCCGCTCGGCGAGATAGGGAATCGCGCCGCCCAGATGCGTGAGAACCCAGGTGATGCCGGGGAACCGTTCCACCACCCCGCTGAACACAAGCTTCGCCGCGGCGAGCGTGGTATCGAGCAGGAACCCCACGAGCGGCATCAGCCAGTACTCGGTCATCGCCTCCACGCCCACCGGGTGCGCCGGGTGGATGTAGAGGATGGCGCGGTGTTCGGCGGCGCGCTCGTACAGCGGCCAGTAGCAGCGATCGGCCAGCGCCACGCCGTTCACGTTGGAAAACAGCATTGCCCCGCGCAGGCCGAGCTGGGTCACCGCGCGCTCGAACTCGGCAACGGAGGCGGCCGGGTCATTGAGTGGTAGCGTGGCGAGCGCGCTGAAGCGCCGTCGTCGCTCGCTCGCGACCTCGGCGAATGCGTCGTTCACCAGGCGCGCGAGACGGATTGCCACTGCCGGCTCCTCGTAGTGCGTCCCGGGCGTGGTGAACGTCACGACCTGCCGGGTGATCCCTTCCTCCTCCAGCACGCGCTCGCGATACGCGATGTCCCGATGCCCCGGGACCACCACGTTGTAGTCGCCGGGATAGTGCAACACGGGATTGCCGTCCGGGTCGGCGGTGACGCGAACGCGGGCACCGCTCTTCACCGCGTCGAGATAGGCCGGCGGGTAGTAGTGGTTGTGAAAGTCAATGATTGTCATTGGCGCCTTGCTGGAGTACCCGGGGGCAGCCTCGGGTCATCTCATTACGAAACGCGTGACGACGTCCATCAGCTCGCGCTCGCCCGACGCCGCCACAATAAGTACACGGGCAACCCCGCCGCCACGAGGCCCAGCCCCGCGGCGCTCTCTCCCGGCGCCGTGATCACCTGATTCACCACGATCGCGCCGGATGACAGCGCGAACAAGACCGGGACGACTGGGTACCCCCACACGCGATAGCGGGGCGCATACTCGCTCCGCCGCCGCAGCGCGATCAGGCCGAGCGACATCACACCGAAGAAAATCCACTCGGTGTACACCACCCGTGTGAACAGAGCGCGGAACGTCCCGGTCGCCACGAGGAACGAGGCCCACAGGGCCTGGAGCACGATCGCCACGTGCGGAGTCTGGAATCGTGGATGCACGGCGGCCACCCACGGGAACAGGAGGCCGTCTCGCGCCATGGCGTAGTACACGCGCGGGCCCGTGAGAATGATGCCGCTCACCGCGCCGAAGGTGGAGAACATCACCAATCCTGCCATCACGTTTCCCCCGCCGCGGCCGAGCAGGGCGTCCGCGGCATCGGCGGCCACGCGTGTGGATCGCGCCACGGTGTCGAGCGGGAGCACGTAAAGGTAGGCCGCGTTGAGCGCGATGTAGGCCGCCGTCACGACCATCACCCCGATGAACAACGCGCGCGGGATCGTGCGTTCGGCATCCACGGTCTCTTCCGCCGTGTACGTCACCATGTGCCATCCGCCGAACGCGAACAGCCCGGCAACGAGCGCCAGCAGGGTATCGCGCAACGGAACGCCCGCGAGCGGCGTCGTGCCGCCGGCGAAGTGCTCGGGGACTCGAGCGCCGAGCGTGAACGCCACCACGATCATCAGCAGCACGGCCACGAGCTTGCCCGCCGTGAACGCGGTCTGGAGCAGGCTGCCGTGTCGCACGCCCACATAATTGATGGCCGAGAGTATTACGATCACGCCGATGGCCACGATGCGCGTGCCGATGTCGCCGAGCGGCGCGAAGTACGCGAGGTACCGCGCGAACACCGTGGCGATGGCGGCGATGATCCCGGAGTGCATGGTCCAGAACATTGCCCAGCCCCACAGGAAGCCGACCGCCGGCGACCACGCACGGGACAGGAAGGCATACACGCCGCCCGCTTCAGGGAACGCCGAGGACAGCTCCGCACAGATCAGTGCACCGAACAGCGTCAGCAGGCCCGCGATGGCCCAGACGAGGAACACGCCGCTCACTGACGGAACGGCCCCGGTCACTTCCGAGGGCTGCACGAAGATCGAGGCGCCGATGATCGTGCCAATCACCATCGCGGCGGCGTGGGGAAGCTGGAGGGAACGCCGCAGGGCGGGCGGTGCGGTGATCGGGGGCACGGGCAGGGGCGGCGCCATTGGGTCGCGAACGGTGCCACGCTCCAAGGTGCCCCGTCAAGCGCCGTATTGCGGTTCGGCGACCCGAGCGAAGCTTTAGAGCGGCGGTGACCGCGACTCTGACCTCCGGGAGGCTCGATGCTGGATCGCCGTGCGTTTCTCGCCGTTGGCGCCGGCCTGGTGACCGGCAAGCGTCTTCACTCGCTGACGGTGGCCCGCGAGTCTCAGCAGCGGGGTCGGCTCGTCATTGACGGCCTCGGCGAGATCCATCTCGACTACGACATGGCCCTGATTGACGAGATCCGCGCGAGCGGTATGCGGGGCTGCGTGGTGACCGTGGGGAACCCCGCGTTGCACGGCGCCACGGCGTTCGACGACATGCGCTCGGAGGTCGAAGCGTACGACCGGCACATCGCCGCCCATTCGGATCGTTTCCTCCGTGCCACGTCCGTGGCGGACGTCGATCGCGCCGCGAGGGAGGGGAAGATCGGGCTCATCTACTACACGCAGAACGCCACGCCCATTCAGGACGACGTCGAGCGGCTGACGACCTTGTATGACCTCGGCGTCCGCATCGTGCAGCTTACCTACAACACCCGCAACCTGCTGGGCGACGGCTGCCTCGAGCGGACGAACGCCGGGCTGTCGCGTTTTGGGGTCGAGGTCGTGGAGCGCATGAACGCCACGCGGATGCTGGTGGATCTCTCGCACTGCGGCGAGGCCACGACGCTGGACGGCATCATGGTGTCACGCTCACCCGTGGCCATTACGCACGCGGGCTGCAAGGCGGTGTACGACCATCCGAGGAACAAGACGGACGAGGCGCTGCGCCGCCTGGCCGATCGAGGCGGCGTGGTCGGCATCTATCAGATCAATCCATACCTCGGAGCGAAGGAGCGTAACACGCTGGACGACTATCTCCGGCACGTGGATCACGCCGTCAACGTGGCGGGGATTGATCATGTGGGGATCGGCTCCGATCGCGAACACCGCACGATTCCCGATACCGAGGCGGAAAAGCAGAAGCTGATCGAGGAACTATCGAGACTCCGGCCCGTCACGGCTGCTACGTTCCGCTGGCCGTTTTTTATCTCGGAGCTCAATCACCCGCGGCGCATGGAGACGATCGCGGAAGGCCTCAGCCGTCGCGGCCGGACCGGCGCGGAGATAGACAAGATCCTGGGTGGCAATTGGTATCGGCTGCTCCGGGAGACGATCGGGTAACCGAATTGCCGTTGCGCGGCCCACCGCAAGGTGCCGCCGCCGGTCCCTCGCACCGCTACCGCTGGCGTACCATGAACGTCGCGGTGGCCACGGAGTCGCCCCACGCGATGTCGATGGCGCCGCTCTCGGGTCCCGTTGCCCGGATGGTGAACGTGAGATGCTCCACGTGCTGCGGAGTCGGCGCGAGTTCCATCCGCACGCGTCCGATGTCCTGAGCGGCATCGTACATGGTTCCCCACTGACCCACCTGGCGGTTCACGATCAGGAAGGTGCCGGCGCGCGTGTGCTGTACCCACAGGGTGTACAGGCCCGGCGCGAGTGTCACGTCGCCCAACTGGATCGTCTTGGACGTGGCCAGATGGGTTGCCTCGTTGGCGCCGGCCCGCCAGATGGAGTCGTAGGGTATGAGGACCCCACCCCACACCGAGCGGCCGCGCACGGCCGGGCTGCCGTAATTGATGAAGATCGGGCCGCGCTGGAATGCCGCGTAGGCGTTCGCGCGCGGCGAGAGCACGCCCGTGGGCGCCATGGCCCGCGCCAGCGCCCCGATGTCCACCCGCCCCGTGGCCCTGCTGCCGACGGCTTTGTTGGTGGTGAAGGAGCCGTCCACCTCGAGCAGACGCCCACCGGCATCGAACCGGACCCGCATGGCGTACGGGCCGCCGCGCAACCGCAGCGTGTCACCCCCGACGGCCTCGAGTCCCACGAAGCCAACCGTGTTTCCCCCCAGGCCCACTGCCGGCAGCGAATCAACGGCCGCGCCGCTACGTCGCAGTTCCCACAGAAGTTCCAGCAGCGCGTACGAAAAGACCGGCACGGCGGGAACGGCGTGGCGGACCCGGAACCCCTGAGTTCGCGCACTGTCAGGCCACGCCAGCTGGCGCACAGCGGAATCCGCAAAGAACGTGAAGCGGTACTCCAGCGGCGCATTGGGCAGGGGCGACCCATCCGCCTGACGGCGGCGAATCACAGCCCCCGTGGGCCAGCCGTCCCGCCCGACGGCGATCTCGTACTGCGTGCGGGTGACCGAGGCACCGGACCGCATCACCGTCTCGCCGGTGAGCTGCGTGCTCGTGCGGGAGAACTGCTCGATCGCCACTGTGTCACGTCCGAGCCGGTAGACGAGGACGCCGTCTTGCGCGGCCGCTACAGAGGGCGCGGCCGTCGCGATCGCGAGGGCCAACGCGAACGTGGGTGTGGCGATTCGCATGAGGGGACCCGTCGGTCGTGGAGGCGGGGAACATAGCGACGGTTCCACAGCCGGGGAAAGCCAGCCGGCCGAGAGCAAGACCTCTTCGATCTTCGCCCGCGGGACGCCTCGGCTGAGTGCCTCTTCGACGAACGCTGTGAGTTCATCGCTGGGTGTCACGTCCCGCTTCACGGTTGAGGTCTTACACCACGGCCTTTGGCAGTTCCGCACTCAAATGCATCAGCACGTCGTACACCGACACTCCGGCGCGTTCGGCAACCGCGTTGGGCAGGATTGCCGGATGATCCGGTCCCACGAGCGTCGCGACGTCTCCCACCTGCACGGTCTGCTCGACGCCCAGCTCGACGATCGTGTGACTGGCGCTGACCGCTCCGATCACCTTGTATAGCCGACCGCCGATCAATACCTCGCAGCCCTTCACCGCGCTCCGCGGGTAACCGTCCGAGTGGCCGACCGGGATCGTGGCGATCCACGTGGGGGCCGGCGCGATGTAGGCGCGTCCGTAGCTCACCGAATCCCCCGCTCTCAGCTGCTGTACGCGAACCACTCGGGCGCGGAGTCGCAGCGCGGGCTCGAGTCCCCTGCGCTCGGTCTCCGGGACCTCGGAAGGGTAGGCGCCGTAGAGCGCCAGCCCGGTGCGCACCATGTCGAGGTGGGCTTGGGGTCTCATGAACAGGGCGTGGGACGAGGCCGCATGCAGGCGGCCCAACGGAATGCGGCGCGCGCGCGCCCGGTCCGCCAGCGCCGTGAAGCGTGAGAGCTGCTCGAGATCGAACGCGTCATCTTCCGTGAATGTCATGAACGTGCCTTCGATGCGCACGTCACGCACCCCCGCCACTCGCTCCATCCACGGCAACGCTTGATGGTACGGCATCCCCAGGCGACTCATCCCTGTGTCAATGTAGAAGTGCACCGCCGCCGGTCTTCCGGCCTCACGCCCGACCTGCTCCAGCAACTGAGGCGCGTCGTCGCCGAACGGGGCGAGGCGGATATCGAGCCTGAGCAGCTCGATCCCTTCGGCCGGCGTGAAATGCCCCATCAGGAGCACGGGTTTCTTGACTCCGGCTTTGCGGAGCCGCAGGGCTTCATCCACCTTCACGACGGCGAGCCCGCTCACTGCCTCGTGCGCATCGAGCACCGGCCCCACGGTCTCGAGGCCCAGACCGTACCCGTTGTTCTTGATGACCGCCAGCACCGGGCGCCCACCCGCCCGGCGCGAGATCTCGGTCACGTTTGCGCGCAGCGCGGACGGGCGGATCTCGAGCCACGGATCGAACCCGGTGGCGACGGGCGAGGACGGCGGGTCACCGGAGGCGGCTGAGAGGGTGGGCGAGATGCTGGACCAGACCGGTAGCGTGGCGGTGACCCCAACGAATTCGCGGCGCGTGAGGTTGGCGAAGTTCATGATGTACCTCCTGTGCACCAGCCGCCGCGCGGGCCGCTGACGAGCGGGCGATGTGATGGCGGCCCGCGCGGAGCCGCCCTAGTTCAAGCGAATCAATCCCGCCTGCG
>DATMAW010000076.1:0-9121 GCA_035559715.1 Gemmatimonadales bacterium | reverse complement strand
GACGAGCCCGCCGGCAAACGCGCCGATCAGGCGCTCGTCGAGGCCCTCGATCTCGGGCGGCGCCCGATCGCTGGCGAGCACGATCTGCTTTCCCCCGCCTTGCAGCTCGTTGGTCAGCCGCAGAAACTCTGCCTGCATCTCGCGGCGATGGGTCAGGAACTGCACGTCGTCGATTAACAGCACATCCACCGCCGTGAAGCGCTTGCGGAATGCGTCGCTCTGCCCCGCCGCGACGGCGGCGTGGAATGCCTCCACGAGCTCTTCCAGCGTCAGGTATTCGACCGCCATGGAACCGGCAACCTGGCGTGCGTGATGTCCGATCGCCGTGAGCAGGTGCGTTTTCCCCAGACCGCTGGGACCGAAAAGAAACAGCGGGTTGTAGGCCGAGCCCGGGCTTTCGGCCACTTTCCTGGCTGCCTGCGCCGCCATCTGGTTGCTGGCGCCGACCACGAACGTGTCGAAGCGGTACTGCCGGTTGAGCTCCATCGCTACGCGGACTCCGCCTCGCTCAGCCGTCGGAGCACGCGCTCCGACAGGCCACGCAGCGTCTCGAATACACCGCGGCCCTTGAGCGCGTCCGCCGGAAAGCTCGGCCAATCGCGGAAGTTGATGGCGTCGTCCAGTTCAGCGGGCGTGAGTATGAGGTCAGCCGGCAGATCCTGCTTGTTGTATTGCAGCACGAGGGGGAGCGTGCGCACGTCCATGCCGTGCTCCAGCAGATTCGCGTGGAGGTTCCGCATGCTCTCGATGTTCTCGTCCAGTTGCCGGGCCTGACTGTCCGCGACGAACACCACGCCATCCGCTCCCTGGAGCACGAGCTTCCTCGTGGCGTTGTAGTAGACCTGGCCCGGGACGGTGTACAGCTGAAACCGCGTCGTGAATCCCGAAATGGCGCCCAGCTCGATGGGCAGGAAGTCGAAGAACAGCGTTCGATCGGTCTGCGTTGCCAGGGAGACCATGCGCCCGCGGCGGGCCTCCGGAACGCGCTGGTAGATGTACTGGAGGTTCGTTGTCTTGCCCGAGCGCCCGGGACCGTAGTAGACCAGCTTACAGGTGATCTCTCGTGTCGTGAAGTTGACCAGCGACATTAGGTCTCCCGCCCGAAGAGCGCAGCCAGGCTCTCGTTGAGGTCGCGCTCGAAGTCCGCCGCCAGCACCGCCCGCGGCTGTGCCTCCCGCGCGGGCGCCGCCGCCGCCAGATCGCGCACGAGGTCCTCCATGAACAGCTGCACCAAGCCAATCGACGAATCCTGCCCGAACACCACCAGCGCGAGCATGGGGCCGCGCGGTGTCTCGAAGCTGGCGAGAAAGATGCCGTGGCGAACGCCCTGGTGCGTGAGCGCGCGGAATCTCGGCTCGGCAAGCATCCGGTTGATCTCGGCGGTTGACGCCGCGATGGCGGCGCCCAAGGCGGCGGCCGCCATCACGTCCACCGCGCGTGTGAAGCCGTGCTGGGCAACCACCTGCCCGGCCGGCGTCGTGAGCAACGCCAGGCGGGCACCGGACTCCGTCACGAACCGCCGCAGCGGATCCAGCGTCCAGGGTTCAACCGCCCTGGTGACGGTCACGCGAACGCCTCGGCGGCGCGGATCATCTCCAGCCGGGCCAGACCCACGTTGATGTCGGCCGCCGCCACCGCCACGATCAACACGCCATTGGCCGCCGGCACCACGAGCAACGATCCGTCCGTGGCCTGCAAGTGCAGAAACTCCGGCGCCATGGCGCCTGCGGCCTCGGTGGCCCGCCTGAAGCGCTGAAACCGGCTTGCGGCCAACGCGGCCACCGCGTGGCCGCGCACGCCTTCCATCAGGGCTTCCGCCACGACAAGCCCATCGTCGCCGGAGACCAGGACCGCGCCATGCACACCCCGGATGCGCGTGATCGCGTCGAGCGCCTGGCGAATCCGGGCAGTCACAGCCGCTGCGCCTCGAGCCAGCGCCGCGCGATATCGGCCGCGCGGACCGCGAGAATCCCCACGCGGCCCGCCGGGACGCTCCGATCGCGGGCGAGGAGCAGGAGCGCATCCTCCGCCGGCCGGGATACATGCAGCGTGCCGCCCTCCGCTTCGGCCAGGATCCAGCGCCATTCCCCGAGCTCGAGCAACCGCGTGGTTCGCGCCGCCTCCTGCGAGACGCCCGCCAGATACGCCGCCACCTCGTCGCTCACGATGTGACCCGCCCGGGCATCGCGCAGGACACCGGCCAGGGTGCGCCCCCGCGGGTCGAACAGGAGCATGCCGTACTCGCCGCCTTCCAATCCGGCGAACACCGACTCCGGCGTCCGGGCGTCCGGCGCGGCGAACGCTTGGGCGTTCACCGCCGCCGAGGGCATCGGGTCATGCTCGCGTGCCGACTCCACCGCCGGAGCGGGGGCCACCGCCGCCTCCGCCGCCGCACGTACCACCTTGAGCGCCTGCACGACGCTTCGGTCCGTTGGCTCCGCCGCCAGGGCCAGCTCCAGGTGATCCAGGGCGGTCTCGAAGTCTCCGCGGCGATAGGCCAGGAACCCCAGGCCCTTGTGCGCGCCCCCATGGCGGGGGTCGAGCGCCAACGCGATCCCCCACTCGTCCCACGCGCGCTCGAAGTCGCCCGCGTCCACCAGCACGCGGGCCCACGCATCGTGGGCATCGGCGAGATTGGGATGGTGCTCAAGCCCCGCGAGCGCGACGCGGGCCGCCTCGTCCAACTGCCCTCGCGCGCGCAGGGCTTCCACCGCCCGCAAGAACGCCAGACCGCCCGGGTCTCGCTCGACTTCCGCCATAAGGGCGCGCAGGGACTCAGGCATCCGACACCTTGAGCAGCGTCTCGAGCGTGCGCGCAGCGTGCAAGGCCTCTTGCACCTGATCCACCTGCTCGCCCAGGTCGGGAATCTCAACGCAGATGCGGAGCCAGCGTTCCCACCACTCCGCGGCCTCGGCAAAGCGGCCCTGCCGCGCCAGTACGTCGCCCAGAAGCCGGTGGGCATCGAGCAGCATCGGGTCGAACCGCAGCGCGCGACGGAGGTGCTCCTCCGCTTCACTGTCCCGCCGTTGTGCCACGGCAACCGACGCGAGCAGCACGTGCGTCGCCGGTTCATGGGGGTCCGCCGCCGCCGCGCGCTCGGCGAGTCCCCGAGCCGCAGAGAGTTCGCCCGCGGCCAGGGCCCGCTCGGCGCGCTCGAGCAGATCGCTCACGTCGATACGCTCACCATCGCCGGCGTGCGGTCGCAATACAGGATCCTCCAACGTGATCACCCCGGCGCTCGCCAGACCAAAGAGCGTCTTTGCCACATCGAACTCCGGACGCTCCAGCGTCGCCGCAATGTCCCGCACCGAGGCCGCCCCATCGATGGCCGCGAGTACCTCCCACTCCTCCGGCAACAGGTCCAGTTGCCCGTGACCTGCCTCCTCCGGAGCCGCGAAGCGCGGGACCATCCCCAGGTGCGGAATCCGCGCTTCGATGCGCGACCACTCATCAATGCGTCGTGCGGCCTCCATCAGGAGCGCCTCCGTCGGGATGTGCACCACGGCTCCCGCCGCGACGTCCTCCGGGAGGCCCTCCTGAAACGAGAAGTAACCCTCCTGCCAGCTCATGAGCTCGAACACCACTTCTTCCACTTGCGCACTCACGTGCTGCTGGAGATCGGCCGGGCTCACCGCGCCAATGGCCACCAGAATCTCGCCCATGCGACGGGGATCGCCCTGACGCTGGATATCCACGGCGCGGCTCAGATCCGCGGGCGTGATCATCCCGGCCCGCACGAGCAGCTCGCCCAGGCGGTGCGGATTGCTCTGAATCTCGGCGTAGATCACCGCCCCGTTCTGGAAGTAGACCGTACCCTGGTTCTGTCGCAGCCGCGAAGCGATGCGCAGCACGCCCGTCTTTCGGCTCACGTCAAGGAGCTGGAAGACGTCGTGGATGCCGAGTTCCTTGAGGGGACCTTCGATCGCCATAGTGCTAGGCGGCGTCGGCGCGGAAGATATGCTGGAGGTCTAACGCCGTGCGAGCGTGTCGCCGCGCCTGTTGCGCCAGCGGCCCCGCGGGATCCAGCGCCACGACTCGATCCCACGCGCGCACCGCCTCGCGGTAGCGCCGCAGCCGGGCCAGCGCCATGCCCATGTAGAAGTGTCCCGCGGCGGAGCGCTCGTCGAACGCCAGGAGTCGTCGCAGCGCCTCGAGAGCCGCTTCCGTCCGCCCGTCATCGAACAGGGACTGTCCCAGGGCCAGCAAGGCGTTGAGATCCGACGGGTCCGCCGTCAGTACGTCCACCAGGAGATTCACCGCGGCCCGCGGACTGCCCGAGCGGCGGAACAGCTCCGCGAGCGCGATCGCCGCCTGCGAGTACCCCTGGTCCACCTCCAACGCCGCGCGATAGCACCGCTCGGCCGCAGCCCCGTCGCCACGGCGCTCGTGCACGGACCCCAGCGCCACATGCACCTGGAGGAACCGCGGATCGAGCGACAGCGCGCACTGGTAGGCTTGCTGGGCGGTTTCGAGGTCGCCGGCGCCTGACGCGATGTCTCCTTCCAGCTTGAGGACATCCGCCCTGGTCGGCGCTCTGCGTCGGGCACGGCGTAGAGCGTCGAGGGCGCCCGCCGGATTCCCCACCGACCAGCGACAGGTCGCGAGCGCGACCATAGCATCCACGTCCTCGGGCTGTTCGCGCACCAGGGCTTCGGCGTCCTCCAGGGCCTCGGCACCCCGGTTCATGGCGACCAACGCCCGCACGAGGCCCAGCCGGGCGGCGCGGTTGGCCGGGGCCGCGGCGCGCGCCGCGCGAAACCGCTCGGCCGCCTCGCCGTGCAGCCCGCGGCGCGAGAACACCTCCGCAGCCAACAGGTGCCCCTCGATCTGGTCCGCGCCCCCGCTCACGGCACGCGCCGTCTCGGCGCTGGCCAGCTCCAGCATGCCCTTGGCCAGGTAGTCGCGCGCCAGGGCAAACGGATCCGCCGCCCGCGCTCCCGCCGCGGGCGGTCGTGGCCGGTCCAGTTCATCGAACAGCCGATCGAGCGACGACGCATCCAGCGTCAGCGCCCCCGCCGCCCGGGTGGCCTCCACGTCACCCGAGATCTGGGGGGCGACGGCGATCGTGGCGTTTTCGAACTGCAGGTCAATCGCGAGCTGGAATTTTTGTGGCACGTAGTACGCGTCCAACTCCTGGGCCCGAGTCACTTCCCGCAACGCGGAGTCGAAGTCCCCGAGCGCCGAAAGGGCGAAACTCAGGTTGTAGTGCGCCTCGGCGGACTGCGGATCCGCCTCCACCGCGCGGGCGAAGGCGTTGCGGGCATCTTGCGTGCGCCCCAGCTCGTTCAGCACGAGGCCTACACCGTTCCACGCGGCAGCCGCGAGCGGATCCGTCTCGGCAGCCTTGCGGTACGCCTGGAGCGCGAGCTGCGGCCGACCCGCACGCATGAGCAACAACCCGAGGTTGACGCTGGCCGTAACCCATTGCGGTTGGTGGGTGAGCACGGCACGCAGCTGATCCACCGCTTCTTCGTACCGGCCGGTGACGGCCAGGGCGACGGCCAGGTTGTTGCGCGCGAGCGCGTACGCCGGGGAGATCTCCACTGCCTGCCGGTAGGACTGGACGGCGTCCTCCAGTCGTCCGAGTTGATGCAGCACGACCCCTCGCTCGTTCCACAGCTTGGGCGAATCCGATGTTTCCTGCACCAAGCGCTCGTACAAGTCGAGCGCGGCGGAGAAGTCGCGCTTCAGAAGATAGAGCTCGGCCATGGCCGGCAGCACGATTCGACGGTCTTCGCCCTCGTCCAGCGCGAGCCGGTATTCCTTCAACGCCTCGGGATACCGACCCCGCTGGCGAAACGCCAGGCCCAGGTTGTAGTGCGCGAGCGCGGCGCCTGGGGCAACCTGCAGCCCGCTCGTGCGAGACGGCCGGCGACGCGGCGCCGTCGCGCTGTCCACCGACAGCGTGGAGTCCGCGCGGGCGAACGCGGGATTCAGGTGCAATGCTCGTCGCGTGGCCGCACGCGCATCCTCGTGGCGCCCGAGATCTCCCAGGACGAACCCCAGCAGCCGATGCGCGTCGGCGTTGTCAGGATTGAGCTCGATGGCGCGCTGCAGCGCGGCGAGCGCGTCCTGTAGCAGCCCCCGCTCGTGCAGCACGCCGCCGAGCAAGGTGTGCACGACCGTGCTCCCGGGGTCCCGTTCGCGCGCGCGAATGAACCAGTCGGTGGCCGCCGCCAGGTTGCCTCGTCCTTTTTCCGCGAGACCCAGCTGCACCAGGACCCCCGCGTCCCCCGGCACGCGGGTCAGGACCGATTCCAACTCCGCGATGGCCGCGTCGAATTGCTCGAGCGCCAGGTATGCGCGCGCGAGCTCACGTCTGGCTTCCACGTCGTTGGGGGTGGCGCGAAGTTGTTCGCGGAGCTCCGCCACCCGGCGATCCAGCACGCCCGCCTGACGGCACGCGATGTCGAGGTTGCGCTGCGCGGCATCCAGGCGGGGATCCAGGGCGAGGGCCTTGCGAAACGCGGCGATGGCGTCGTCCAGCAGCCCTTTCCGGAAGAACACCACGCCGAGGTTGTTGTGGGCCCCGGCATCCGACGGGGCGATTCGCCGGGCGAAGGACCGCAGCGCGGTCAGGTCGCGCTCAGACAGTACCGATACGGATCTGTCAGCCACGGCCGTGCGCTGAACGACGCGAGGGAGAGAGGAAGGGTGGCCGGTTGGCGCGCCGTGGCGCGCCGACTGCCACTCATGAACGGCTCTCGAAGAAGCCAAGATACGCCAGCATGTCCGGGCGATCAACCAATGATGACTTCCCGCTCGCCGCCACCAGCGCCGCTCGAAGGTCCGGTGGCCACTCCGAGCGCACGTCAATCAGCGCCCCGGAGACGGGATGACGCAGCCGGAGCCGAGCGGCGTGCAGGGCCTGCCGTGGCGACGCGCGCGCGATCACCTCCGCCATCGCCCGGCCGCTGCCGCTGATGCGCCGCGCCCCTCCACCCCCGTAGACCGGATCTCCGACCACGGGGTGACCGATGTGCGCGAGGTGCACGCGCGCTTGATGGGTGCGGCCGGTCTCCAGCATCACGCGCACCAGGTCGCAGACCTCGAACCGGGCCACCGGTGCAACGTAAGAGACCGCTTGCCGCCCGCCCTGCAACACGGCCATGCGCTTGCGGTCCTGCGGGTGCCGCGCGAGCGGGGCATCCACACGCACGGGATCAGACACGTGTCCCCACACCAGGGCCGCATACGCGCGCTCGATCCGGCGGGCGGATAGCGCACGTGAGAGGACACGATGGGCCTCGTCGGTCTTGGCCACGATCAGCAGACCAGATGTGTCCTTGTCCAGGCGGTGAACGATGCCGGGCCGACCTTGGGCACCCGGAGCAAGCGAGGTTCCGCGCGCCACGAGCGCGTTGACCAACGTGTCGTCCCAGTGCCCCGGTGCGGGATGCACGACGAGGCCGGCGGGTTTGTCCACGATCAGCAGGGTGTCGTCTTCGTACCGAATCGTGAGCGCAACGTCGTTGGGGGCAAGCTCGCGCGGGGGGGCCGAGGCCGGTATGGTCACGTCCACGCGATCCCCTCTCGCCAGCGTGCGCGAGGCGCGTGCGCGTGTACCGTTGATCAGAACCATGCCATGTGCGATGAGGCGCGCCGCCGCCGTGCGGGACAGCGCGAGTTGATCCGCCAGAAACCGGTCCAGCCGCTCCGTGGCCGCCACGCTCACGTGCAGCGTGACGACCGCGCCGTCGCGGCTGGCCGTGTCATGAGGAGAGTTCGGCGGCGTCCGCCGGCTCCCGAGCCACCGCCCCGCTGCGGCGACCTTCCAGCCATAGAACCACGGCCAGAGAGCCCGCTCCGCACGAGACGGCCATGTCCGCGACGTTAAACGTGGGCCAGTGGAACGGCCCGATCCACACGTCGATGAAGTCCACCACCCCGCGCGCGCTGCGCACGCGGTCGACGAGGTTCCCCACCGCGCCGCCGCACACCAGCCCCAGCGACACCAACCGGACCTTCTGGCCCGGCGCGGTCTGCCGCACCATGGATCCGAGCACCACGAGCGCCAGCACCGCCAGCGCCATGAAAACCCAGCGAGAGTATTGACCGACGTGAATACCGAAGGCCGCCCCCGGATTGTACACCAGCTGAAAGCTGAGCCAGTCTCCAACCAGCGGGACCGAGCGATGCGTGAGCAGCGCCACGGCCAGACGCTTGGTGACGAAATCAAGCGCCACGACGGCGAGGCCAACACCCCAGAACAAGCGAGCGCTAGCGCCGCTCACTGTCTTCTTCCTTGGCCTTGCACTTGATGCAGAGCCGGGCATGGGGCAGCGCGTCGAGCCGTTCGAAGCCGATCTCGTCCCCGCATTCCTGGCACTTGCCGTACTTCTCCGGGGTGAGGTATAAGCGCCGCAGCGCCTCGTTCACATGCCACAGATACCGCCCTTCCTGGGAGGCGAACAGAAACTGCTTCTCCCGCTCCATCGCGTCGGTCCCTTGATCCGCCATATGGAAGGAGTAGGAAGACAGGTCGCCGTCGGCGCCCTGGAGAGTGGAGTTGAAGGACTCGTCATAGTGCCCGAGCTCTTTCAGCACACGCTGACGCTCTTCCAGGAGTCGCTTTTCGAGGTGAGACAACTGTTTCTTGTTCATCGGTCGTTCAGCACTCACGTGCTAAGGGTCTGTCAGCCGGCGCCCGAGTGGCGCCGGACCGCGATCCTCACCCGCCGCCCGTCAATGTCAACGTCTTCCGTCACATCCGCCACGGCCAGCTCGATCCCGATCTCCAGCTGGCGGGCCAGCGTCTCATGAGCAATGAAGCCGCCGTGGCCTCGCGCCGCCGCCACGACTTCGTCGGACCCCGAGACGCTGAGGTCAATGCGAGTGGTATAATCATAACCGGCTTCCTTGCGAAGGCGCTGCACCCGGCTGACGACCTCCCGGGCGAGCCCTTCAAGCCGAAGCTCGTCTGTCAAGGCCGGGTCCAGCGCGACTACGTACGCCCCTTGCGATTCGACAATCCAGTCGGTGGCCACCTCCCGTTCGATCCGCACGTCTTGCGGGCGGTAGTCGAAGGCCGCCCCGTCCGACGTGCGCAGCGTCACCGACCTCCCATTCTCGAGGTCCAGGAGCTGGGCGCGGCTGAGCAGCGCCACGGCGGCCGCCGCC
>DATMAW010000075.1:0-29372 GCA_035559715.1 Gemmatimonadales bacterium | reverse complement strand
ACGTCCGCCTGCCCGACGACTTCCCCGACGCATCCAAGCGCGGCCAGCAGCGCCGCGTGCGCATCACCCTGCACGAGGCCAAACGCCAGGCCCTTCCCGAGGTGGACGACGCATTCGCGCGCGAGATCGGCGACTTCGAATCCGTGGCCGACCTGGAGCGGGCCGTTCGGCAGGACCTCGAGGCGGCCGCGGCGCGTGAGGCAGACGCTGACGTGCGCCGCCAGCTGCTCGAACAGCTCGTCGCGGCCAACAACGTTCAGGCGCCACGACCGCTGGTCGAGAGGCTCCTCGCCACGTACGTGCAGGGCTATCAGATCCCTGACGACCAGTTGGAGCGCTTCGCGCTCGAGTTTCGGCCCATCGCCGAGGGCCAGGTGAAGCGCGATCTCGTGCTGGACTACGTCGTGGAAACCCACAACCTCAAAGCGACCGAGGAAGAGCTGGACGCCCGCATCGCCGAGCTAGCCAGGCGGCGCAAGACGGATCCCGGCCAGCTGTACGCGTCCCTCCAAAAGGCGGGACGCTTGCGCGACATCGAACGAACGATTACCGAAGAGAAGGCATTCGCATTCCTTTTGCAGCAGTCCACCGTGACCGAGGCCTGAGATGTCTACTCTGTACCCCCCTTACATCATCGAGCGGTCGGCCCGCGGCGAGCGGACGTACGACATCTTCTCCCGGCTGCTCATGGACCGGATCGTGTTCCTGGGCGCGCCCATTAACGACGACGTCTCGAACATCATCATCGCCCAGCTCCTGTTCCTGGACGCGGACAACCCCGAACGCGACATCTACCTGTACATCAACTCCCCGGGCGGAATCGTCTCCAGCGGCATGGCGATCTACGACACCATGCAGTTCCTCCGCGCCCCGGTGAACACGATCTGCATGGGCATGGCGGCCTCCATGTCCGCTTTCCTGCTGGCCGCGGGCACCAAGGGGAAGCGATCGGCGCTGCCGCACGCCAGGATCATGATCCACCAGCCCTCGGGCGGCGCCCAGGGAACGGCGGCGGACATCGAGATTCAGGCCCGTGAGATCCTGTACCTCCGCTCCAAGCTCAACGAGCTCTACAGCAAGCACACGGGCAAATCGGTCGAGCAGATCGAGAAGGACATGGATCGGGACCGCTTCATGTCCGCCGAAGAGGCAGTAGAGTACGGCCTGATTGACAAGGTGATCCAGAACGTGGCGGAATCCCAGGATGGCAAGAAGTCGGCTTGACGCCCGGGACTCTTGAGTCCCAAATTGGGCGGGCAAATGATCGGCTAAAGGGCCAAAATGGCGAGCGACAAGCACCTGCGCTGTTCGTTTTGCGGTAAGTCCAAGGACTCGGTCCGGAAGTTCATCTCCGGCCCGTCCGTGTACATCTGCAACGAGTGCATCGCGCTGTGCAACGAGATCCTGGCGGAGGATGAGGAGCGCGAAGTCGCCGAAGCCATCACCCAGATCCCTACCCCCGCGGAGATCAAGGAAGTTCTCGACCAATACGTGATCGGGCAGGAACGCGCCAAGCGGGTTCTGTCCGTCGCCGTCTACAGCCACTACAAGCGCATCAACTCGCAATCCGGCCGGGACAACGACGTCGAGCTGGAGAAGTCCAACATCCTGCTCATCGGCCCCACGGGTGTCGGTAAGACGTTGCTGGCTCAGACGTTGGCCCGTGTGCTGGACGTGCCCTTCACCATCGCCGACGCCACGACGCTGACCGAGGCCGGCTACGTGGGCGAGGACGTGGAGAACATCCTCGTTCGCCTGCTGCAGGCCGCTGACTTCAACGTGGGCGAGTGCGAGCGCGGTATCGTCTACATTGACGAAATCGACAAGATCGCGCGCAAGAGCGAGAACCCGTCCATCACGCGCGACGTCTCGGGCGAGGGCGTGCAGCAGGCCCTGCTCAAGATTCTCGAAGGCACCATCGCCTCCGTGCCGCCGCAGGGCGGTCGCAAGCACCCGCAGCAGGAGTACATCCAGGTCAACACCAAGGACATCTTGTTCATCTGCGGGGGCGCGTTCGACGGCCTGGAGAAGATCATCGAGGCGCGCACCGGCCGCCGGCGAATCGGGTTCAGCAAGGAAGAGGTGGAGGCCGGGAAGATCGAGAAGCTGCGGCGCAATCCTTACGAAGACGTGGAGCCGGACGATCTGCTGCGCTACGGCCTCATTCCCGAGCTGGTGGGCCGACTTCCCGTGGTGGTCTCGCTGGACTCCCTGGACGAAGACGCCCTCGTGAAGATCCTGGTGGAGCCCAAGAACGCCCTCACCAAGCAATACCGCAAGCTGTTCGATCTCGAGGGCGTGGGACTCACGTTCGACAAGGAAGCGCTCCGCGCCATCGCCAAGCGGGCCATCAAGCGAGGCACGGGGGCTCGTGGACTCCGGGCGATCCTGGAGGACATGATGACGGACATCATGTTCGACCTCCCCAGCCGGCAGGACGTGCGTGAGGTCGTCCTGACCAAGGAGGCGGTCACGGAGGGCCGGCCCCCGCTCGTCGTCACGGAGCGGGCCCGCACCAAGAAAGAGGCCTGAGGTCCGTCGTGTTCGTCGGCAGCTACCCCGCTGCCGATTTCGTTCTCGCACCGTCCCGGCCCGAGGTGGCGTTCGTGGGCCGATCCAACGTCGGCAAGTCCTCCTTGCTCAATGCGCTGGCCCAACGCAGGCGGCTGGCCCACACCAGTAGCACTCCGGGAAAGACACGCGCGTGCAACGTGTTTGACGTGGATGGCCGGTACTACCTGGTGGACCTTCCGGGCTACGGCTACGCAGCCGCGTCGAAACGGACGCGCGACGCGCTGGGCCGGCTGCTGGCGGCATACTTCGCCGCCCGGCTGCCGGCGGGTACCGTATGGCTGCTCGACGTGCGCCGCGATCCGTCTCCTGATGATCGGGCCATGGCAGCCCTGCTCGCCGAGCGACGTGTGCCCGTGCTGGTGGCGCTCACCAAGGCCGACAAGATCGCCTGGGGCCAGCGACGGGCGCGTCGTGATGCTATTCGCCGCTCGCTCGGCGTGGACGTGCCCGAAAACCGCTACGTGTTCACCAGCGCGCGGACCCGGGAGGGAGTGGTGGAGTTGCGGGAGGCAATCGAACGGCTGGTGGAATCGTGACGTCCGCCGCCGCAGCCGCGGTCGTTGCCGCCACGTTCGCTTTCGCGGCGCGCGCCCGTGCACAGGACAGCGCCGCAACCGACCAGAGACTGCCGCCCGCCGGCTTCGGAACGCTGCGGCAGGAAGACGTCGCGGTTCGCCTGGAGACCGGTACCTTCGCGCTGCGCGTCATGCCGCTCGACGAGGCGATCCTGCGCTTGCTGGCGCCGGACAGTTACGCATCGCTGCGGCGGTTGCGCGAGACAAAGGAGCGGGAGATCCATGAGGCCGCCGAGCGTGCCGCGGTGACCAATCCGGTGTTGTTCGTCGTCACGTTCTTTGGACTGCAACATCAGGCGAGGTTCGTGGGCGAGGACGTGACGATCGCGAGCAGGAATCGCCTGTTCCGGCCGGTCGCGATTCTCCCGATCTCACCACGCTGGCACGAGCAGCAGCTGCTTCAGCGAGAGACCGCCACCGCGGTGTACCTGTACGAGGACGGCATCGCGCTGCTCGAGCCGTTCACCGTGTCGTATGGGGGAATGAACTCGAACCACTGGGAGCGGATCCTGCCCACGCTGGACCGCGAGCGGGCGGCAATCATTGCCCGCGCGGCTGGTGCCAGACCGCCTTACAACGATCCGGGTTCTCGATGATCACGATACCCCTCGGAGCAGCCCTGCTTGGGGCCGGTCTGCTTCTGACCGCGGCGGGGTTCGTTGCGCGAGCCTGGCGGCGGCGTACCGGGGCGCTCGAGTTGGCTCAGCGCGAACTGTCCCGCCGGCTGAGCGAGTTGTTCTCGCTCCAGGAGCTGACCTTCCTTCTGTCCGAATCACTCGATCCCGATCGGATCGTGCGGCAGGTGGCGCGCTACGTCGTGCGCTTTCTGGGGGCCGACGGTGCCGTGGTGGCGCTGGCCCGAAGCGGTGACGAGGACATTCACATCGCCGGCGCCGAGGGCACGTTGTCCTACCTCGAGGGCACCAAGGTTCCGCGGACCGACACGGGCATACTCGCCTCGGTGGTGACGAGCGGCCAGCTCGAACGCGCAGATGGGTCTGAGCCCCAGGGGAAGACGTTGTTGGCCGGTTTCCCGATGCGCCGCATGGCCGTGGCACCCCTGCGGGCGCACGGCACCACGCACGGGGCCATCGCGATGGTGGGTGGCGGCGACCCCTTCACGGAAGGACAGGTTCGCCTGCTCACCACTGTGGCCG
Source organism: Gemmatimonadales bacterium (assembly GCA_035559715.1). Classification (GTDB taxonomy): domain Bacteria; phylum Gemmatimonadota; class Gemmatimonadetes; order Gemmatimonadales; family GWC2-71-9; genus JACQHC01. The sequence continues at coordinate 25,066 of DATMAW010000075.1, read as the reverse complement.
TCCACACGGCCACCGTGCTGACGAACGGCCACCTGTTTCAGCTGATCAAGAGCGGCAAGGAGGAGTGGGAAAGTACCTTCGACGCGCTGAGCAGCGGGATCGCCTTGCTGGACGAGCGCGGCGTGGTGCGACGGGCCAACCGCGCGTTCGCCCAGATCATCAGCCGTCCGATCACCGAGGTGCCCGGAGTGCCGTTCGTCGAGACGGTGTTCGGCCAGTCCCCGGAAGTCGTGGCCCTGCTGGACAGCGCGCGTCGGGGCGAACGACCGGCGGGCATCACGATTCGCTCCGAGCGGTGGCGGCGGGTCTTCCAGCTTCACACCACTCCCATGCCGGGTACCGAGCCCGGCGGGCTGGTGGCGTTGATCGATGACGTCACCGAGCGGAAGGCGCTCGAGGCACAGATCATCCAGCATGAGAAGATGGCGGCCGTTGGGCAGCTCGTCTCCGGCGTGGCGCACGAACTCAACAATCCGCTGACCTCGATTGCGGGGCTGGCCGAGCTCCTCACCGAACAGCCCGGCATGCCCCCGCGCGCCCGCGAGCACCTCGCCGTCGTTCATGACCAGGCCGAGCGAGCGGGCAAGATCGTGCGCAACCTGCTGACGTTCGCACGGCAGGGGCCGGCGGAGTTCGGGACGGTGGACCTCAACGACGTCGCGCGACGGACGGCACTTCTGATCGGTTACGAGGTACGGCTGCGGGAGGTCACCATGCTCACGGACCTGGCACCCGACCTCCCACCCGTGCGGGGTGATCGGTACCAGCTCCAGCAGGTCGTTGTCAACCTGCTGACGAATGCGGTCCAGGCGGTGGGGATCAATCCGCCCGGACGCCCGCGCCAGGTCACCTTGCGCACGCGGCAGCAGGAGGACCGCGTGGTGCTCGAGGTTGAAGACACGGGACCCGGCATCCCGGACGAGCATCTCGCCAACATCTTCGATCCGTTCTTCACGACCAAGGAGCCGGGTCAGGGAACAGGGCTCGGCCTGTCGCTATCGTTCAGCATCGTGGCGCGTCATGGGGGCACGCTGCAGGTGCACCGCGGGCCTGACGGCGGCGCCCTGTTCGCCATGACCATTCCGGCAACGCGATCCTCGGTGACCGCTTCCCCCCTCGCGCGGTCGGAGCCGTCGGCCGGCGACATTACGACTCGAAGGGGGACCGTCTTGCTGGTGGACGCGGACCCTGCCGTTCGCGGAATGATCACCGCGTTGTTCCGAGACGCCGGGCATCGGGTCGAGGCGGCACGCGATGCCGCCCACGGCGTCCAGTTGCTCGGCGAGCGGAACTTCGACCTAATCATCGCCGATCCGGGGGCCACCATGGCTGATGGCGGACGGTTCGCGGACATCTTGATGGCACAATGGCCTGGCCTGCGCGATCGCACCATTCTGGCGACCGCAGACGTGCGCCCTGGGACCGAGGAGTGGCTGCGCGAGCTTGGGTGTCGCTACGTCCGAAAGCCGTTCAACGCTGCGGACCTCCGGAAGGTGGCGGGGGAGGTGCTGGGGCAAGATAGGAAGTGAGCGGCCTCACTCCTCACCCCGCACCTCTGGCGGCCTGTCAGGTCTGCTCCTGCCGCCGTCTGATGCGTCCCAGGACGGCGGCCAGCCGGGCCGAGAGCGCACGGGCGCGGAACGGCTTGCTGAGGAAATCGTCCGCGCCCATCTCGAACACCCGCACTTCGCTCTCTTCGTCCCCTCGCGCGGTCAGCACGACCACGGGGATGTTGCTCGTGGCAGGCCGGGACCGGAGGTGGGAGAGCACTCCGTAGCCGTCAAGACCCGGGAGATTGAGGTCGAGGACGATGATGTCGGGCGCGTGGCGGTCCACCTGATCGAGGGCCTCGACCCCGTCAGCCGCCTCCACCACCGTGTAGCCGTCCCGCTCCAGCAGGTCCCGCATCACGCGGCGTAACATGTCCTCGTCATCCACGAGCAGCACGCGGGCGCTCGCCGTTTCCGTCCTGGCGGGCTCGGCGGGCACCAGCAGCTCGAATTCCCCCAGAATCGGTCGCGCGGGGGTCTCGGCGGCGCCCTGGGCTGTTTCCCCCGACGTTCGCTGCTCTCGCGACGGTCGCGGCGGGGCGGCGACCGCCCCGGATGCACGCTTGGCGCCGGAGGCCCGGGGCGGCGGCGCGACCGTGTCCTCCTGCGGGACGTCCACGACCCGCAGCAGTTCGTCAATCGTGGACTCGCCCCGGAGCACGTGCGACAGGCCGCTATCCCACAGCGTCTTCATGCCCGAGGCGCGCGCGGCATCGGCGATCCGGTCGGCCGTCTCGTTGGCGCCGATGCGTCGCTCCACTTCCGGAGTCACCAACAGCACTTCGACAATGGAGAACCGGCCGCGGTAGCCGGTCATGGCGCATTCGGGGCAGCCCACGGCCCGGTAGAGCGGCGTGTCCGGCGGAATCCAGCGATGCAACTTCGGGGGGATCGTCTCCACCCAGACTTCCTTGCACGTGGGGCACAGCCGCCGCATCAGGCGCTGCGCCACGACACCGCGCAGGGCGGTGGCGATCTTGAACCCCTCGATCCCGATGTCAATCAACCGCGTGACGGCATTGGGCGCGTCGTTGGTGTGGAGCGTGGAGAGCACCAGGTGGCCGGTGAGCGACGCCTGAACCGCGATCTGCGCCGTCTCCTTGTCGCGGATCTCGCCCACCAGCACTACGTCCGGGTCCTGCCGCAGAATGGAGCGGAGCGCGGCGGCGAACGTCAGTCCGGCCTTTTCGTGGACCTGTACCTGTACGATACCCGCGAGACGATACTCGACCGGATCTTCCACCGTTACGATGTTTACGCCCTCGCTCTGCACGTGTCGCAGCGCCGAGTACAGCGTCGTCGTCTTTCCCGATCCCGTGGGACCCGTGACGAGGATGATGCCGTCGCGATTGTCGAGCAGGGATCGGATCGCCGCGGCTTCCTCAGGATTGAGCCCCAACGAATCCAGCGACAGGACCGTGCGGCTCGAATCGAGGATCCGAATCACGACCTTTTCGCCCAGCGACGCCGGGAGCGTGGACACCCGGAGGTCCACCGGGAGGCCGTTGACGGCCACGCGGGCCCGGCCGTCCTGCGGGCGGAGCCGGTCGGCGATGTCGAGTGACGAGATGATCTTGATGCGCGAGATGAGCGGAAGACCGGCGGCGCGCGGGATCTTCATCACCTGGCGCAACACACCATCAATGCGGTACCGAACCGCGACACCGCCTTCTTCCGGCTCGATGTGAATGTCGCTTGCGCGGGAGACAATGCCCTCCGAAAGAATCAAGTCCACGAGCCGCACGACCGGCCGCTGCGACGCCTCGGCCGCGGTGATGGCGATCTCGTCCGGCTGCGGCTGCTCCTCCTGGAGCTGCGTGATCTCCGCGCTCGACCGCATGCCCTCCAGCAACGTGTCAATCACGTTCTCGGGGCGGTAGAACTCGTCGATCTTCTCCTGGATCTTGGCCGGGCTCGCCAGATGCACCCGCACCTCCCGCCCCGTCGCGAACGCGAGCGTCTTCTCGCAGTCGAGGTCGAACGGATTGGCGCCGGCGATCTCGAGGTAGGAATCGGTGATGCGGAGCGGCAATACGTGATACCGCCGCGCCACTTGCTCCGTGACCAGTTCACGGGCCTGCCGCTCGCTCTGCGTGAGGTCCGCGAGCTTGAGGCGGAACCGCGTGGCCAACGCGCTCAAGATCTGCTCGTCGGTGGCCTTGCCCTGGGTCACGACGGCGGCCCACAGAGAGTCCCCGGGGTTCTCCGAGTTGCGAACCGCCTCCACCTGCTCGGCCCCGATCAACTCCTCGAGCGTGGCGCTCAGCCACTCATCATTGAAGCGTGTGACGACGACCTCCCGGTGTACCGGGCAGGCCCGCCCGGCGGCTGCAAGATACGACGGTCAGGACCGGGGGGCCACAGAAGCGGCGAATCCGTCAGGGCCGGCTCAGAGTATTCCCCACAGATCTCGGTGAACGTCCAACTGGAACCCAACCCGGCCCGTGCGCAACCCCGCGCCGATTTCGGCTCGGAACAGCCCGCGCATGGCTTCGATGGCGACCCCGCCAAACGACGCCGCGCCATCCGTCCCTCCCCACGGCGAGCCTGCCACCGTCCCACTCACGTACCCCGCGGTGAAAAACGGCGCAACCACCAAACGCGAGCCCAGACGCCACTCGGCGCTCCCCGCCAGCCCATGTCGCCCGCCACATCGGGCGACCGGCTGGCACTGAACCGCACCCCTCCCGCCCCATAGTAGAGCCCGATGTCGCGGGAGCGTGCTGGAGCCCCAGCCGGCCCACCCCGCGAGGGCGAGCGCGCCACCCGGCGCACGAACCTGGGCGCCCGCATGGGCGCGCACACGCACGTACGCGGTGCTGTCACCCACGCCCATCTCCCACGACACGCCGGCACGCGCACCTGAGGCGGCAGCGCCGGGACTCGCGGCCCGTTCCAGCGAGAGACGACCGACGGCGTACCGGCCGGCGCCGAGCGCTGCGTTCGCCCGGTAGCTGCCGAAGACTGGCTGTGCGACCGTGTCCAGGTTCCGGGTCCGCTCCAGCGAAGCGCCCGTTGTAAGCGTGGTCCCGGCGCCGAGCCGGCGACGGACCTTGAGGCGCAACTCGTCCCGCAGAATGTAGTCGCCGTAGTCCAGACCCCATTCCTGAGCGAGCAGGGAATTCACCAGGCCGCTTGCGAGCGGCTCGTCTCCGACGTCTATGACGGCCCGCGACGCTCCGAGTCCCAGGTCCCACGAACCCGCTCGCCGGGAAAGCCAGACGCTCCCCTTCACTCGGCGGTCTGCCGTGCCGTACGAGAGGGAAGTCCGCACGTCGAGCGACCGATGCCAGGGGCGCAGCACCCAGCCTGCGCCGAAGGCGATCCCTTCAACGCGATTCACCCGCACCAGATCCGATACCGACCGCGCGGCGGCCTGGGCGCCGGGCAGCGCGGACAGAGGCCGTGGACCCACGAGCTTCTCGACGACGGCGTTGACCTCAGCGAGGCCCACCACATCGGCCCCGGCCGCCCGAGCAACGGCGACGTCGAGAGACTCCGGCCACGGGAACGTGGCTCGCTGCTCTGCAGGCGCCGCCACAATCTCCGGCCCGCGGAACTCGGACTCCGGCACCGCCACGTTGAGCCGGTAATCGCCGATCTCCCACCGGCCGCGGATGATGCCCCTGGCCGGCAGGTCCAACCATTCGGTGCGCCGCCGAATCTCGATCTCCTGGCGCCGCGGGAGCCAAAACCGCCCGTCCCACAACCCGTTGTCGAGTTCCACGCTGATGTCCTCGAGCGTGGGATCGAGGTACGCGCTTGGCGTGAACCGGAAGCGAAACCGCACCAACTCTGCGTCTTCCGCATCGAGGTAGAGGGCGCCGGCCACACGTGGGGCCGCGAAATCGTGCGGGCGGACCAGCACCTCGTACACGCGCACGGCGCGCCGCGGAAGCGCAATCGTCAGCGAATCGGTGAGTGCGAAGTCGTATAGCGCCCGACCGGCCGGGGAGAGCGGGTGGGGTACGTCGCGCACCTCGTCCCCTTCCCCGAGGCGAATGCGATCGCCGAACCCGTTCGTGACGATGCCCAGGTGATCGCGGTGATATTGAATCCCAGCCGGAAGGTCCAGTCGGTCCCGCCACCCCACGATGCGCTGCTTGCTGCTGCCCGGAGCCCGCCAGTACACTTCGACCACGAGCTGATCCGCTTTGATCAGCCGCGGCGTCGTCGCCTCCTCCCCCAACTGTCCCAGGAAGAAGACGAACCCGTGTGCACGAGCCTGAAACGCTTGAAGCCCGCTGTCAGCCTGCATGCCCGCCCGGCGAGCCACCGCTCGGTCGACGAGCGCGATCGCGGAGGCCGTGTTCCATTCCTGAGCGGCCGCCGGCGCGGCGATCACCGCCACGCCACTCGCCATCCTCGCGATCACTCGGTGCATCGCCGGGCAATATCACGGCGCCGATGGGCAGCGACAAGCTGTGTTGCGCTGGCAACGCTCGCGGCCTGCGAGGACCTGCAGATCCCGGGCAGCGGAATCGCCGGCTCCGAGTTGATCATCCTCCCGCAACAGGCCGGGGCGCCACCCGTTTCGAGCGCCACGTTTTACGTGGTGAATTCCCGGACCGTGGCGCGCACGCTGCGTCACGCCGACGGGGCGGCGACGATCTTCGCCGACCTCGAGTTCCCGCTTGGCGCGCTGGCGAGCCTCGACGGGGCGCCGGTGGGCTCATTGGACTCCGTTCGAGTCACCGTCACGCCGGACGCGGGCACCTATGGCATTACCGTCTCGCCCGACGGGCTCGTGTTCGCCACCGGCGCCCGGCCGACCGTCACGCTCTCCTACGTCCGCTACGGGGATCTCTCGGCCGGACTCGTGTCGCCGCGCTATCCCGACGCGCTGTCCTACGCGGCGGCGCTCGACATCTGGCACGAAGCGGGTGTTGACCGCTGGGCTGTGGCTCCGGGCTCCGGCGGGACCGGTGGTGACGCCGTGACGGCCCGCTTGAGCACCGGCGGACGCTACGTCGCGGCCGCCCCGCGGTGACGGCAACTCGATTCGAGTCATTCGCCACCATCGCGGCCGGTGGCGGTTGGATCCCGGTCGTGCGGGAGTTCTCGGCGGACACGCTGACGCCCGTCGTGGCGTGCGCCGCGGTGGCCCGCGGCCCGTTCGCCTTTCTGCTCGAGTCGGTCGTGGGCGGCGAACGGTGGGCACGCTATTCCTTCGTCGGCGCCGAGCCGCGCGAGGTCTGGCGCTACCGGGCTGGCGCCGTGGAACGCTGGCGCCCGGGGGAGGGCTGGCAGCCCATCGGCCCGGTCACCGACATTTTCGAGCACCTCGGCACCCTGATCAGGGCACGGCGCTCGCCCCGCGATAGAGGCCTGCCGCCCTTCACCGGCGGCCTGTTGGGGTACGTGGGCTACGATGCCGTGCGGGCCATCGAGCGACTACCTGCGCCACCGCCGGACGATCGCGGACTGCCGGACGCCATGTTCATGCTGGTGGACACGCTGGTCGTCCTCGATAACCTGCTCAGCCGCGCCCTGATCGTTGCGAACGCCGACGTGCAGAGGGGCGATGATCCGCCCACCGTGCGACGGGCATACGACGGAGCGCTGCACCGCATTGACGAGCTGGTGCGCCGGTTGAGCGCTCCGCCCTCCCTCCCGGCCCTCGCACTCGACGACAGCCGAGCCCTGAGAACCACGTCGCCGTCCGACCGAGCCACCTTCGAACGAGACGTGCAGCGCATCCGCGAGCACATCCGCGCGGGAGACGTCTTTCAGGTGGTGCTGTCGCGCCGCCACGACGTGCCCTGCGCGGCCGAGCCGTTTCAGGTCTATCGCGCCCTCCGCGCGTTGAACCCTGCGCCTTATCTCTTCTTCCTGAAGCTCGACGATCTGGCGTTAGCCGGGAGTTCACCCGAGGTGATGGTGCGCGTGTCGAACGGCGAAGTAATCGTGCGACCTATCGCCGGCACCCGGCCGCGCGGCGCCGGACCCGCCGAGGACGAGGCACTGGGCCGCGCGCTGCTGAGCGATGAGAAGGAGCTTGCTGAGCACCGGATGCTGGTGGACCTCGGGCGCAATGACGTGGGCCGCGTCGCGGAGTTCGGGTCCGTGCAGGTCACCGAGCGAGAGGTGATCGAGCGTTACTCGCACGTGCAGCACATCGTGAGCGAGGTCCGCGGTCGCCTGCGCCCCGGGCTCGACGCCCTGGATGCCTTGCGGGCCAGCTTTCCGGCAGGCACGGTGAGCGGCGCGCCGAAGGTGCGGGCGATGCAGCTGATCGACGAGCTTGAACCGGTGCGGCGTGGGCCGTACGCCGGCGCCGTGGGCTATGTCGGTTGGGGCGCGGAAACGCTGGACACGGCCATCGCCATTCGGGCGGCGGTGATGGCCGGCGGAACGGCCTGGGTACAGGCCGGAGCCGGTGTCGTGGCGGACAGCGATCCGGCACGGGAGTTCCAGGAGACGGAAAGCAAGGCTCAGGCGGTGCTCCGGGCGTTAGCACTGGCCAGTTCTTCGTAGGCGGTCCGACCCCGGACGCATCCCCCGTGCAATGCGTTAGCGTCGGTTTTGGACCACGCGTATATTCCCGGTCGCTGGGGAGCGCTCAGTGTCCGCATTCAAACTGATCAGCACTTCCGGAGATCAGACCGTCGATCTCACCGAAGGCCGACCGATCGTGGTGGGCCGCGCGGTGACGAGCGACCTGCCCATTTACGACCCCACCGTCTCCCGCCGTCACGCCGAAGTCGTCCTGCGAAACGGCACGTTGTCCGTTCGAGATCTGGGCTCCAGCAACGGGACGTTCGTGAACGGTACCCAGATCACGGGGCAGGCCGCGGCCCAGGACGGGGACACGGTGACGTTCGGCAAGGTGGCATTCCGCGTCCGCGAGGTGACGTCCCCGGCCGCGAAGCCGCCTCCCAAGGCGGAGGCGCCGGCAGGGTTCGGTCCGAGACCACCGGAAGCCACCATCGTACGGCAGCTGCCGGTCGAAGAACTGGGGAACATCCAGGCTCGCATCTCCGGCAGGCCGAGCGGCGCGTCCCAGCTCAAGGTCGTGGGAGACTCCACCGCCGAGCGGCAGTCGACGAAGCTCAGCCTACTGCTGGACATCTCCAAGGAGCTGTCGAAGCAGCAAGAGGTGGACAAGCTGCTCCAGAAGGTCGTGGACATCACGTTCCAGGTCATGAACGTGGATCGCGTGTCCATCCTGATGGTGGAAGGCAACGGCGACCTGGTGCCGCGCGTCTCGAAGAATCGACTAGGCGATGCCGGCGGCAGCCGCCACGTCCCGCAGTCCATCGCCCGCCGCGCCGTGAACGAGCGACTGGCCATTCTTACGGATAACGCTGCCGCTGACGAGCGATTCAAGGGTCAATCCATCCTCATGCAGAGCGTGCGATCGGCCATGTGCACGCCGCTCATGGGGAGCGAGGGCAAGGTCCTCGGCATCATCTACGTGGACAACCTCACGGCCACCCATTCCTTTGGCGACGAGGACCTCGAGTTCCTGATCGCCTTCTCCGGCATCACCGCGGTGGCAATCGAGAACAGCCAGCTCACCGACCGGATCCGGCGGGAAGCGGTGGTGCTCTCGAACTTCCAGCGGTACTTCGCTCCCAACGTGGCCGCCGAGATCGCGAGTCAGGTGGGGTCGGTCAAGCTCGGCAGCGGCGAAAAGCGGGCCGTCGTAATCTTCTTCAGCGACATCCGCGGCTTCACGCCGATGTCGGAAAACATGGCGCCGGACGAGATCACCACGCTCTTGTCCGAGTATTTCACGGAGATGGTGGAAATCATCTTCGAGCACGAGGGTACACTCGACAAGTTCATCGGCGACGCGATCATGGCGATCTGGGGGGCGCCGTTGCGCCACGAGGACGACGCGGATCGGGCGATGCGGGCGGCCATCGCCATGCAGCGCGTGCTAGCGGAGCTGAACAAGAAATGGGCCGCACAGGGCCGCCGGCCCGTGAACATCGGGATTGGCATCAACTACGGCGAAGTGTTTGCGGGTAACATCGGGAGCGACCGCCGTCTCGAGTACACCGTGATCGGTGACGCGGTGAACACGGCTTCCCGGCTATGCTCCAAGGCGGGGCCCGGTGAGATCATCATCTCGGAACCCTTCTTCAAACAGCTCAAGCAGCCCCCACCGGTGGAGGCCCTGGAGCCCATGCAGCTCAAGGGCAAAGCGCAGGCGGTGCCGGTCTATCGAGTAAAGCTGTAACGCAGACCGGCCGCGGCGAGCAACTCGACCACGAGCCTCACGGGCAGACCCATCACGCTGAAAAAGTCCCCTTCGATCCGTTCGACCAGGACGCTCCCCTTCCCCTGCACGCCGTACGCGCCGGCTTTGTCCAGCGGCTCACCCGAGGCCACGTACGCCTGGATCTCGTCGAGCGTGAGGGGCCGGAACCACACTCGCGTGACGTCACGGCGCTCGTGCACCCTGCCTTCGTGGGCCAGCGCAACGGCGGTCACCACGCGATGCTCGCGGCCGGCCAGCCGTTCCAGCATGCCCGCTGCATCCTCGGGCGAGACGGGCTTGCCGAGCGTGACGGAGTCAACCACCACGACCGTATCGGCGCCCAGAACGGCGTGCCCCCGATGACGCCGGGCGACCTCCTCTGCCTTCTCCCGCGCGACGCGTGACGCGAAGGCTTCTGGCGACTCTCCGGGGTGCTGCACCTCTTCGATGTCCGCCGGGTCCACGACGTGCGGAATACCCAGCATTTCGAGCAGTTGCCGTCGGCGCGGGGAACCGGAGGCGAGGACGAGCACGGGGGGAAAGGGGTCAGGGATCAGGTGTCGGGGGTCAGGGGTCAGGGGTCAGGTGTCAGGTGTCAGGGGTCGGGGGTCAGGGGTTTCGGTGCTGGCTGCAGCGCCGCTGACACCCGACACCCGACACCTGACACCCGACACCCGATCATCGTTCAAGTATCAATGTCACCGGTCCATCATTCACCAGTTCCACCTGCATCATGGCCCCGAACTCCCCCGTCTCCACCCCGACCCCCCGCTCCCTGAGCGCGGTGACGAACGCTTCATAGAGCGGGATGGCCGTCTCGGGCGGCGCCGCACCAATGAATGACGGCCGGCGCCCCCGGCTGATGTCACCGTACAGCGTAAACTGTGACACCACGAGCACGCGCCCCCCAACGGCCGCGAGATCGCGGTTCATCTTGCCCTGGTCGTCCGGGAACACGCGAAGCCCCGCGACTTTGTCCGCCATCCACGCCACCTGCTCCGGGCCGTCGCCGGACGCTATGCCAAGGAGGACGAGCAACCCGGTACCGATCGAACCCGTGACGCGCCCGTCCACGGAGACCGAGGCCCGGGAGACACGCTGGATGACCGCTTTCACCCTTCGCTCGTCACCGCTGGTTACTCCACCGTCACCGACTTGGCGAGGTTCCTCGGCTTGTCCACGTCACACCCGCGTTGCACGGCGATGTAATAGGCCAAAAGCTGAAGCGGGATCACGCTGAGCACGGGCGTGAGCGGATCAATGGTGCGCGGGATGGTCACGACGTCGTCCGCCAGCTCGACGATCTCGCGATCGCCATCCGTCACCACGGCGATGACGCGGCCGCGTCGCGCTTTCACTTCCTGCACGTTGGACAGGATCTTCTGGTACACGGCGTCGTGCGGCGCCACGAAGACCACGGGCATGTTCTCGTCAATCAAGGCGATGGGGCCATGCTTCATTTCGGCGGCCGGATAGCCCTCGGCATGGATGTAGGAGATCTCCTTGAGCTTCAAGGCGCCCTCCAGGGCCACGGGGAAGTTGTATCCTCGGCCCAAGTACAGGGCGTTCTGCGCCCCACGGAACGCCTGGGACACCCGCTCCACCTCCGCGGCGCGGGTCAGCGTCTCGGCGATCTGATCCGGCAGCCGCTGAAGCGCACGGACGACCTCCCGTCCCTGGAGCACGGACAGGGCCCGCAACCGTCCAAGTCTGAGCGTGAGCAGCGCAAGTGCGGCGACCTGACACGTGAACGCCTTGGTGCTGGCGACGCCGATCTCGGGACCGGCGTGGATGTACACCCCGCCGTCTACCTCCCGGGCGATGGTGCTGCCCACCACGTTGACGATGCCCAGCGTCCGTGCACCGCGCTGTTTCGCCTCTCGCACGGCGGCCAGCGTGTCCGCGGTCTCGCCGCTCTGGGATATGGCCACCACCAGCGTGCGATGGTCCACGATCGGATTGCGGTAGCGGAACTCGGACGCGTATTCCACTTCCACCGCGATCCGGGCCATCTCCTCCAGCATGTACTCGCCGATGAGCGCGGCATGCCAGGATGTCCCACACGCCGTGAGCACCACGCGATCGATGCTCAGCAGCTCGTCATCGCTGAGATTCAGGCCCCCGAGCCGGGCGCCGCCGGCGTCTTCCAGGAGACGGCCACGCAGCGTGGTGCGCACGCTTTCGGGCTGCTCCATGATCTCCTTGAGCATGAAATGGTCGTAGCCGCAGCGCTCGGCGGCGGCCAGGTCCCAGTCCACCACGCTGATGACCTTCTCCACCGGCTCGGTTTGAAGGTCCGTGACGCGATAGGCGTCCGGCGAAAGCGTGGCGATTTCACCATCGTCGAGATAGACCACCGAGCGAGTGTGCGACAGCAAGGCCGCCGCGTCGGAGGCCACGAAATGCTCGCCTTCGCCGACGCCGATCAGGAGGGGGGAGCCGCGGCGGGCGGCCACCAGCATCGCCGGCTCCCTGGCGGACACCACGGCGATGCCGTACGTGCCTTCGACCTGCCGCAGCGCCGCGGCCACGGCCAACTCCAGCGACTCCGTGTAGTGCTGCTCGATGAGATGGGCCAGCACTTCGGTGTCCGTCTCCGAACGGAGCTGATGGCCCCGCCGCCGCAGCGCCTCGCGCAGGCTCCTTGCGTTCTCGATGATGCCATTGTGCACCACGCCGATGGTGCCGCCGCAATCCGTGTGCGGGTGCGCGTTGACGTCCGAGGGGGCACCGTGCGTCGCCCAGCGAGTGTGCGCAATGGCCACGGTGCCTCCCGGGAGGTGCCCGTTCAGCCGCGCTTCCAGCGCGGCGATCTTGCCCGCCGCCTTTTCGACGAACAGATCCGCCTCCCCCACGACGGCCAAACCCGCGGAGTCGTAGCCCCGATACTCCAATCGCTTGAGCCCATCCAGCACAAGGGGGGCTGCCTCCCGCCTTCCCACGTACCCCACGATTCCGCACATCGATGGCCTCCTTCCGCCCCGAGTCTGCTACCGGTCCGCGCCCGCTGTCTCGAGGGCGCTCGCCCCGGCAGACACAAGCTCCCGCGCCTGGACCTCGGTGGGCGCCTCGGCAATGAGGCGCACGACAGGCTCCGTTCCGGACGGCCGAACATGGAGCCAGCGATCGCTCCAAGCGATCCGCATGCCGTCGCTCTTGTCCACGGTGGCCCCGTTCGCCAACCGGGTTTCAATTGCGGCATACACGAGGTTCAGATCGGCGCGCCGCGGCGCTTTCGACTTGACGATGGCGTAGCGCGGCGCACTGGCCACTAGGTGGCTCACGGTTTCCCCGCTGCGGGCCAACAGCTCGAGCGTGAGAGCCGCCGCCACCGGCGCGTCCCGCCCGACGTGCAGCGCGGGGAGCATCACCCCGCCATTCCCCTCACCACCAACCTCCGCGCCCGTCTGCACGATTGCCCGCGCCACGTTTGCTTCCCCGACGGGCGTTCGCAGGATCGTCGCGCCGCAATCCCTCGCGGCGTCCTCCACCACCAGGCTCGTTGACAGGTTGCACACCACCGTGGGCCGGCCACGCGCCCGGGGCGACGGCCGAGTCCCTGACTCCGCGCTCACGCCGAGCACGGCGCGCACCGCAAACGCCAACGTGTAGTCCTCTCCGATCGGCGTGCCCTGCTCGTCAACCAGGGCCATTCGATCCACGTCCGGATCCACCGCCATTCCCACGTCCGCACCACTCTGCTGCACCATCGCGCAGAGTTCGCCCAGATGCTCCGGCACTGGCTCCGGCGACCGGGGGAACCGGCCATCGGTCTCGAGGTGCATCCCGATCACGCGGCAACCCAGCGCGTCCAGGATGGCCGGCATGATCGTACCGCCAGCGCCTCGCACGCAGTCCAGCGCCACCGTGAACCGGCGTCGGCGGATTCGGTCGACGTTGATGCACGACAGCCCGAGCACGCCGTCGACATGCCGCTCGACGGCCCGCGGATCGAACGAGAGTGAGCCGATCTCATTCCACCCGGCCCGGGGCAAGGCATCACGCCCCACGAGCTCGCGCAGGCGGGCTCCCTGAGCGGCATCCAAGAAGATGCCGTCCGGCCCGATGAACTTGAGCGCGTTCCATTCGATGGGATTGTGACTCGCCGTGATGACGATCCCCCCGGCCGCCCGGTGGTGCTCCACCGCAAGCTGCACCGTGGGTGTGGGGACGAGCCCGCAGTCAATCACATCGGCCCCGACGGACTGGAGGCCGGCGTGCACCGCCGCCGCGAACACGACGCCCGATGTCCGTGCGTCTCGCCCCACCACGACGACGGGCGGGCGTTCGGCCTCTCGCACCAGCGTCCCGAACGCAGCCGCATAGCGCGCCACCAACTCCGGCGTCAGGTCCACTCCAACGAGCCCGCGCACGCCGGACACGCTCACCATCAACATGCCGCTCACGGCTTGGAAGCTAACGACCCCGCTGCCAGTCGCGTGGGGACCCGGCGTTGCACCACCTGCGGCGTGGGGAGAGGTAGAGCATTCAGCGCGGCCTTCGCCTGGTTGAAGGCGGCCACCACCGCCGGGTCGAACTGATCGCCGCTGCGCGTGAGCAGTTCCGTCAAGGCATGCTCCACGGGCAACGCTGGCCGGTAGGGCCGCGACGACGTCATGGCGTCGAACGAATCCGCCACGGTGACGATGCGAGCCATGAGCGGGATCTGCTCGCCCCGGAGCCCGTCTGGAAGCCCAGACCCGTCCAACCGCTCGTGGTGTGACCGCACGATGGCGATCGCCTGTGGCTCATGCTTGAGCAGGGGATCCAGGATCCGCGCGCCGATCACCGTGTGGGACATGATGTGTTCGTACTCGTCCCGAGTGAGCCGGCCCTCCTTCCGCAGCACCGACTCCCGCACGCCGATCTTGCCGATGTCGTGCAACTCGGCCCCCAGCTCCAGCACCTGCAGGTCCGGCTCCGGCAATCCCAACGCCCGTCCAATGGCCCCGGCATAGGCGGCGACGCGGGCCGAGTGGCCCTGCGTGTACGGGTCCTTGGCCTCCAGCGCGTGCACCAACGTCTGCACGCCCTCCAGGAACAGCTCCTCGATGCGGACGGCCTGCTGCCGCACCATGTCGGCCAGGTGCAGCTGATACTGCCGGTTGTCCAGCACCAGCTGCCGCTTTTCCAGGGCCTGGGCCACGCGCGCGAGCACCTCGTCCACCTGAAACGGCTTGGCGATGTAATCGAAGGCGCCGGTCCGAAGACAAGCGACGGCCGTCTCCACTTCGGCCACTGCCGTCAGCATGACCACCGCCGTATCGGGCCAGCGTT
Organism: Gemmatimonadales bacterium; assembly: GCA_035559715.1. Taxonomy (GTDB): domain Bacteria; phylum Gemmatimonadota; class Gemmatimonadetes; order Gemmatimonadales; family GWC2-71-9; genus JACQHC01. The sequence goes on along the minus strand of DATMAW010000075.1, from coordinate 10,030 downwards.
GCTGCACGGCCCGCAGCAGGCCCACTCCGTCCATCCCGGGCATTCGAATGTCGGACAACACAAGTGCGAATGTCCCGCGTTCGAGAAGGGCCAGCGCCTCCGTACCGGAACCCGCCTGCTCGCATGGATACCCCGCGCTCTCGAGCGTGCGGACGAGCACGGAGCGGAGCCCTGCTTCGTCATCCACGACGAGGCAGCGATGGTCCCCGGTGTCGGGCATGACGCCCTAACGTAGCCGCCCTCGAAACCGCGAGCCAGTAGCACGCCCGGCGGGGTCCCCCTCGCTTGCCGCGGCCCGAACCCCGCGAGTAGGTTCCGGACCACACCCACCATCCCGGCGTATGACCCGCGTTTCCGACGACGACCTCCGGTTGCGGCTGCCCACGCGGGCCGTCCATGCCGGCCAGGCACCCGAAGAGGTGACCGGCGCGATCATGACGCCGATCTTCCAGACCTCGACCTACGTCCAGCAAGGTCTCGGCCGGCACAAGGGATTCGAGTACGCCAGAACCCGCAACCCCACCCGCGATGCGCTCGAGCGCAACATCGCGGCGCTCGAAGGCGGCGCCCACGGTTTCGCGTTTGCCTCCGGCCTCGCCGCGACCGACACGATCCTGAAATTGCTCTCCGCCGGCGACCACGTGATCTGCGGCGAGAACGTGTACGGCGGGACGCATCGGCTCATGACCCACGTGTTCCAGCGCCTTGGCCTTTCGTTCACCTTCGTGGACACGCGCGACCCGGAGGCGGTGGCCGCCGCCGTCACGCCGGCCACGCGCCTCGTCTTCGTGGAGACGCCGTCCAATCCAATGATGCGCCTCACCGACCTGGCGGCGGTCGGTCGAATAGCGGCGAAGCACGATCTCCTCTTCGCGGTGGACAACACGTTCGCCACGCCCGTGTTTCAGCGACCGTTGGAGCTTGGCGCCAACATCTCGCTTCATTCCACCACCAAGTACCTGAACGGTCACAGCGATATGGTGGGCGGAGCGATCGTGACCACGCGAGACGACGTAGCGGAACGACTCGCGTTCCTTCAGAACGCCGCCGGCGGCGTACCCGGGCCATTCGACTGCTGGCTGGCCCTGCGCGGCACCAAGACGCTGGCGGTTCGGATGCGGCAACATGACGCCTCGGGTCGGTGTCTCGCCGAATGGCTGCACCGCCATCCCGCCGTGGAGCGCGTGTATTACCCCGGCCTGCCGGATCACCCCCAGCACGAACTGGCGCGCCGCCAGATGACCGGATTCGGCGGGATGATCTCGCTGGACCTGGGGTCGGCTGAGCGGGCCCGAACATTTGCCGAGAGCACACGGATCTTCGCGCTCGCCGAGTCGCTCGGCGGCGTGGAGAGCCTGGTCGGGCACCCGGCCTCCATGACACACGCCAGCGTCCCCAAAGCCATGCGTGACGCCATGGGACTGACGGACAGTCTCGTCCGGCTGTCCGTCGGGATCGAGGATGTGGAGGACCTGCAGGCGGACCTCGAGCAGGCGCTGAGGAAGGCGACCGCGCGCAGGTGAAACCCGAGGGGCGGCACGCCGTAGGTGTTCGGCGGTCACATCCCCCAGCCGGAGAACCTCATGACTGACCCCACCAGCCTCCCCGCTCAGCGTCCGCGCAAGGTCCTGTCGCAAATCGCGCCAATCAGCTGGGAGCACCAGTCCGACCGTGCCGCGCTCCAGGCGCTCCGCGCCATTCCCGGGTTCGACGAGGCCGTCCGCAAGATCGTGGGCACCTTCGGCGAGCGCGGGATCCGGTTGTTGTTCCAGGCCAACGCAGTCCGCGTCGGCCCCACGCAGTTTCCCACGCTGCACAACCTGATGGTCGAGGCCGCCGCCACGATGGATTGGCCGGAGCCGCCGGAGTTGTACGTCACGCAGACGCCCCTGGTGAACGCCGGCGCCGTCGGCGTCGATCGCCCCTTCATCGTGCTCAACTCGGGCGCGGTGAGCCTGCTGGACACGGACGAGCTGCGTGTGCTCATCGGACACGAGCTGGGGCACGTGATGAGCGGTCACTCCCTGTACCGCACCGTCCTGATCCTCCTGCTGGAGCTGGGCTTTCAGAATCTGCCGTTCCTCGCGGGGATTGCTCTGCTCCCGATCAAGCTCGCGCTCCTGGAGTGGTACCGGAAAAGCGAGCTGTCGTCCGACCGGGCGGGCCTGCTCGCCAGCCAGGATGCGACCGCCTCCATGCGCGTGTTCCTCAAACTGGCGGGTGGCGGCACGGGCGCTGAAATGGACCTGAACGCGTTCATGCGGCAGGCGGCCGAGTACGAAGAGAAGGGTGGCGCCCTGGACACGGTCTACAAGATCCTCAACACGCTCGGCGCCACACACCCATTCAACACACTGCGGGCCGCCGAGCTGAAGCGCTGGATCGACTCGGGCGCCTATGAGCGGATCCTGGCCGGCGAGTACGTGCGCCGCGGGTCGCCGCAAGACAAAAGCGTCGCCGACGAGTTCAGCGAGGCCGCATCGTACTACGCCTCGGAAGCCAAAAAGACGGTGGGCGAGGTTGCGGACGCCGCCCGACGTGCGGCGCGCGCGTTCACGGACGCCTTCAAGGACGCCACCCAGCGGTGAGGATCCTCGTGGTTGGCGGCGGCGGCCGGGAGCACGCCCTATGCTGGGCGCTGTCCCGAGCCGCCGCCGTCTTTTGCGCACCAGGGAACCCGGGAACCGCAACGGTCGGCACAAACCTCCCGGTACCTGCGGACGATCCATCCGCGCTCATTGAGGCTTGTCGCGCAAACCGCATCGATCTCGTCGTAGTGGGTCCCGAGGCCCCTCTGGCGGCCGGCCTCGTTGACCGTCTCACCGCTCAGGGAATCGCTGCCTTCGGCCCCACGGCCGCCGCAGCCCGGATTGAGGCATCCAAGGCATTCGCCAAATCGCTCATGGCTCAGGCCGGTGTGCCGACCGCCCGGACCCGGACCTTCACCGATGCGCACGAGGCGCAGCGATACATCCGCACCCATGCCGAACCGCTCGTCGTGAAAGCGTCAGGCCTCGCCGCCGGCAAGGGCGCGGTGGTATGTCAGACCCGCGACGAGGCTTCCCGCGTGGCCGTCGCGATGCTCAGCGGCAAGCTCGGCGCCGCAGGGCTCGAGGTGCTAGTGGAGGAATTCCTCGACGGTGAGGAACTGTCCGTCTTCGCCATGACGGACGGAGAACGCTGGATGGTGTTGCCGCCCTCCCAGGACCATAAGAGACTGGGCGAGGGGGACACGGGCCCCAACACGGGCGGCATGGGGGCGTATACGCCGGTGTCGTTCGTCACGGACGAATTGATGGAGCGCGTGGAGCAACGGGTGATCGGTCCCACCCTCGTCGCGATGGCCGCGGCGGGGTCTCCCTACCGCGGCCTGCTGTACGCGGGACTGATGGTGAGTCCAACCGGGGACCCGTATGTGCTCGAATTCAACTGTCGCTTCGGCGACCCCGAAACGCAGGTGGTCCTTCCCGCTCTCGACGAGGATCTCTCCACCCACTGCTGGACCATCGCGTCTCGAGAGGCCTGGCGGCCGCCGCGACGCCTGCGGCATGCTCGGGCCGCGGTGACCACGGTCCTGGCCGCGCGCGGCTACCCGGAGGCTCCGGAAAAGGGAGCGGCGATTTCGCTCCCGAATGAACTCCCTTCGAATACGCTGCTGTTTCACGCCGGCACCGCCCGTGACCCCGACGGCACCCTGCGCGTGGCCGGAGGGCGGGTTCTATGTGCCACGGGGCTCGGGCCTGACGTGCGGACGGCAGCCGAGCGCAGCCGATGCCTCGCCGACGCCATCACGTTCAGCGGCCGGACGCTCCGCCGGGACATCGGCTGGCGCGAAGCAGCACGTGCCGGAACTGCCTGAAGTCGAGACCATCGTCCGCGAGCTCCGCCCCGGGCTCGTGGGTCAGACACTGATCCGACCCAGACTTCACGCCACGGACGTGCTGCGTCGGGTGACCGCGCGGCGCCTGCTCACAACGCTGCGCGGTAATCGCATCGTCGACGTCGTCCGGCGGGCCAAGCATGTTGTGGTCTGCCTGGCCACGGGCCATCGGATGGTGATCCAGCCCCGAATGACCGGCTCGCTGGTGATCTATCGGCGACGCCCGCCACCCGACGTGCGCCGATACGCGGTGCTCGAGGCGACGATCCGCGGGGGCGGAGCGTTCGTGTACAGCGACGTACGCAGGCTGGGCACGGTGTGGCTGCTGGACGAAGCCGGATGGAAATCGTACACGTCGCGGATCGGGCCGGAGCCACTGGCTGCGGACTTCGACGCCGCGCGCTTTGCGGCAACGCTTCGCGGAACCCGGCAGGCGATCAAAAAGGTCTTGATGGACCAGAAGCGCCTGGCTGGTGTGGGGAACATCTACGCGAACGAAGCCCTGTTCTGGGCAGGAGTGGACCCCTCGTTGCCTGCCGATCGCCTGCCGCCATCGGCGGCCCGCCGGCTGTACCTTGCCGTTCGGAATGTGCTGACTGAGGCCCTGGATCACAAAGGCACCACGCTGCGCGACTACCGCACGGGGAGGGGAGAGCGTGGCGCGTATCAGCATTCCCTCGCCGTGTACGGGCGCGGCGGCGAGCCGTGCGTGCGCTGTGGGACGAGGCTCGCCACCACCCACGCCATTGACGGGCGGGCCACCACGTTCTGTTTTCGCTGCCAGGGCAAGGCGTGAAGATCGCCGTGGTGTTCGACACTCCGTACGCCGGCTGGGAGCACGGAGACTTCGTGCGCCAGGCTGAACAAGGAGTGGAGGAGGTGGAGTACGAAGTCATGGAGGCGCTCACCGCGAGCGGCCACGACGTGCTCATGGTGGGGGTCCGTGACGATCTGCCACACCTGCTCGAGCGGCTGCGGGCCTTCGGGCCGGAGCTGGTGTTCAACTGCGCCGAGGGCTACCACGACGACCCCGGTCTCGATTATCTGTTTCCGGCCGTGTTCGAGGCAGAGGGGTATCGGTACACGGGATCACCCCCGATCGCCCTGCTCACCACGCGCAACAAAGCGATGAGCAAGAAGATCCTGGCATTCCACGGTATCACCGTGCCGGGGTTTGCCACGTATCGTCCGGGCGAGCGGGTCACGCACGCTCCCGATCTCCAGTTCCCCTTGATCGTGAAGCCGCTGCAGGAGGACGCGTCCCTTGGAATCTCCGGTGCGTCCATCGTCTGGGACCTGTCCGAACTGGCCGAGCGCGTGGCGTTCGTGCATGAGCGATTCGCCCAGGCGGCGATCGCCGAAGAGTTCGTTGATGGGCGCGAGCTGTACGTGGGAATCCTCGGCAACGACGACGAGCTCGAGATCCTGCCGATCGTGGAGATGGTATTCGACAAGCGCCGGACCAAACCGGAGGAACGAATTGCCACTCGCCTGGCGAAATGGGACGTGGCGTACCGGGAGCGGAAAGGCATTCGTAACATCTTCGCTCGACCGATCGCCCGCGCCACGAGGACGCGCCTGGCCGACATCTGCCGCACGGCCTACCGCGCTTTGTGGCTCCGCGATTACGCGCGGCTCGACGTCCGTCTCACACCGGACGGCGATGTCGCCGTGATCGAAGCCAACGCGAACCCGTTCATCAGCTACGGACACGACATGGCGAACGCAGCCGAAAAGGCTGGGATGGACTACGCGGCGTTCATCGAGCGCATCGTCAACGCCGCCCGTCGGCGATATGCGCGCGACGCATAAGCGGCGCCGGCCCGCGGTTCCCAAGCCCGAACTCCGCTGCGCCTGCGGGTACGAGCTTCGGCGCTACTGGCGCTTCTGTCCGAGCTGCGCCCGCAGGCAGGTGTGGCCCGACACCGGACGCGAGACCGGCGCCGAGTGCTACCGCTGCGGGTGGGTGGTGTCGGATCGATTCTCGTACTGCCCGTGGTGCGGCGCGCGGATTTACGAAAAAGGCTACTCCTCGGAGTCGCCGCTCAAGGCGCCCAAGGGGTTCACGTTCCACGCGCGGTGCGACTGGGGCTGTGGGGGAGGGGTCGAGTATCCCATGCCCTACTGCCCGTGGTGCGGGCGGGAACAGACCTGGAGCGAGGACGACGAGTTCGAGGGCGATTGTCCACATTGCGGCCGCGGCGTGGACGACTGGATGAACGCCTGTCCCTGGTGTGGCGGGGATGCCACCGGGCAGGATCTCATCCCGGAAGCGCTGACCCGCGTGCGTCGCCTGCTGCTCGTCTCACGCATCCGGCCCTGGGGCTATCGCGTGTTGCTTCGGCCCGGCGTGTCCGGCGTGGACCCCCGGTTTCCCAAGATCGTCGAGATCGATCAGGACTACGTCGTGGGCAAACGCAAGCGGGACGAGATTCCCTGGCCCATGCTGGTGGGCCTGCTCGCGCACGAGCTTGGGCACAGCTACCTGTACCACAACTGGCGCTGGACGAGAACGGAACGATTCCGGCGCGTGTTCGGCGAAGTGGACAAGGCCTACCGCGGCGTGGACGACACGTGGGTGGACTTCCAACGGCGTCGCGTGGCGACCACGCTGGTGGACCACGTCTCGGCGTACGCCGCCACGCATCCACAGGAGGATTTCGCCGAGACGTTTCGGTTTTACGTCACGCGTCGTGGCCGGATGCGGGAGCTGTTCGCGGAACTGGGGCGCAAGCGCAAGGGCCTCGTGACGTACGAGAAGTTCCTGGCCCTGCACGACTACGCGCGGGGCCGCTGGAGCAGCACCTGACCGCACTCGCCCTTCCGCTCAGCGACCTCGATGGGCTGCGACGCCGAGTCGCGGCACTGGCCGAGAACCGTCCCGCTGTCTATCGCATGATGGACCCGTCGGGCCGCGTGGTGTACGTGGGGAAGGCCAAGCGACTCCGCATCCGCTTGCTCTCCTACTTCCGCCACCTTGATTTCGACGAGAAAGCGGGCCGCATCATTCGCGCGGCCGCGGACATCGCGTGGGACTACCAGCCGTCGGAATTCGCCGCCCACATTGCGGAGCTGCGCCAGATCAGGCGATACCGGCCGGTGTTCAACGTGCAGATGAACCGGCGCCACAACGCCGCCTTCGTGAAGGTGTCGGGCGGCCCGGCGCCCAGGGTCTTCGTGTCACGGTCTGCGGCGGACGATGGCATGCGCTATTACGGCCCGTTCCGCGGCACGGCTCAGCTGGTCGACTCCATTCGCGTGCTGAACGACTTGCTCGGGCTGCGCGACTGCGCGCTGCGCATGCCGGTCGTGTATCCCGACCAGGGCGATCTGTTCGGCGCTCGACGGGCCGGCTGCATGCGGTACGATTTCGGAACCTGCACGGCGCCGTGCGCGGGGCTGGTGGCGCAGCTCGAGTACGTCCGTCGCGTCGATGCGGCCGCTGCATTCCTGGAAGGCCGGAGCCTGGCACCGCTGGACCGAGTGGTGACGGAGATGGCGGCGGCGAGCGACGCGCGTGAATTCGAGCGAGCCGCCTGGTGGCGCGAGCGTTTCGACGCGTTGGAGTGGCTCCTCGCCGCCGTCGCCCGGGCCCGGACGGCCGTAGAAGCCCTGACCTTCGTTTACACCGATCCCGGTGCGTACGGTGACGATCGAGCCTACATCATCCGGCGCGCGACAGTTCGCGCATCCGCGCCGGCACCGCGCACACCCATCGAGCAGGCCGCATTCCGCGCCCTCGTGGCCGAGGTCGCAGGCACGCCGCACGCCGAAGCACTCGCCCCGGCGGACCTGGACGAGACGCTGCTGCTGCTCTCCTGGTTCCGCCGCAGGCCGAGCGCGCTGCGGCGGACCGTTCCCCTCGAGACGTGGCTCGACTAGTTACCCGCTGACTCCCGGAGATCGGACGGGGGTCCGGCTCAACGGCGCGGCGCCCGAGCCTCGAGCGTGCGGGCCGGCAGCAACTCCGGGGCGACATCCGGAATCTCCACGTCGCGCCGCCCCGCCCGCGTCATCACGGTGACGCGCACCCGCACCCGGTCCACGCCGGGCTGCAGTCCAAAGTGCACGGGCGTCGCCCCGTGCGAGCAGTAGCCACCGCCGCTGTCCACCAGTCGGGCTCCGAGCGCGCGCCCCGTGGCGGCATCGAACAGCCGCACCTCCGACCCGGCACGCGTGTGTCGTCCGTCGGCGTCCAGCACTCGGACGAATACCGAGCGACCGGCGGCGGGCGGCAGATCGTTGCGGTACAACATGTGGCGCCCCTGGGCGTGATTGTTGGCCAGCGCGAGATCGAGGTCTCCGTCACCGTCGTAATCGGCCCAGGTCACGCCGTGGCTCGCCCCCCACTCCAGTACCGCACGTGGTGTCACGTCCGCGAACGCGCCCTTCACGTTGCGGAACACGTGATCTGGCGCTTCTCGCTCGTTGGCGAGGTAGGAGACGACGTACAGGTCGTCCCACCCGTCATTGTCGTAGTCACCAAAGGCCGCGGTTGTGGAGTGATAGTCGCCGCTGAGCGCCGTACCACGCGCCACTTCCGTAAACCTGCCGTTCCCCTGATTCTGCCACAGCACGTCGGGACCGTACGTCGCGACAAACACATCCAGGTCGCCGTCGTTGTCGTAGTCCGTCACCGCCGGGCCAACGCTCCCGTGATCGCTCGCTCGGCCGGGCTGGTGCATGCCCAGGACCGGCGCGACGTCGGTGAACAGCCCGCCGTCATTCCGGAACATCCCGTCTTCGTCCCCATCCTGATTGGCCACGAAGGCGTCGAGATCGCCGTCCTGGTCCATGTCGAACCATGCAACCCCCACGGTGCGCCGTGGGTCACCGATCCCGCTTGCCACGGTCACGTCGGTAAACGTGTCGCCGTCGTTGCGGAACAGCCGGTTGGGCTGATCGCGGAACGCCACGAACAGATCCACGTCTCCGTCGTTGTCGTAATCCACCCACGCCGGCTGTCGAGTAACGCCGACCACGTTCAACCCGTAGCGCGGTGCCACGTCGGTGAACCGACGCCCATTGGCATCGTTGCGGTACAGCCTGTTGCCCGTGCTGTCGGGACCGGCGAAGCCGACGTACAGATCGAGATCGCCGTCCCGGTCATAGTCTCCCCAGGCCACCGCTCGCGTTTCCGGGAGGTCGTCCACACCCACGAGCCCGGCGACGTCGGTGAACCGACCGCCGTCGTTGCGGTACAGCCGGTTTCTCGCGCCGCGGAATCCCACGAACAGATCCAGATCCCCGTCGTTGTCGAAGTCGGCCCACGCATTGGGCTGCGCGCCGGGCGCTGAGAACAACTCGGGTTGAACCGGCGTGAACTCAGGGCCTCCGGTGCCCTGGTGAGGGACCGGCACGAGAAGTAGCGCGGTGCCGGCGCCGAAAAGGAGAATCACCGCTCTGGCCATGAGTGCACTGCCGTGCAGGAGTTAATGGGCGGTCCAAAGTACGCAGACGGCGCTGCGTCAGGGAGAGAAGGAACTGGGGCGGCAGGATTCGAACCTGCAACTTCCGGATTAACAGTCCGGCGGTCTGCCAGTTGACCTACACCCCAAGGACGCCAAAACAAGACGGCCCCCCGGAAACCCGGCGGGCCGTCTCGATTGCGCGAACCGAACGAGCCTAGCCGGGCCCCGGTGAACTCCGGTCGTTGCCTGCGTTTCGATTGAGACCCGTGCAGCTCGCGTTCATGATGTCACGATACGATCGCCGGGTAGCGCGGTCAACCCCGATCGCACGGCTCAGTACTTGACCGCGTAGTAGATAACGTAGATCCAGGATAGAACTCCGTGAATGATCGCCCACAAGATGGACTTGTTGGCGCTCCACGAAATCGTGATGGCGAGCGCCGTGCCGAACCCAATCCCGACTTTGGCGGCATCTTTCGATCGTGCGGCGGATACCTCAGACATGGGATGTCCCTCTCAACGGACGTTGCGCTGGCATCTCGGAAGCCAGCGTGACACGCGGCGACAATACACCTCGTACTCCTCTCCGAACAGGCGGCGCAGTGTCGGCTCCTCGTAAAGCCGCACGAACGCGTGGGTGATGACGAAGAACAAAGCCGTGCACGCAAGAAGCGCCAGCGACTCATAGAACCACGCCGCGCCCGCCGGGGCGGAACCCGCGCCCAGGTACATCGGGTTG
>DATMAW010000074.1:0-8917 GCA_035559715.1 Gemmatimonadales bacterium | reverse complement strand
GCCATGGGCCCGTCACCCTCAACGCGGACCACGCGACAACCGTCTGCGGACGAAACGACGCCGCGCAACACCACGCGCGACGGATCCACGGAGCCCGCCTCGGGACACCAGGGGAGCGACGCCCCTCCCACATAGGCGTGCGCCGCGATCGGCGCGGCACAGCCGCCGCCCAAACCTTCCAGGAATCCTCGCTCGGCCTCCGCCGCGGCACGCACCGCAGGCTCGTCCAGTATCTCCAGGACGGCCCGAACGGCATCATCGTCCTCACGGCACTGCACGGCGAGCGCTCCTTGTCCCGGTGCGGGCATCATCACCTCGAGCGGCAGGATCTCGCGCACCGCCTCGCGCAGCCCCAGCCGGAGAACTCCCGCCGCGGCGAGAACGATTGCATCGTAGTCGCCGCGCAGCGCCTTGCGGACCCGCGTGGGCACGTTGCCGCGCAGCGGCGCCGTCACGAGATCGGGCCGGGCAGCCAGCAACTGGGCCGATCGCCGTGTGCTGCACGTGCCGACCGTCGCCCCGGCCGGCAGCGTGGCGAGTGTCCACGGCTCACGCGCCACGAGCACGTCGCGGGGATCTTCCCGCAGGCCGATCGCCGCCAGGCACAGCCCGGGCGACGGTTCCACGGGGAGATCTTTCAAGGAGTGCACGGCGACATCTACGGTTCGGTTCCGGAGGGCTTGCTCCAACGCCTCGGTGAAGACGCCCTTGCCGCCGATCTCCGGCAGCGGCGTTTCGGTGTCCCGGTCTCCTTCCGTCGCGATCACGGCCAATTCGCACCGTACACCGGTGGCAGCCGCCAGCCGGTCGGCCACAAACTGACTCTGCCACCGGGCGAGGGTGGACGCGCGCGTGCCGATGCGGAGGGAGGGGGGGTGGGGCATTCGGGATCACCGCCCGTCGCCCGACGAGTCGCGCACCTCCGCCAGGTCGAACAGGTCAACACTCGCGCGCACGTACACGCCGCGCCGGTCGAGGTCGGTCTCCTCGCGCAGGCGCCTGGCCGGCGCGTCCAGCAACTTGTTCACCAACGACCGGGTGAGGGCATCCAGCTCCGCGCGTACCTCGGGTGTCGTGGGCCCGAGTGCGCGGAGGGCCTTCTCCAGCTCGCGTCGCCGGATGGCTTCACCCCGGGCCCACATGGCCGACAGCACCGGACGCAGCTCCGCTCCCCGCCGCCACTCCTCGAACCGTTGGACCTCGTCCTCCACGATCGCCTCGACCGCCGGGATCTCGAGCTGCCGGCCGGCGAGATTCTCCTCCACATGTCGCTGCACGTCGTCGAGATCCAGCACCGTCACACCGGGCAGGCTTCGCACCACGGGCTCCACGTCTCGGGGGACCGCGATATCGGCAATGAGGAGTGGGCGCGCCGACTCGCGACCCCGCAGCGCGCTCTCCATCAGCTCGCGGGTAAGAACGGCATGCGGCGCTCCCGTGCAGGATACGACGATATCCGCTTCCCGGAGCGCCGCCTCCAGCGCATGCCACGGCAACGCCACACCCTGCCATGCGCGCGCCAGCGTGTCGGCGTGCGCGGCGGTGCGCCCGACCACGCTCAGGCGTCGCGCGCCCCGCTTGCGCAGCGCGTCCCCCGCGAGCTTGCCCGCCTGTCCCGTGCCTACGATCAGCACGCGCGCCGTGGCCAGGTCGCCCCACAGCGACCGAAGTTGTCGCACGGCCTCGCTGCTCACGCTGCTGGGGTGCCGCGCGATCCCGGTTTCGCTCCGGGCGCGCCGCCCCGCCCGCACCGCCGCCTGAAAGGTGGCATCGAGGATGGGGCCCGCCGTCCGCTCGTCAACCGCCAACTCGTGCGCGGCCGCCACCTGGCCCAGCACCTCATGCTCCCCGATCACCAGCGAATCCAGGCCAGCCGCGACGCGACACAGATGCCGGACCGCTTCCGTGTTCACCCAGGCGGACAGATGCGTGTCCACTTGGACGTCTCGCCCGCCCCAACGCTCGGCGAGGAGCTGCGGCAACCGATTCGGCACCGCGGAGAACGCGTGGCTCACGTCCGCCGAGGCGGCGTACAATTCGGTGCGATTACAGGTGGTGAGGAGCGCGACCTCGGCCAGGCCGGCTTCGGCCACGTCGCGGGCCGCTTTGGTCAGGAACTCTCGATGCTCGGTTGGAGCGAACGCGAGAGGCTCGCGCAGCGCGACCGACGCAGTATGGTGGCTGACACCGACACAGACGACCGGCATGTGACCCCCGCCGTCGCGCCGGGCCCGACGCGACGTGAATCAACGTATGCCGCAGGCACCGGCAGGACTATTGTGAACTGTACCGAGTGGGACCTCCGTAGTTCTACGGAGAGCGGGAGCTACGCCGCCGTGCGGGAGACTGGATGGCGGCGAACAGCGATTGCGACACACCCGCTTGAACCGTGCGCGGCACGCCCGGAAGAAGTCCACGGGTGCGATCCGCGATGTAGAGGCGGTCGAACAGGTTCTTGACACTCACGAACACCGTGCTGCGCGTCGCGTCCAGCGTATAGCTGGCCGTCGCGTTCCACACCGTGTACGCCGGCAGGTCGCCCTGCTGGCCGTCCGGGATCGTGGCGCTCGTGTTCAACGGATCGGCAAACTGGCGGCCCACGTGAACCGCCTCGACCCGCGCGTCCAGCGCCGTGCCGTATCGATACCCGAATGAGGTCGTGAGCGTCAGCACGGGGGCGTACGGAAGGCGCCGACCCGTTACGCTTACATGCGTCCGGGTCGCAAGGGCGTTCTGGCCGGCGTACACCTTCCCGATGACGTCTGGTGCCACCGCTCCGACATATACATAGCGCTGGCCCTGGTATCGGGCCGTCGGCACCCATGTCGCCGAGACATCCAGGAACATGCCGTGGCCCGCGCCGAGCCGTAGGGCCTCCGCCCTTGCCGCCAGCTCAAGACCCTGGTGCAGCGTGCGCCCGGCGCTCGTGAGCGTGGCCCCGGATCCACCCGCCACGCTGGCCGGTACGACCTGATTCTCGAAATCGAGGCGAAAGGCGGTCGCTTCCAGGCCGATTCCCGGCACTGGCCGCGCGCGTACCCCAAGTTCGTAGTTCCAGCTCAACTCTGGGGCCAACTCGATCACGCTGCCGCTCGCGTTGTCAATCACGTCCTCAACCCGCGGTGGCGCGAAACCGCGGTGAGCGCCCGCGAACAGCGTGACGCGCGTGCCGAGCGCACGCGTCACTCCCAGCCCGGGGACCGCCTGGGTCAGCTGCGACGCTCCAGACACTTGCGGATCTGCAAGCAGGTTGGTCCGCGCATGCCGCACGTGCTCCACTCGGACGCCCGGTGTGACGGTCCACCGTCCCAAGAACCACCGGCTCTGGGCGAACGCCGCGTACGCGCGGGTTGTCCTCAGGTTATGCTCCCGCATACCGGCGCCGGGGTTCGCCGGGTCGCCGACCGACCGTGCCGTGGGCGAGTCGCCGTTTATCTGCCGTCGTTCCTGCCGCTCTGCATGCACGCGCACTCCTGCCTCCAGCACCGCAGGCAAACCCCAGGCGGACCCCAAGACCTTGAGCCGAGGTTCCACACCCCAGATCCAGTAGTCGCGCAGCCGGCCTTCGTTGCCGCACGTGGTGGTCAAGTTTTGCATCCCGCCGCAAGCGGGGTCAGACCGGTCGTTGGGACGCTGTTCCGAATTGCTCGACTGGCGCCACCAGTCGCGGCTGACCCCGTAGCCGTACACAGTCGTGAGCACCGAGACGCCGGCTCCCAGCTCGAGCCGGTCGGTTGCCGACGCGCCCCACCGATCCAGCAACATCGAATCATTGAGAAACGGATTCGCGCGGGGATCCGCGGCCCATTCCGCCTCGGTGAGCCCGGAGTACGTGACGTTGGACCGCTCGCGGAACACGTTGCCGCGCGCCGTGAGCGCGTGTCCCTCGCCCAGCGCGAGCGTGGCCTTGACCGTTGCGTCATCCAGCCGTGAGCCGGTGAACGCGCGGGCACCATCGCCGGTTCGGTGGTCAATGCTCGTCAGCGCACCCAGGCGGCCCCACGTTCCCCCGAAGCGGGCCCTGGCATTGAGATAGTCGCGACCGCCGGCCGATACGGCCAGGGAACCCGCCGGCCGCGCCGGAATGGCCGGCGTGACATAGTTGATCACGCCGCCGATCGTCTGAGGACCAAACAGGATCTGGCCCGATCCCTTCAATACTTCGATCCGATCAAACCGGTCCACCGGCGGATGGTAGTAGCTGGCGTTGTCGCCATACGGAGCGAAGGTCAGCGGGATTCCGTCTTCGAGCAGCAGAACTTTCGAGGAGCGCGTGGGATTGAGACCGCGAATCCCGATGTTCGGTCGAAGTCCCAAACCCTCTTCATCTCGCGCGATCACGCCCGGGACGCGCCGCAGGGCTTCGTTGACGTTCAGGACGCGCCACGCAGCCAGCGAACGGGCATCAATGAGCGCGACCGAACCCGGAACGGCGCTCCAGGCTTCCGGCGCGCCCACGACCTCGATCTCCGCCATCCGCACCGTGTCGCGCGGCCCGGCGGGCCGGCCCTGGGCGGCGACAGCGACGCGAACAAGCGCGAGTAGCCCCAGGAGAAGCAGACAGAGCGAAGCACGGATCCCAGGCAACAATTGAGGCACTCTCGAATGGAGACCACGAAGCCACGTCGGAACACGCAGAGCGTACGTTGGAGCACGCGAGGGGGCAATCCGGAGTTCCGCGGGGGCGTTGGGCCGTAATCTTACGGATGTGGCGCCTGCGCCGCGCGAGGAATCAGCGCGCCGGCCCGGCGACGGCTCAGGACAAGGCAGGCGGCTCCAGCAGCTCCCCCACCTTCTTGAGCAGGTCGCTCAGCACCCATGGCTTGTGCAGGAACACGCTCCCCGGCGGAAACGAGTGGCCCTGAAACGCCGTGTCGGGCGAGTAACCGCTGGTAAACAGGATCGCCACACCGGCCCCGTCCTGCCGCAGGGCTTCCGCCAGCTGGCGCCCGCCCAGCTTGGGCATGACCAGGTCCGAGATCACGAGCCCGATCTTGTCGCGGTTCGCTCGGAAGATCTCCAGCGCCTCCTCGCCGTCTTCCGCCACGAGCACGGCGTACCCCTGCCGCTCGAGGGCGCGGCGCGTGGCGCGCCGGATGCCGGAATCGTCCTCCGCCAGCAGGATCGTGCCGGAGACCGCCGGGATCTGATGGGGATCGCTGGCACGCGTCGCCTCCTCCGCCGGAGCCTGTGACGTCAGGGGGAAGTAGAGCTTCACCGTTGTGCCCCGCCCCGGCTCGCTGTACAGGTGGACCATGCCGTTGTGCTGCTTCATCAACCCGTACACCATGGCCAGCCCCAAGCCAGTCCCCTGACCCGGCGGCTTCGTCGTGAAGAACGGCTCGAACACCTTCCGCATGGTCTCCTGATCCATTCCTGTCCCGGTGTCGGCCACGGAGACGCAGGCATACGCGCCGGGGACCACCCACGGGTGCGTCACGTGATAGCCCTCGTCCAGCCGCGTGGCCTCGCACTGGATGCGGAGAGATCCTCCCTGCGGCATCGCGTCCCGGGCGTTGGTGCACAGATTCATGATCATCTGCTCTACCGTGCCGGCATCCGCGAGGACCGTCGTTGATGGGTCGCTCAGGTCGGTGACGTGGAGCTCCACCGTCTCCGGCAGCAGCCGCCGGAGCACCGCGCCGAGGTCCGTCACCACGGTTCCGAGATGCGTGGGCTTCATGGCCAGCATGCCGCGCCGGCTGAATTGGAGCAGGCGGGCGATCATCGTGGCGCCGCGCCGGGCGGCACCCGTCAACTGGGCGAGGTCCTCCCGCAGTGCGGAGTCCGGCGGCAGCTCCGCCGCGATCAGTTCGGCGTTGCCCAGGATCACCGTCAGGATGTTGTTGAAGTCGTGCGCGATACCGCCGGTGAGCTGGCCGATGGCTTCCATCTTCTGTGCCTGGCGCAGCTGCGCCTCGAGCAGGCGCTGCTCCGTCACGTCCTGCACGATCGCCTCGAAGGCCTCGATCTCGCCCTGAGCGTCCCGCACTGGCCAGCCGGAAAGACGTACTGTGATGCGGCGTCCGTCCTTGCGCTTCCACTCGGCCTCGAAGTTCTCGATCCGATTGGACGCGCGGATCCTCCCCATGAAGTCCGCGCGGGCCTCGGCACGGGCGTACACGTCCCGCGGCAGGTTCATCGCCATCAGCTCCTGCGCCGACGCATAGCCCAGCATCCCCACCAGGGCCGGGTTCACGGACAGAAAGCGGCCGTCCGGAGTGGAGCGAAAGATCCCGTAGGTCGCGTGCTCCACCAGCCCCCGATATTCCGCTTCGGATCGGCGCAGGGCCTCTTCCGCCTCGACCCGCTCGGTGATGACCTCCGTAAACATGATGATGCCGCCGATGGCGCCCCGGGTATCGCGCCACGGGTGGATCTCCCAGCGTACCCAGGTCACCGAGCCATCCGGGCGGCGAAACGCGTCGCGCTCCCGCCGCTCGGACGCCCCTGCCAGGCAGCGTTTGTGAATCGCCTTCCACTCCTCGCCGATCTCGGGAAAGACCTCGTAGTGGCTCAATCCGATGATGTTCCGGTTTCCCAGGCCGTAGTCCACGAGCCAGCGGGCGCTGTGGAGCACGTAGCGCATGTCGTGATCGAACATCGCCACCGCCGCCGGCGTGTGGTTGACGAACAGCCGGGTGCGTTCCTCGCCGGCGCGCAGCGCCTCCTCGACACGCTTCCGTTCGGTGATGTCCTGGATCGTCCCGATCATCTCGATCAGGCGTCCCTCGTGGTCTGCCACCAACTCACCGCGGCCGTGGACCCAACGCTCCTGCCCGTCTGACAGCCGGACGATGCGGTATTCCCTGTCGAACGGGGCCCGCTTCGCCAGAACATCCTCGGCGAAATAGCGAGCCATCTCTTCGCGCTGGTCCGGGTGCACGACGGCCAGCCATCCCTGGAGGTCTCGCCGGTATTGAGGATCGGCAATGCCAAAGATCTCGTCCAGCACCGGGGAACTGGTCCACGTACCGGACCCGAGGTCCAACTGGTATGACCCGAGCCGCGCCACGCGCTGGGACTCGAGCAGCAGCTGCGCGCTCCGTTGCTGCTCTCCCCTGAGACGGGCGAGGTCAAGCGCCCGCTGCACCGCAGGCCCCAGGGCCATGAGCCGATTCTTCAGCACGTAGTCCCATGCCCCGGCCCGGATGCACTCAACGGCGGTCTCTTCGTCGGTTGATCCCGTCACCACGATCACCGGCACCGCGGGCGCGCTCTGCTGCATCACCTGCAGCACCGCTTGAGCGCCGAAACCTGGGAGTGTGAAGTCCGTTAGCACTACCTGGGGACGGAAATCTCTGAGCGCGCCGAGCAGGCCCTCCCGTGTTTCGATTCGCCGCCAGTTCACCTTGATGCCTGCGCGCTCCAGGGCGCGGGCGTTCAGCTCGGCGTCGGCTTCGACGTCCTCGACCATCAGCACTCGCAGCGGCTCGTTCATGGTCTCACCCGGGGGACCAGGCTCGGATCAGGAAAACTGCAAGCGTCTCCGCACACGGCGATCCCGCAGCCACGGCCAGCAAACATCATGACCTCCAAGCCACTGTTCCGTCGCGGGCATGGTCAGCCGCTTGGTCCCGGCCGCAAGACCACCCGTCCGACGACCTCACCGCGGCGGAGCGCGTCGAGGCCTTCCTGCCACCGCTCCAGTGGCAGGGTGTGGTCCACCACTGTACGGATCGTCCCGTCCGCGACGAGCTGCACCGCTTCCTCGAGTTCTCCCAGCGTATTGCCGACCGATGCGGTCACGGTCGCCTCGCGGATCACCAGGTCAATGGGGTGCACATCGAATCGGTCCTCCGAGTACCCGATGAAGACGAGCCTCCCGCGCTTGGCGAGCATGCCCGCCGCTGCGCCCATGGTGGCCCGCGTGGCAACAAGCTCAAACACCACGTCGGCACCCCGCCCGCGCGTGAACTCCTGCACCGCGCCGGCCACGTCTTGCGTTTCACGGGCATTGATGACCAACTCGGCGCCAAGCTCGCGGGCGCGAGCGAGCTTGGCTGGCGATCGTCCCACACCCACGACACGCGCACCGCGCAGCCGCGCCACCTGCACCAGGCCAAACCCCACCGCGCCGATACCGTACACCACCACCGTCTCGCCCGGGACGAGCCGCGCGAGCCCGGCCGCGTGGATCGCCGTCGTGACACCGCAGCCAATGGGTGCCGCCGCCTCAAAGCTCACATGCGGTGGCAGCGGCACCGCATTGCGCTCGGGGATTACGATCGCTTCGGCGTAGCCCCCGTCGTGGAAAAACCCGTACTCAGCCCGGAGCTGACCGCAGAGGTTCTCGTCGCCTCGCCGGCACCACTCGCAGGTCCCGCAGCCCGCGTAGTAATAGACGATGACCCGATCCCCCGGCCTGCAGCTCGTCACACGGGGCCCCACCGCGTCCACCGTTCCCGCGATCTCGTGTCCCATCGTGAGTGGTGCCACCCCGAGGTTGAGCAGCCCGGATTCGAAATGCAACTCGGTGTGACAGACTCCCGCTGCCGCGATACGCACGCGGACTTCCCCGGGGCCGGGCTCCGGGAGCGGCACCTGCTCGAGCCTGAACGGCTGGCCGGGTCCGTGGTAGCGCACGGCTCGCATTTGCATCAGCGTCTTCCTTTCTCTCCGTACGATCGCGATCGGTTAACTGACCTGCCACCTGTGCAAGGCCCCGTCACCGAAACCGAACGTCCGGTGGCGGGGCCTTTGACCTGCGCGAGCCCGGTACGATCGCCGTCGGGCGCTCGACCTGAGGCGCAGATCGCGGTTCGGTCCTGGATCAGCTACCGATCAGGCGATCGCTTGCCCATACCAGGTCGCGCCAAGGTTTAGGGGACAATGGATCACCTCCTTTGCAAGGGTGGACGGATCGGGCGTGAACGAATTCAGTTTATGGCCGGGTCCAGCGAGGGGCAACCTGCGG
>DATMAW010000073.1:0-6675 GCA_035559715.1 Gemmatimonadales bacterium | reverse complement strand
GGCAGGCTCGTGACGATGAAGGCGAGCGCGGTGTGTCGGTAGGCCGGGATCCAGCCGAAGCCCTCGAAGCGGACGACGAACGCGAGCCAGGTCGCGAGCGGCAGCAGGACCAGATCGAGCGCGAGGAGGTGGCGGTTTCGGAGTCCGTTCCGAAGCACGGGGACCATTCCGGAATTCGGGTAAGGCACTATTGTTATGTCGCAGCGATCAGGAGTCAATCGGGTGGGAGCGGGGTCGAGGGACCCTCGGGAGAGCTTCCGCCGGGCTCCTCGCTCTCGCTCTTCCGCTTCGGCGGCAGGGGCGGAGCCGTGCCCCGCGATTGTTTCCCAGAACTCCGTGCCTGGCGACTCGCTCCTGGTGACCTGTGCATCCGATGCCTGACGCCCTGGATGTTGTTCGCGGTCAGCTCGAGGCGAGCGCCGACCTGCTCCGGTTGACCGCGGAGCGTTGCGCCGAGGACATCGCCCGCGCCGCGGCGTTGATGGCCGAGTGCTTCCGGGCGGGCGGGCGGCTCTATCTCTGCGGCAACGGCGGCAGCGCGGCCCAGTGCCAGCATCTGGCGGCGGAGTTCGTGAACCGGCTGAACCGGGGGCGGGAGCGGCCGGCGTTGCCGGCGGTGGCACTCACGGCGGATACCGCCACCCTCACGGCAATCGGCAACGATTGGGGCTTCGAGCAGGTCTTTGCGCGGCAAGTGGAGGCCCTGGGCCGGAGGGGAGACGTGCTCCTCGCGATCACGACCAGCGGTGAGTCGTCCAACCTCCTCGCCGCCCTGCGTCGGGCCCGCGACCTCGGGTTGCACACCATTCTGATCGGCGGTCTGGACGGCCGGGCGCGAACGCTCGCTGATGTTGCCGTCCTCGTCCCTGCGCGCGACACCCCGCTGATCCAGGAAGCGCACGGCGCGATCCTCCACGCGCTGTGCCGGGTCACGGAAGGCCTGCTCGGGAGCGCCTCGCATCGTGACCGAGGACCGGCCTAGGGACCGGACCCACGGCAAGACTCCGCGTCGCTCTCACCGGCCCCGTACTCTGGCCCCGTTTCGACAGCGCGCTCGTGCCGCTGGGCACCGCACGGCTCGGGCCCCGGAGGAAACCGCTAGGTCGGTACCGCTTCCCGGTTCTGCACCACGTGGCGCGCACCAGGGGGAGGGGCCGCGCGGAGCGGTTCCCGTCGCCTTGCGACCTGCACCAGCTCCTCGTCCGCACCCAGCGTTCGGGCCAGTGCGGCCACAGCTTCGAGCGCCGCCGGGCGATGCACCGCGCTCCAGACGGTCAGCAGAATCAGCCGCAAGTCGAGCCCGATGGGGCCGGCGTGGTCGACGTACAGAAGACCCAGCCGCGACTTCCAGGGACGGATAACCTGGTTGTACTTCAGGTCGGGATCGTCGCTGCCCTTCAGGATGTCCCCCTCATCCGAGAAGACGATGGAGGCCAGGTCTGTGATACCGGGCCGCACGGACAGGAGCCGCCGCTCCTCCACGGTGTAGATGTCCGTCTCGCGCTTCACATTGGGGCGCGGCCCGACCAGCGACATCTCGCCCTTGAGCACGTTCCACAACTGCGGCAGCTCATCGAGCTTGAACCGGCGGATGAACCGCCCGAGCGGCGTGATACGCGGGTCGTTCGCTGCGGTGGAGTCCACCCCGGTGGCATCGGCCCGCACGACCATGGACCGGAACTTCACCATCCGGTATGGCCGCCCGTTCACGCCCGTACGGTCCGCCACGTAGAACGGGCTGCGGTAGTCCTGCAGCCAGATCAGGAGAGCGGTGAGCACCAGGAGGGGACCCAGAACGAGGAGGCCGCCGGCCGCAGCAACGACGTCGAACAGTCGCTTCATTCCCAGGCATCCCCTCGCGAGCCGGTGACCTGCCGTGCGGCCGCGGCGACGTCCGATACGGACAAGTAGTAGTTCTTCTCGAGCGGACCGCTCGTCGGGGCTGGCGCGTCCGGAAGGGTCAGCCGCCGCGGCGGCGCCTTCATCGCGGATGGCGGCACGGTCTCGGCAACACGCGCGACGATCTCGGCCGCGAACCCGCACGTCGTCCAGCCGCCGTCCACCGCCAAGAGCCGGCCAGTGCGTCGTACCGAATCGGCGATTAGCCGTGCGTCGAGCGGGTTCAGCACCCGTACGTCAATAACGTCGGCCATGATGCGGTCCTCCGCCAGGTGCCGCGCCGCCTCCACACAAAGCCAGGCGGCGTGCCCGGCACCGACCAGGGTGATGTCACTGCCCTCCCGAACCCGCTTCGGTCCTTCCCGCCGCAGATCGAGCTCGACGGGCGGTCCCAGCTCCTCCTCCAGACCGTACAACCATCGGTCGTCGATGTACAGCACGGGATCGTCGCAAAGGACCGCGGCGATCAGCAGGTCGCGCGCGTCCTTTGCGGTCGCAGGCATCACGACCCGGAGCCCCGGGATGTGGGCAAACCACGCATGCAGTGCTTGCGAGTGCTGGGCCCCCTGCTCGCCGCCGCGATTGATGATGCCGCGAACCGTGAGCGGCACGTTGACGGAGCCGCCGAACATGTAGCGCCACTTGGCCGCCTGGGTGACAATCTGGTCCACCGCGAGCAACATGAAGTCAATACGGGGATGGATGACCACGGGCCGGTAACCGCAGAGTGCCGCACCGAGGCCGGCGCCGGTCGTCGCCAGCTCCGAGACGGGTGTGTCAATGACGCGGTCCCTCCCGAACTGGACGTCGAGGTTCGTCATCGAATTGCCGACGTACCACGGGCTCCACAAGCCCTGTCCGATCGTGAACACCTCGCGGCGCGTACTCAACAGGTACTCGAAGCCATCGCGGATCGCCTGGCCGTATCCGGTCACGGTCATGCACGCCCCCCGCCATAGACCCGGCCGAGAAGGGCCTCAGGAGCGGGAAACGGGTCCGCCTCCGCCTGCGCCCAAGCGGCAGCCACCTCGGAACGAGCCTCCGCCTCGAAGCGTTCGAGTGCCCCGGGATCGAGATCCCCGGCGGCCACGAGTGCCTCGTGGAGTCGGCGCACCGGGTCGCGCCGCTTCCACAGCTGCAGATCGTCCTTCCGCTTCACGCCAACGTCTTCGTCCTCCCGCGGGCCGACGTGACCCCGCCAGCGGTAGGTCACGGCCTCGAGGTAGGCCGGGCCGCTACCGGTGCGCATCGCCGTGATCGCCTCGCCGGCGGCCTCGGCGACCGCCACAACGTCGTTCCCGTCCACCCGCCAGGCCGGGATCCTGTGCGCCTCCGCGTACCGCGCCGTCGAGTCCTTCGGCTGGCGCAGGCTGATGTGCAGGTGACTGGAGAAGAGGTTGTTCTCGCACACGAAGAGCACCGGCAAGCGGTGAGTCGCCGCCATGTTCATGGATTCGTGGAACCCTCCCTCTTCCGTCGCCCCATCGCCGAAGAACGACACGGCAATGTCCCCGCGCCCGTCCATCCTTGCAGCCAACGCTGCACCAACGGCGATCGGGATCGTTGCAGCCACGATAGGCACGGTCCCGACGAGGCCATGCTCGGGATCGGTGAGGTGCATGGACCCGCCCATGCCGCGCGAAACCCCGGTATCCTTGCCAAGCACCTCCGCCATCAGCCGGCGAACCGAGCCGCCCAGAGCGAGGTAGTGGGCATGCGAACGGTGGGCGCCGAAGGTCCGGTCGCTGGGGCGCAGGTGCCGGGCGACACCGACCGCTACCGCTTCCTGCCCGATCGCGAGGTGGCACGGGCAGCGAATCCGGCCCGCCGCCACCATATCGCCGATGCGCTCTTCGGCAGCCCGGATCAGCACCATGCGACGCAGAGCGTCCACAAGCCAGTCCCGGTCCTGCGCCGGGAGGGTCAGCGCCTCGTGGTGGGACGCCGCGTTCGCGAGGGTGCCGAGCTCGGGCCCTCCGGCCGTCCGAAGCTCGGCCTCAGCTCGCATAGCCATAGAAGCGCCGGATACTGCCACAGATGTACGCAACCTCGGCGTCCGTGAGCGACGTGTTCATGGGCAGGAGGAAGCACCGGGTGAACAGCAGTTCGGTTCGAGGGACATCGGCGACTCGCGCGCCGGGGAGGCCGAATCCGTGCACGGGCGTTCCGGCCCACTGGATGATGGTGCGGATGCCGTCCTGCTCGAGGTGCTTCCGGAGCTCGTCGCGCCGTTCCGCCTCAACCTCGTAGTTCTGGTAGACATCGAAATGGTCCGGGTCGCGGTCGGGGCCCGGCGGCAATATCATCTCTGCAACCTCCTCGAGGCCCTGGCGGTACAACCGGGCCAGGTGGCGCCGGCGCTCGATCTCCGCCGGGAAGTGCCTCAGACGGACGTTCAGGATGGCCGCCTGGAGATTGTCGAGCCGGGAGTTCAAGCCCCATGTCACGACCAGGCCTTCCTCGTTGCGGCCGTGGTCGCGCAGGAGCATCACCTTCCGCGCAACCTCGTCGTCGTTCGTGGTTACAATCCCCCCGTCGCCAAAGCACCCGAGCACCTTGGCCGGATAAAGACTGAAGGCGTTCGCCACGCCGAAGGTGCCGGCGGGACGCCCCTTGAACCTGGACCCGAGGCCCTGGGCCGCGTCTTCGATGATGAGCAGTTTGTGGCGCTCCGCAATCGCCTGAAGCGAATCCATGTCGGCCGTGCGACCGTTGAGCTGAACCGGCATGATCGCCGTCGTCTTCGGCGTGATCGCCGCCTCGACGGCACGCGGATCGATCGTGTGGTCGTCCAGGCAGTCCACCAGCACGGGCGTCGCGCCCACGAAGTGAATGGAGGCCGCCGACGCGACGTAGGTGTGCGACGGCACGATCACCTCGTCACCCGCCTGCACCCCGGCCGCACGCAGGGCGATGATGAGGCCGTCCGTCCCGTTGGCGACCCCCCAGGCGTGACGCACGGTGAGGAACCGCTCGATACCCTCCTCGAACTCCACGAGATCCTGCTGGAGGATGTAGGCCCCGCGCTCCATCACGTTCACCACTGCGGCGAGCGTTTCCTCGCGGTACTGATTGAAGAGGTGCGGATAGCGGAAGAAGGGAATGCTCATCCTGGACGAAGCGGCAGTGGTCATGGCGCCCCGGGGGTGATGCGGCTGGCTAACATTGCAGGTCCTGGCTACAATAGCTGGCGAAGTTATGTAGTCCGGCATATTCAGGCAACCCGTCGCCGTTCCGTCGCGTAGACCAGCCGAGGAAGTGCATGGCGGCCGATCGTGGGTCGTCCCCCCGCTTCGAGGACATCACCGAGACCACCGGCATCCCGCTCTCGCCGGAAGGCGCCTCGATGATGTACACGCGGTACGCGATGGCCGCCGAGCTGGCCGCGGGGAAGCGCGTACTCGAACTGGGCTGCGGATCCGGTCAGGGATTCGGCCTGATGGCTGCCGGGGGGGCGCGCATCGTCGGCGGCGACTATTCGCACGCGCTCCTCAAGAGTGGCCGTCGGTACTATGGCAACCGGTTCCCCTTCGTGCGCCTCTCCGGGGACGCCTTGCCGTTCCGCGACGCCACCTTCGACGTGGTGCTCTGTTTCGAGGCGTCGTATTACGTGCCGGACATGACCCGCGGTTTCGCCGAGATCGCGCGGGTGCTGGCGCCCGGCGGGACCGTGCTCTTCGTCAACGCCAACCCCGAACGTCCCGATTTCATCACCAGCCCTCACGCGACGTACTACCACACCGCGGACGAGTTCCGCGCCGCGCTCGAGGCGCTCGGTCTGCGCGTGACGGTCGAGGGGGCATTCCCGGTGGACCCGCCTGCGACAGGCTTCGTCGGCCGGGCGAAGGCCCAGGCGCTCGCGTTAGCCCGGCGCATCCTCGAGGCATCGGGGCTCGTGCCACAGACCCTGAGGGGCCGAGCCCGGCTGAAGCGGATCGTCTATGGCTCGCTGGTCCAAGTCCCAGCGGAGCTCCCACCACACTTCGCTCCCGTCGCGCCCCGGGTCCTGCTCGGATCGGGACCCGTCCGGGAATTCAAGGTGATCTATGTGAGGGGAGACCGGCCACGGTGAACGCCGCAGGGGGTCGAGGAACGGCCGGCTGTCGTACGTCCGCGGTCGACTCGGCTAGGACCGCGCATTCGCGGTCACTTGCTCCTCCAGGTACCTGACCAGCCTCGGATAGATCACCTCCTCCGAGAATGCCGTCGCGAAGGCGTGCCGAGAGCCGGCCGCAAGCCGAGCCCGAAGCGGGGGATCGTCAACCAGCGCCAGTACCACCCGCTTGAGATCAGCTGGGTCGCCCGGCCGGTACGGCAGGCCACAGCCCCACTGCCTCACCAGCGCCTGAGCCTCGCCCCCCAAACCGGCCAGCACGGGCAGGCCGGCGCTCAGGTACTCGAACAGTTTGTTGGTGAGACTGTTCGGTGCATCGGGGACGTACGCGAGCAGACCGGCGGTCGCCATCCGTCCGAGTACCGCAATCGTATGGCGGTCCACCCAGCCGGTGAATCGGACATTCGGCAGCCCCGCGGCCTGCGTGCGCCAGGCCTGCTCGCGATCTCCGGTACCGGAGAGGACGAAGTACACATCGGTCCGGTGGGCGAGGCCACGGGCCGCCTGGATCACCGTCCCGAGGTCGTAGGTCCATGCGAAGCTCCCCACGAACCAGAAGACGCTGGCGGCCTCCGGGATGGCCAGGGACCTGCGCAGGTCTTCCACCTGGGACGCCGCGACCGGCGGGGGTGTCGGATAGCCGTGGGTGATCACGGCGTCGG
>DATMAW010000072.1:0-11379 GCA_035559715.1 Gemmatimonadales bacterium | reverse complement strand
TCGTCCGTCCTGAGCGGGGGATCGCTCGCGAGAGTTGCAATGCCGGGTTCGAATCCCTCCGCCGACACCCGCCGCGCGATTGCTCGGAGCCGCGTTGCGGCAATGAACCGAACCCGATACAATGGACTCGTGTGCGAGACGTGCGCGCAGCCAGTTCCGCTGCGCCTGAAGGGCCGAGTCACTCATGGCTCGGCCCTTCTCGTCTTCAGGCTTGCCACCCGAGCGGATGCACTCGCCTTTGCAGTGGTCCGCCGCCACGCTGAAACGCGGTCTCAACTTCACGCTCGCCAAACGCGCGGCGGGCCGCCCGCGGGATCCCGAGGTGGTGGCCGAATTGGAAGCGCTGCGAGACGGCCTGGGCGAGCGCTGATTGCCCAGCCGGTCTCCTGGAACGACCGCCTATTGCCCCAACCAGAGCCCGATGACGGGCATCATCAGCGACGCCCAGGCAGCAAACAGCCACCGGGTCTGGTCGCCCAGGCGGCGTTCGAGCGTGGCGTTGATCTGTGCCGCCGTCGTGTCAATCCTGGCGCTGAGCTCTGCGCGGAGCTCGGCAATCCGCTGATCGAGCTTGGCGTCGAAGCGGGCGAAGTTCAGCTCATTCAGCTCGCGCAGATCCGCGCGGTAGGTTGCGTCCACGGCGTTGAACCACTCCACCAGTTCGTCGGCGACGTCCTCGCCCAGGCGATCATAGAACTGCTTGGACAGCCTGGCGGTCACCGGCATGGGATTCCTCAGGCAGAGCCCGTGCCAGCCTATAACTTAAGCTCGGCCTGGTCGGTACCGAAGGATTGTGCGCCGTACTAAAGCAACGCAGGCGGGAGTGGCAAGTGTCAGCGCGAGCGTCATTGGATGGGTCACATGGCGCGGCTAGATTGCACCCATGGCTGATCCGTCCCCTTCTGGTGCCGATGCCACGGTCGAGCGAGATCCGGTCATCGAGGCTTACAAGCGGGGGCTCGATCTCTCGCTGCTGCGGGAGAACCTCAAGAAGACGCCGACCGAACGCGTGAAAGCTCTCATGGAGTTGCAGCGGCTCGCCGAGGAGGCTCGGCGGGCCGGTCGGGTGGCGCGCCGGAGTGACTGACTTCCCGAGGCTCATCGCGACTCTGTGTGAGGCAGATGTCGCGTTCATTCTGGTCGGCGGCGTGGCAGCCACCATCCACGGGTCGAGCCGGCTCACACAGGATGTGGATATCGTCTACCGCCGCGATTCGGATAATCTCACTCGACTCGAGCGCGCCCTGGCGCCGCATCACCCGTACTTGCGGGGCGCGCCCCGCGGCTTGCCGTTCGAGTGGTCCGCCGCCACGCTGAAACGCGGTCTCAACTTCACGCTCACCACGGATATCGGTGACATCGACATCCTCGGCGAGATCGTGGGCGGAGGCGACTACGAGCGGTTGTTCGATGAGTCCATAGAAATCGAGCTGTTCGGGCACCGGTGCCGCTGCTTGAACCTGGCGGCGCTGATCCGAGCCAAACGCGCGGCGGGGCGCCCGCGGGATCTCGAGGTGGTGGCCGAATTGGAAGCGCTGCGAGACGGCCTGGGCGAGCGCTGATGGCCCAGCCGGTCTCCTGGAACGACCGCCTATTGCCCCAACCAGAGCCCGATGACGGGAATCATCAGCGACGCCCAGGCAGCAAACAGCCAGCGGGTCTGGTCGCCCAGTCGGCGTTCGAGCGTGGCGTTGATCTGTGCCGCCGTCGTGTCAATCTTGGCGCGGAGCTCGGCAATCCGCTGATCGAGCTTGGCGTCGAAGCGGGCGAAGTTCAGCTCGTTCAGTTCGCGCAGATCAGCGCGGTAGGTCGCGTCCACGGCGTTGAACCACTCCACGAGTTCGTTGGCGATGTCCTCGCCCAGGCGATCGTAGAATTGCTTGGACAGCTTGGCAGTCACCGGCATGGGATTCCTCAGGCAGAGCCGGTGCCATCGTATAACTTAAGCTCGGCCTGGTTGGTACCGAAAGATTGCGAGCCGTACCAAATCAACGCGGACGATGTTGATACAATGCAATCGCTGGCACCTTCCCGGCCATCGCCCGGTTGAACGCCGGCACCTCCTTCTCCACGAGGTTCGTAAACGCGGCTTCGGTTGCCGCCAGCTCGTGTTCGATCTCCTCGAGCCAGGCAAGTGAGGCGTCGGTGGGCCGATGGTCGGCGCCGCCCTGCACGTCGCCGGCCCCCGTGCCCACCTCGCCCGACAGCCACACGAGCTGCATGTAGAGCTTGTACGACTCCACGTACCACTTGTCGTCGCTGTGGAGATCCGTGCGCGAGAGCAGCCGCAGCTCCACGTCGAGCATCTTCTGGTCCAGCTCTCGCAGCGCTCTCGCCGTACCGTCGCTCCCGGCCGTGGCCTTGAGCTGATCCTCGATCTGCTTCCGCATCACCTCGAGCCGATTGATCATGTCCACGGCCTTGTTCATCGCGTCGCGGATCCGGACCTGGGTCGCGGTCGAGAGCGCGAGGTCAGCATTGGACGACGTGATGGACCCGTCCTTCAACACGTCGAACGACTCCGCTGCGGACATGACGCCAGCGGCACTCACCCGAACGCGATACGTCCCCGGAATGGCCAGCGGACCTACCTGCTGCGGCGACTGAATGCCCCAGTGGATGATGGGTCGCGTGTCTTTGCCCTTGAAGCGCGCCTCTTCCCAGATGTGCGGGTTGTCGGGCGGCGTGGTGCGCAGCTCCGGCTGGCGCGGCCCGTCGTGCCGCAGGTCCCACGTGACCCGGTTCAACCCTTCACGCCCCGCGGCCTTGATCGCGCGGATCACGGCATTCGATTGATCCAGCACTTCCACCACCACTGAATCGCTCGGCGCGCTCGCCAGCGCGAACGTGAAGCGCGCCTCACCGCTCCGCGCCTGCCGGAATCCGGCGGCCGGCGGGTACAGATGAACGGAACGGCCCCCCAGGCCCGGCTTACCGTCAGCGCCTAAGGCCACTTCGTCCGACCGCTCCAGCGGCGTGACGTCGCGCAGGACGAACAGGCCGCGGCCATAGGTCGAGAGCACCACGTCGTGGAACGGCTGCGACACCACGATCCAGGTGACCGGTGCCGCGGGAAGGCCCGTCTTGAACCGCGTCCAGTGCGCCCCGTCGTCTAGCGAGTAGTAAAAGGCGCGGCCCGTGCCCGCGAACAGCATCCCCCGGCGGTTGGGGTTCTCGGCCACGGTGAGCACGTAATCCAGCGGATGGCCGCTCGGCAGATCGCCGGTGATGCGGGTCCACGTGCGCCCCAGGTCCGCTGTCTTGTAGATGTAGGGCTCGCGATTGTCCATCAGATGGAAATCCACGGCGACGTACGCCGTGTTGGGATCGAAGCGCGACGGCTCGATGCGGCGGATCGTGCCCCACGCCGGCAGACCGGTGACATTCTTCGTCACGTTGGTCCAGTTGGCCCCGCTATCGGTGGTCACCCAGATCAGGCCGTCGTTGGTGCCCGCCCAGATGAGGCCGCGCTGGATCTCGGACGGGGCGATGGCGAACACGACCTCGCCGTAGAACTGCCCCAGGTTGTCCCCGATCACGCCGCCGGAGAACACGATCCGACTGGGATCCTGCGTGGACAGGTCCGGGCTGATCACCGTCCAGCTCTGGCCGCCGTTCTCGGTCTTGAAGATCACCTGGCAGCCGTAATAGACGGTGTTGTGATCGAACGGATCGATCGCGATGGGCGGCGTCCAGTGGCAGCGGTACTTGAGGTCCGTGGGCGGGTGGTCGAGCGTGTGCTTCCACGGGCTCACGTGCCGCGCGAGACCCACGCGCGCGTCGTACCGGGTCACCGTGTTCCCGTAGCACGTGGCCCAGATGACATTCGGGTCGCTGAGCTGGGGAATGGTGAAGCCGGACTCGCATCCTCCGATGCCCTGCTGCCACGCGGAGAATCCGCCTCCGCCAAACCCTCCACCTCCTCCACCTCCTCCCCCAGTCCGCCCATACGCCGGCACGTTCGGCACGGGCACCGGACGATTCGTGGGCCCGCGCATCGTGCCGTCGTCCTGCCGGTTGCTGTAGATCCAGTAGGGTACCTGCTCGTCAATCGCCACGTGGTACATCTGCCCGATGGGCAGCACGAACTGTGAAAAGTCCTTGCCGTGGTTCCTGGTGAGGCCCCAGCCGCCGTCGCCCGTGACCGCCCAGTGATCGGGATTCTTCAGGTCCATCCAGATGTCGTGGCAGTCGCCGCAGCCGCCGCCCGTGATCGGGAACGTGAGCCCGCCATCGGTGGAGCGATGGAACGAGCTGTTGGCGACGAGCACCTCGTCTGGGTTCGCCGGATTCACGGCCACGCGGATGTAATAGCCCGCGCGCCCGATGAGCCGCCGGTCCCAGCTCACGACACGCCACGACGCCCCGCCGTCGTCCGAGCGCCAGAGCGAGCCTTGATTCGCCGTCTGGATCAGCGCGTACACGCGGCGCGGGTCGGACGGCGCCACCGCCACGTCGATCTTCCCAACCGGTGACTTCGGCAGCCCGCGCTCGAGGCGCGTCCACCTGGTGCCGCCGTCTCGCGAGACGTACACGCCGCTTCCCGGGCCGCCACTGAACATTGCCCAGGTGTGCATCACGACCTCCCACGTGCCGGCGAACAGGACGTTGGGATCATTCACGTCCATGGCGAGCCCGGAGCAGCCGGTGTTGGGGTTCACGAACAGGACGCGCTGCCACGTCTCGCCGCCGTCCGTCGTACGGAACACGCCGCGCTCTTCCTGCGGGCCGGTGGCGCGCCCCAGCGCGCACACGAACACGATGGAGGGGTTTGCGGGATGAATCACGATACGGCCAATGCGCCCCGTTTCGCGGAGCCCCATGTGCGTCCAGGTCTGGCCCGCGTCGGTGGACTTGTAAACGCCGTCCCCCATCATGTCGCTGTCGCGGATCGCCCAGGCTTCCCCGGTTCCGGCCCAGACGATGGTCGGATCGGACGGCGCCACGGCGAGCGCGCCGATCGCCTGCACCGGCTGATCGTCGAACACGGGCGTGAACGTGCGGCCGCCGTCGGTGGTCTTCCACACGCCGCCCGACGCGGCCCCGGCGTAATAGGTGAGCGTGTCGCCGTGCACGCCGGCGATGGCCGCGACGCGTCCGGCGCTCTGCGGGCCCACGTACTCGAAGCGGAACGGGTCTCGCGGCGGCGTTGGGCTCGCGGCGCCCGCCTGCTGGGCCCGCGCGGGGGCAAGCGCCGCGGCGACAAGAGCGATCGTCGCGGAGATCATTGACAGTGGGGCCATGTGGGACGTCTCCTCAAAGCCGGTTCCAGCGGGCCGCCGGCAAGGTGGGCGCGCGCAGGGCCTCGTCCCGGCTCGCCTCTCTCCCGGGGCCTGGCAACCTCCGCGGGCTCAGCGCCCCTGGGCGCCCGCGGCCACGCCGGCCCGCTGCTCTGGCCCGCTCACCAGCGTGTTGAACACCAGCTTGAACGTTCCGTGCGTCTGCGCCCGGTGCTGCGCACGGAATCCGATCATCACCACGCGGCCCCGGCCCTGCTGCACCGACACCATCGCGGCCTTCTTGGCGATCACGGCCTCGCCGAGCAACCATCCGCTCTGGAGAATGTCGCGCTCCACGAAGGTCACGATCCGCTCCACTCGCTCGTTGGCCGGATTCGGAATCACTTCGTACGCGTGGTTCCCCTGAAGGAACGTGGCCAGCGCCTGCTCGGGCATGCCGAACGCCAGCGGGTTCGCGTTGTCCACGTTCACGCGCAG
Source organism: Gemmatimonadales bacterium (assembly GCA_035559715.1). Taxonomy (GTDB): domain Bacteria; phylum Gemmatimonadota; class Gemmatimonadetes; order Gemmatimonadales; family GWC2-71-9; genus JACQHC01. Next base: position 5,662 of record DATMAW010000072.1, on the reverse strand, counting down.
CGTTGAACCCGGCGACCAGAACTCCTTTGACGGGACGTTCGCCACCACGTTGCGGATGGGCACGTCGAGCTTCTGGATGGCGAAGTCCCCGGCCTGTCCGAACGTGACCAGCGTGCCGCCGGCTTGCACGAACGCCTTGAGCGCGTCCACGCCCTGCTGCCCGATGCCGCTCCTGAACTCAGGCGGAGGCTCGGGCTGCTGCCCCTGGCCGCCACCGCCGCCTTCACCGCCCGCCGCCCGCTCGCCCGTGATCATTCGCACGTTGTCGTCCGGCAGAATGATGACGTCGTACTTCGAGGCCAGGTTGCCGGCCTTGATCTCGGCGTCGAACAGCGACTTGTAGGGGAAACCCCATTGCTCGAGCAGCCAGCGCGTCCAGCCCTCGTCTATGTTGCCGCCGTAGTAGCGCTGGTACATCCCGATCCTGAGTCGGCGCGCCTCGTAGCTCGCGCTTGAGGCGTCCGCGTTGAGCGCGGCGAAATCCACGCCGGTGTGCCGCGCCACGTCCTGTAGCGTCGCCTCGGGCGCACTGGTCACCACAAAGTCCCCCGGACGCAGCGATCCCACCGCCCGACTCACGCGCCGCACGCCCACGTTCTTGTCCCACAGCAGGTTCACCGCGCGGAACGCGGCGTTCTGCCTGCCGTCCAGCACGTACCCGGCGTTGCCGCGCATGACGCGGCCGGCGGGCTCGATCGCCGCCGTGACCTTCGCCAACCCTGCCCCCTCCATCTTCACGGCCGTGGTCGCGGCATCCACGCGAACGCCCATGAACTCGGCCATCACATCCGCCGACATGTCATACGGTCGAATCGGATTGCCCTGATTGTCCCGCGTATAGCTGTTATCCGGGTAGAACGTGCGGCCGAGCAGGTAGCGAATCACGCCCATCTTGGGCTGCGCCATCGAGACCACGAACGTGCCCGGGCCGTACACCTTCCCCTCATGCCGGAACTCGGCGCCGGCGCGGTGCACCTCGATGCCTTGCACCAGCAGCTTGTTCACGAGCAGCGCGGCCGTGAGCGGGTCGTGCTGATCGGCCGGAATCACGTACGCCTTCGTCTCGTACGCCGCGCCCCGCTCGGTCTGCCGCTTCGCCTTGAGATAGTGATTCCACAGCACGGTCTCACGGTTGCGCGCCGGAAGATCCAGCGCGGCCCACGCGGCCACCTTCTGCCGCTCCACGATGTCCCGCACGCGCCACCAGCCGCCGGGCCACGGGTTGGGAAACGTGGTCTGGGCCTCGTACTCGGGGAGTTGGCGCGTCCGGCCCTGGAGTTGATCCGGATGCAGAAACAAGGGCGAGGCAAGCCGCGCGCTGGCGGACTCGGTCAGCATCCCCGCGATGTTGTGGAACGGCGTGATCCAATGGAACCCGAAATGCCCCCACCCCGAGTAGATCGCCGCGTTCACCACGCCGTTGAGACCCGCTTCCTCTTCCTTGTAGGCGATGTGCCCGCCCCACCACGCCATTTCGCGCCACACCAGCGGGTCGCTCTGCGGTCGAATGGGCTCGGCGTACGGCGGCACGTAAATGCGCGCGCCGAACGGGCCCATCTGGTGATGGTCGATGTAGGCCTGCGGGACCCAGTCGCGGAACAGGATCTTCGCCGCATACTGCGACTCCACCATGTTCGTCATGAAGGCATCGCGGTTATTGTCGTGGCCCACGTACTTGTGATACAGCACGTTCAGCCCCACGCCCTCGTACTCCGTGCCGACGTACTTGTTGTACCAGTCCGTGACCAGGATCTCGCCGTCGGGATTGAAGCACGGAATCATGATCGCGATCACGTTGTCCAGGATCCGCTGGGTCTCGTCATCGCTGCGGCGCAAGAGATCGTACATCAGCTCCGCGGCGGTCTGGCTCGCAGCCACCTCGGACGAATGCAGGCCGAACGACTGCACCACCACCGCTTTCCCCTGCGCCACGATGCGCCTGATGTCGCTCTCGGTCACGCCGCGCGGGTCGGCGAGCGTGGCGTTCATCTGCCGGAACTCGTCCAGCCGGGCCAGGTTGGCGGGCGACGAGATGAAGAGCACGAGGAACGGATTCCCCATGGTGCTCGGGCCCATGTCCACGACGCGCATGCGGTCGCTCTCGCGCTCGAGCAGGCGGTAGTACTCCACCAGCTTGTCCCACCGCGCGAGCTTGCGGTCGGCTCCCATCTGGAAGCCGAAGAACCGCTCCGGCGACGTGATCTCTCGACCCTGGGCGACCGCGGCGCTCGTGGCAAGGACCGACGCCATGAGCGCGGCCGCCAGCAGAACGGCGACGGACCGATGCGGAAGGCGATACCTCATCATACGGGGCTCCTCGGACCGTGAGCTTGAACGGAAGGAAAGTGTGAAGGTGGAGTGACGACGAGAGGGTGTCAACGTGGCTTCCCCCGCGCCTATTGCACGCCGCCCGTGATGTTCGCAGGTTAAGCAGATTCCTGAGACAGGTTGATGCTCTCGGTGTGGAGTTCTGCGGCACCAACGCGCATGGCGTTGGCAACACTGGCCCTGCTCGGTAGCGGGTGCGCGCTGTCGGATCTGTTCGAGGCGGCGGGCGCGCGGGACGTCGTGTTCCAATACACCGGCCCAACTCAGTTTCGCGCCGGCGACCGTGCCGCGTTTTCAGTCGCCGTGCGCGTGGCCGGGCAGCCGCTCCCTCAGGCCCGGCTCTTCATCCGGAGCTTGGACACCAACGTCGTGGCCTTCACCGCGGGCCGCGATTCGCTGGTGGCCAGGCGGCCCGGCCAGTCCGGCCTGCGCATCTGGCTCGAGGACTCGTTCCTCACCGGGGACTACCCGGACACCACCATCACGCTGCGCGTCCAGGGCGGCGGTCCGGCGGCGAACCACCCGTGAGATGCTTCCGCTGCGGCGCCCCGGTTCCCGATGATCTGCGGTTTTGCGGCTACTGCGGCGCTCCCATGCAGGACCCCGAGTCCGACACGGTGCTGGTCCACTCGGAATCGAGTGGTCTGATCGATCGTATTCGCCTGACGCTGTCGGGCGACTTCGAGGTCGAGTCGGAGTTGGCGAGAGGCGGGATGGCCGTGGTGTACCAGGCCCGGGAGCTGGCGCTCGGACGCACGGTGGCGCTGAAGGTCCTGTCGCCGGAGCTGGCGGCTCACACGCGTGCGGCCGAGCGCTTCAAGCGCGAGGCGCGCATGGTGGCGGAGCTGGATCATCCGAACATCGTTCCGGTCTATCGCGTGGGGCAGATCGGGGACCTGCTGTTCATCGCCATGAAGTTCATCGAGGGCCACCCGCTGGGGAAAATTGTCGAAGCTCAGGGCGCCCTGCCGGTTCCCGTGGTGATTCACGTGCTGCGCGCTGCCGCCCGTGCGTTGGAGTACGCCCATGAGCGGGGCATCGTCCACCGCGACGTGAAGGGCGACAACATCCTGGTGAACACCGAAGGGCGCGTGCTCATGACGGATTTCGGCGTCGCGCTGCGGATCTCGGAGGTCACGCTCACCGCGGACGGGTCGGTGATCGGCACGCCGGCGTTCATGAGTCCGGAGCAATGCGCGGGGAAACGCGCCGGCCCTCAGAGCGATCAGTATTCGCTCGGCGTGGTGGCGTTCTCCATGCTGGCCGGGTCCACGCCGTTCGCGTCCGAGACCCTGGCCGGCTACATCCAGCACCATCTCTCGACCCCGGCGCCGGACCTTCGCCAGGTGCGAGCCGACATCCCGCTCTCGCTCATTCAGATCGTGACTCGCGCCCTCGCCAAAGAGCCCCGCGACCGATTCGCCACGACACGCGCCATGCGCGAGGCGATCGAAGCCGTTCCCCTGTCCGCCACGGAGGAGCGAGAGGCGCAGGAAACGCTGCGTCGCCTCGCCCAGGGCGACCGACTCGCGCGCGTGAGTGTGCATTTCGTGCCGCCGGTGGCCGGGGCGCGCACGCTCGTGCTGCCGCGGGAGCGGCGCCGGCGACGACAGGCTGCGGTGGCCGCCGCCGCAGGGGCCGTCCTCGCCACGACGGCCTTTCTCTGGGCAAAGGCCCAGCAAACCGCGCCGCAGGCGGCGGCGAGTCGCCCGGACTCGGTGAGCCTCACCGCTCAGCGTGAGACTGCGCTGGACACCGGCGGCGTGGCCGCCGCGGCGCCGGCAGAAACGGGCGGCGAACGGGGTGCTCCATCGGCCGCGCCGGTGGCGACCGGGCGGCTCCGCATCTCCGTGATTCCGGGGGAGGCCGAGATCCTCGTAGATGGCCGACGCGTGGGTCAGGGTGTGCTGTTCGACTATCGCCTGACGGCGGGCCGGCGCCGGATTCGCGCCACGGCGCCGGGCTACCTGCCGTGGGACACGCTCCTCACCGTGGCGCAGGACTCGCTGCACAACTTCGGCCGCGTCACGCTGCGGCCGCGTGAGGACGGCACGTGAGGTCACTCCTCGCCCTTGGTGCGCTGTGGCTCGTCTGTCCGGCCCTGTGGGCGCAGGACAGCACGAGTGCCGCGCTGAACCGCGCGCGCCGCCTGTACGAGGACCTCAATGTCGAGCGGGCGCTGCCGCTGTTTCGCCTCGTGGTCTCCCCGCAGTGGCGCTACCCGATCACGGACGCACAGCGGGCCGAGGCGTACAAATACATCGGGGCGGCGTTCGTCCTGCTGGGGCAGCCCGACTCCGCGCAGCGGGCCTTTCAGGCGGCGATCACGCGGGACCCGTTCACCGACCTCGATGCGGTGGAATTCGCGCCCGCTCAGCGCAACGCGTTCGACGCGGCGCGGCGCAGGACGTTCATCGTGGCGAGCCGCCCGGCTGCCCGCCAGCGCGCCGACCTGCGAACCGAGCGGATCTCGTTCACGGTGGTCACGACCCACGCCGCCGCCCTTCGCGCCGTCATCCGCCCGAGCGGCGGCGATGCGTTTCCGATCTTCGACGGCGAGAGTGAAGGAGTGCGTCAGATCCTGTGGAATGGGCTCACGCACGGGGGCCAGGTGGCTCCCCCGGGGCGATACGAGTTGCGCGTGATCGGGCGCAGCCGCCTGAACCAGCGAAGCGACTCGACCAGCGTGTTTTTCGACGTGGCCCATCAGGCGCCCGCGCTGGAAGACACGCTGCCGGATCTCGATCCAGCGACCCTGCTGCCCGAGCGCGTGCCCGGCGCCAGGCCGTGGGGGGAGCTCGGCAAGGGCGCGGGCGTGGCCGCGGGGGTGTGGCTGCTGAGCCAGGGTCTGGCTCACGAGGCGCTGGGCTCGGGCCAGGCGATCGGCGCGCTGGCCGTGGCGGCCGCCGGCGTCGCGTCCGGCGTCGTGGCGATGATCACTCAGGAACGGCGCGGCGAGATCCCCGAGAACGTGGCCGAAAACCGCCGGCGCGAGGCGGAACGCCGCAGGGCCAACGAGGCTATTCAGGCGCGCAACGGGGAACGGCGCGCCGCGGCCGTCTTGATCGTCACTCCCGCCGCCGGAGTGGTCCGCTGAGCGCGCCATTCCGGCTGGCCGTTCTCGCGGCGCTCGCGCTATGCGCGCGCCCGGCGCTCGCACAGTTGTCCGTTGCGGGAAGCGCGGGCCTGTCGCTCGCCCAACATCGAGTGGATGCCGGCTACGGCGTCGAGATCTCCTCCGGGGCGTTGCTGGGCGGATCCGCGATCGCCCTCCTGCGCGAGCGGCTCGCGCTCTCGGTGGTGGCCCAGGCGGGCCGCCTGGAGCCCACCGCGG
>DATMAW010000071.1:0-8818 GCA_035559715.1 Gemmatimonadales bacterium | reverse complement strand
GCGGCGCCTCGCCCAGGAAACGGAAGAGCTGGCCCGCCGGCTGGAGCGCCTGGCGCGTGAGCAGGGTCGCCCCGAGCTGACCGAGAGCGTGCGCCGGCTCCGGGAGGCGGCGGAAGCCATGCGCCGCGCGGCGGCGCAGGGGACGGATGCGAGCGCGCAGGGACGCGGAGCGCTGGATGACCTGCGCGAGGCGCGGCGCCGGCTGGAAACCGAGCGTGGGGCTGGCTTGCGGACCGCGGCGGAAGACGTGCTCCGCCGCGCGGAGCGGCTGGCGGCACAGCAGCGCGAGGTGGGATCCCAGGTGGAGGCGCTGGGCGATCAAGCCGCCAGGTCCCCCGACCGCGTGCGGCGGCTGCAGGAACGCAAGGCGGACATGGCGCAAGAGGTGCAGGACCTCGAGCGGGACCTCGATCGGCTGGCCCAGGAATCGCGCCGCGATCAACGCGAGGCGTCGGGCAAGCTGGCCGATGCGGCCCGCTTCATTCGTGACGCGAAGGTCCGGGAAAAGTTGTTGTTCTCACGGGGTGTGATCCAGGGTCGCTCGCCGGAATACGCCAGGAATTTCGAGGAGCAGATCGGGCAGGATCTCGAGCAGCTGCGCGAGCGCATTGCGGATGCACGCGACGCCATTGGCGAATCACGGGAGCAGCGAGTCGCTCGTGCGCTCGATGCGACCCAGGACCTGGTGCGGGAGCTGGAGTCCCTGAGTGATCGAATGGGAAGGCGGGAGGGGCAGCAAGGGCAGCAAGCCGAAGGCGGGCAGCGAGGTCAGCAGGGCCGGGAAGGTCGGCAGGGGCAGCCGGGCCAGCAAGGGCAGGAAGGACAGCAAGGCCGGGGTGCTGATCAGGCAACGTTGGCACCTGGCCAGCCAGGTGGCGGTGGGTTGAGTGGGGGGGTGGCGGACCCGCGGCAGCTAAGGCGTGACTTGCGGCAGGGAGTCGCGGACGCGGAGTCGCTGCGGCGGATGCTCTCGGCCGAGGGCGTGGATGTCCGGGACCTCGATCGCTACATCGCCAGGCTGCGCGCCCTGGACGGCCGCGAGGCTTTTGGCGACGCCGAGGCGCAGCGAACCCTCGAGCTGGACATTATCCAGGGCCTCAAGGAATTCGAGTTTGCCGTCCGCAGGCAGTTCCTTGACGGGGATCAGCAAAAGCTGTTCTTGTCGGGTTCGGACGAGGTCCCTGCTGCCTATCGCAGGCTCGTCGAAGAGTACTACCGCGCGTTGTCGGAGGGGCGGGTTCGATAAGTCCGACCATCTAAAATGCCCCGCAGTCCAAGGCCTGCCTGAGGGCGTGGTACCGCCGGCCGGGTGGCGTCCGGCCTCAGGGTTCACGCTCCACGGTTGCCCAGTCTTCATCTGATCGGTTGTACGAATCCTTCAGTCGCGCAGATATCAAGTGACACCGTAGGTCTGTTGTGTAACATGTTGTCTGTCAACGGCTTGTGCTGTACTTGCTCAATCGTCAGGCGCAGGCTAGTGTTCGGCAGTGCCACGGGTTCAAGATCCAGGGAGGTGGTATGTACAGGCGAACCACGGGCCGTCGTTGGCGGACCAAAGACCTGAGAGGGATTCCCTACGAGCCGGCTGAAGGGGTAGAGCCAACGCCCGCCGAGCGGGCCCACTCCGCGGCGGTTCCTGTCTGCCCGGAGTGCGGGCAGCCGCGCCCGGACGACGAACGGGTCGCGGCCGGGCTCAGATGCGAGAACTGCGAGGACTAACGAGTACCGACCGGGGCCCTTGAAGCCCCGGTTTGGTTTTCAGGCCGTTCCGTGCGCAGCAAAGTGCGGGACCCCGGGCCGGACCAGTCGCTCGAAGCCCTGATACGCCATTCTGATCAGCTCAGTGTGCGTTCCCGCGTTGAAGAAAATCTCCTCGTCTTCAGCGAGGGCGTCGGCACGGAACAGGCCTGGTCTTCACAGTCCCTTCACGATGGACCGGCTAGGATGACCGGTGACTCCTGGCGCGCGAGAGGCTTCGTTGCCAGCCGTTCTTCCAGCACTGCTCACTGAACTGCGTGATGGCACGAAGGTGCTCATCCGCCCGATTACCCCCGAGGACAAGGCGTCACTGCGGGAGGGGTTCGAGCGGTTGTCGGAGGTGTCTCGCTACCGTCGCTGCGCCCGCCCGGTGAAGGAGCTTACGGAAGAGCAGCTGCGGTATTTCACCGAGATTGACTACGTCAACCACATGGCGTGGGTCGCGATGGACGCCGACAGCCCCGGCGTGGGGCTTGGCGTGGCTCGCTACATTCGCTTTACCGAGCGCCCCAACGCGGCGGAGGTGGCCATCACGGTGGTGGACTCGCACCAGGGGAAGGGGCTGGGTACGGTCCTGCTTGGCGTGCTGGCGCAGTCGGCGGCCGAGAACGGTATTGATACGTGGGTGGCCTATGTGTTGTCGGACAACACGCCGATGCTCAAGCTGTTCCGCCATCTCGGCGCTGGGAGAGCGACGCTAGAGGAACGCGGCGTGATGCGGGTGGAAATCCCGGTGCCCAGCGATCCCGAACAGATCCCGCGCACACCGGCCGGAAGAGTCTTCCAGGCGGTGGCGCGGGAGATGTCGGTGCTGCGAGCGAGCGGTCGCAGCGGTTGGGCCGGCGCCGGAGGTTAGCTCTGCTCTTCCACCACCTGTCCTAACTGTTGTTTGATCCCGTCCAGCTGCTTGATCAGCTCGTCGTAGCGGATGTAGCCGTCGCGCCCGACCTTCTGGTCGGCGCGCATCACCATGCCGTACAGGTACTCGAGCTGCGCGATGAGCATGGGCTGGGGATAGCGAATCCCGTTGGCCGACGCCGTGGCCAGCTCGGCTTCGAGGGCGTCGAGCTTCTTCCGCTGATCGGATCCGGCGGCCGCCGTCCGCTGCGCGTCGCGCACGCGCTGAAGCGTTTGGCGGGCGTCGGTGATGGCATCACGCACCTTCAGGCTGAACGCTAGCTGTTCCACCAGGTCCGCCCGGGTCACACCGTCCCGCTCGATGCGCGGATCGATCAGGACGTTGAACGGCTTCGTTGCCGTGAAGCTGCCTGCCACGAGCCGCACCTGGTAGCGACCCGGCGCCGCGAGTGGTCCCGCGCCGCCCCGCCCGCCCTGCGCCCCCCCGGGGCCCGGATACGACAGGTCCCAGATGAAGCGATGCATTCCGGCGGTCTTCGCCACGCCGGATGTCCCCGGACGTGTGAACGGCGCCCGCATCTCCTGGCCCTGCGTTGGTCGCTGGGCCACGCCCGCGCTGGTGAACGAGCGGATGGTGCGGCCTTCGGCATCGAGGATGTCGAGCGTCACGTCCCCGGCCTGATCCGAGGCCAGGTAGTAGTCAATGATGGCCCCGGGCGGGATGTACTCGGGCTCACTCGATCCCTGCACGCGCCCCAGTCCCGTCGAGTACCGCAGGCGGTAGGCGTCCCGCGGCTGGAACAGATGGGCATTTGCCGACGCGATGCTCGGCGACAGCTCATGGAGCGGCGTCACGTTGTCCAGGATCCAGAATGAGCGACCCATGGTCGAGATCGCGAGGTCGCCACGCACCACCTGGATGTCCGTCACCGGGGTGGCCGGCAGGTTCTGCTGCATCGTCTGCCAGTGCGCGCCGTCGTCGAACGACACGAACAGCCCGTACTGCGTGCCGGCATACAGCAATCCTGCGCGCTTCGGATCCTCGCGCACGACGCGCGTGGGGTGATCCGCGGGGATCCCGTTCGTGCCCGACGTGAGCCGGGTCCACGTCCTGCCATAGTCCGCGGTGCGATAGATGTACGGCGCGTCGTCGCCCAACAGATAGCGGTAGTACGCGATGTACGCCTTTCCCGGCGTGTGCGGCGAGACGTCAATGTTCTGCACGCGGCCGTCGGGCGGCATGTCGCGGGGCGTGACGTTGGTCCACGTCCGGCCGTTGTCCCGCGTGACGTGCACCGGCCCGTCGTTCGCGCCCACCCAGATGACACCGCGCTCGAGCGGAGATTCCTCGATGTCGTAGATGACCTGATAGTGCTCTTCACCCGTGATGTCGCGGGTGATGGGCATGCCGGAGGCCATCTGATACTGCGGCTTGTTCGCCGTGAGATCCGGCGAGATGGTCTCCCACGTCACGCCCTCGTCCGTGGTGCGGTGCACGAACTGCGAGCCCATGTACACCACGTTCGGATCATGCGGCGAGATCTCGATCGGGGCCACGCGCTGGAAACGGTACTTCAGGTCCCTGGGGTTGTGCCCGTAGATGTTCTGCGCGCCGATGTAGTATTGCTTCTCCTGGCCCGTGAGCCTGGAGTACCTGCCGAAGAGCCCCTTGCAGTTGGCGTAAACGATGTCGGGGTTGCCGGGCTTGGGGACCGCCGGTCCCGTCTCACACCCGCCGATGTCGCGCCAGAAACCCGACGCTCCCGCCGGATGATCGAATGGCGGAAGGCTCGGCACCGTGATCGTGGTGTTGTCTTGCTGGCCCGCGTAAAGCTGATACGGGAACTGATCGTCCACGTCCACCTGATACAGCTCGGCCGTGGGCTGGTTGTGCTGCGACGACCACGTCTTGCCGCCGTCCAACGTGACGTTGACGCCGCCATCGTTGGACTGGATGAAGACGTTCGTGTTCGACGGATTGATCCACATGTCGTGGTTGTCGCCGTGCGGCGTGGACAGTTCCTGCCAGGTGCGGCCGCCGTCGGTGGACTTGAAGAAGTCTTCGTTGTTCACGTAGACGATGTCCGCGTTCTTGGGATCCGCGTCCACGTTGGTGTAGTAAAAGGGACGGTTCAGGATCGGGTTGTGGCTGGACACGAGGGTCCACGTCTGGCCGCGATCGTTGGAGCGGTACAACCCGTCCTCGGGCTCCGGCGCTTCGATCAGCGCGTACACGCGGTTGGGATCGGCGGGCGAAACGGCGAGGTCGGACTTGCCGAATAGCCCCCGCGGGAGTCCGTTCGTGAGCTTGGTCCAGGTGTCGCCCCCGTCGGAGGACTTGTAGATCCCGCCTTCACGCGCGCCCGAGATGATCGTCCACGGCTTTCGCTCCCCGCGGTACATGGCGGCGTAGATCTCGCGCGGGTTGTCCGGCGCGAACTCCAGATCAACGGCTCCGGTCGAGTCCGTCACGAACAACACCTTCTGCCACGTGGCGCCGCCGTCGCGCGTGCGGTACACCCCGCGATCCGGCGAAGGACGGAACGCATTGCCCATGGCCGCGATGAAGACGGTGTTCGGGTCGGTAGGGTGGATCAGCACGGCGCCGATCTGGCCTGCGTTCCGCAGCCCCACGTGGCGCCAGGTCTGGCCGGCGTCGGTGGACTTGTAGACGCCCTTGCCCTGAATGACGTTGCTCCGAATGCCGTCGGATCCCGTGCCGACATAGATGACATTGGGGTCGCTGTCGGCCACGCGGATGGCGCCGATCGAGCCCGTCTCGAAGAAGCCATCCGAGATCGGCATCCAGTTGAGCCCGTAATCGGTGCTCTTCCACACCCCGCCGCCCGTGCCGCCGAAGTAGAACACGTTCGGTTGGCTCGGCACGCCCGCCACCGCGGTCACGCGACCGCCGCGCGTGGGCCCGATCATGCGGTACTTGAGCCCGGCGTAGAGCGCCGGCGAATAGACCTGATTGGGGTCGGCTGCGCGTGTCTGAGCCAGGCCGTCGGTAGTACCAAGGAACGGAACCGTGCTCAGCAGCGTGGCTGTCGCGAGCAGGAAACGCGGGAGTCGGGACCTTGTCTTCATCGGTGCGACCTCGGTAAAGAAGCGAACAGTGGAGGGTTAGACGTTCAGCATGTAGCCCTAGACGCAGTTTCGCAACCGGGCTCCGGGATCCGTGCAAGGATTGGTCTCGCGCTCGGTCGTTGCGATTCTTCGGTTCCCCGCGGTGGTTACGCGTGCGCAGGCGCGAGGGAGCCCTGCGGCCGGTGCCTGTCCCACCACCGGGCGGCCTGCTCACGAGTCCAGCCCGGGTCGCTGAGGGCGGCCCGCAGGCGTTCCGACAGCTCGTCGGCCGTCTGAGGACGGCGATCCGGGTCTTTGGCCAGGCAGGCGAGCACCGTTTCCTCCAGCGCCGGCGGGATCTCGAGCTCCGACCGCTTTGACGGGGGAACGGGCTTCGCCTGCACGTGTTGCACCATGGTCTCGAGCGGCGTCTTGCCCTGGAAGACGAGCTGTCCCGTGAGCAACCAGTAGGCCAGGCAGCCAGTGGCGTAGATGTCCGTGCGCCCGTCAATCGGGCTCTCGCCCAGCACCTGTTCGGGCGCCATGAACGCGGGCGTGCCGCCCACGACATTCTCGGCGGTAAGCTTCACGTCGGCCGCGCCGCCGTCGCGGCGGGTCTTCACCATGCCGAAATCCAGCACCTTGATCCAATCCGCTTCACGCCCGAGCCGGCACACGTACACGTTGGCCGGCTTGATGTCGCGATGGATGAGCCCACGCTCGTGCGCCTCGCCGAGGGAATGGCAGACCTGGCGCAGGAAGTGGACGGCGCGCGGGGCCTGCACCGGCCCGAATCTCGTCACCAGCGTGTCGAGGTCGAATCCGTCGAGGAGCTCCATCACGTAGTAGAAGGTCCCGTCTTCGGCCACGCCGAAGTCGTACAGTTCCACGGTGTGGGGGCATCGCATCGTTGCGGTCGCTCTCGCCTCTCGTTCGAAGCGCTGCAGCATCACGTGGCGCTGATCGGGCGATCCGTGGCCGAACGCGTCCGGTCGAATGAGCTTCACGGCCGCCGGGCGCGCGAGCAGCCGGTGTTCGGCGCGCCACACTTCACCCATTCCCCCGGAGCCCAGCCGCTCGATGAGCCGGTAACTACCCAGGTCTCGCGCCTCGCTGACCTTGCGCCCCAGGCCAAACACCACGCGCGAGGCGACGTAGGCCATGAACACGATGATGACGTAGGGGAAGATGAAGCCGAAGAAATAGTGGAAGAAATCCAGGCGCAGCTGGTTCAGGCCGAGTCGCGAGAACGTGTACGCGACGCCCGGCACGGCGGCCGCGGAGCACGCGGCCGCGACGAGGGCGCGCCCCGGCTGCGTGGGAACCACGATGGTGAAGAGCAACACCCACACGGACACCCAGGAGAGCCCGACCCCGCCCGTTTCGGGAGTGTCTTCGAAGCCCGCAGTCGGCACGTAGTCGATTCCGGAAACGATGTCCTGGTATTCCGAGGAGGCGATCCCGATGGCGCCGAGTACTTGGAACACGAGGCCGATGTGCAACACGGTGCGAGGTGCGAGATGTCGCGACCTGGCAATGCCGTACATGACGAGGGCCATCGCAATGGACAGGAACGGGGGCAGGTATTCTCGCGCTGTGCCGAAGAAGTCCGCCGCGCACGGTTCGCAGAAAGGCAATGGCAGGAGCGTCGCCATGGCGTAGGCGGCGGAATAGAGCAGCGCGACCGCGCGGAGGCGCCGGACGGATTCCGTGAGAAGGTCTGCCGGAAGCGCCCCCGAACCGAGCGATGCCCACAACGGACCGCCCAGCGCGATTGTGCGTTCGCGGCGACGCAGGAATGTTTCACCGGTGGGCTCCGTCATGGCCGGAACGTTACGCAGGTCGCCATTGCATCGGCAGCGGGGTATCTGCGGGGGCGCGGGCGTCTTCGCTCTGTCGAGCCGCGTGCCCGCCAATGCCATTCCTGGCACGAAGGCCTGAGAGCGTCTACCATACACGTGTCGGGCTCGACCGCGCCGCCCTCCAGGGTCGGTTCCCATCGGCGCGGTCGGAGCCTCTCCACACGCCCTGGACCGGGACACTACGATGCTCCTCTTCGCCGTCGCCATCGCGATCCTCACCGCGACTCAGCAGTCCGTCGAGCCCCTCGTCTCGACGGCATGGCTTGCCCGGCATCTCGACGACCCGCGGATCGTGATCATCCAGGCGGACGCCAACCGCAACAGCTACGATCAGGGCCACATTCCCAGGGCGCGCTTTCTCGCATACAACACGTTCGCCGTTGACGGCGGCGGGTTGGGATCCGAGCTGCCGCCGGTGGAGGAGCTGGATCGCCTGATGGAGAGCGTGGGGATCGGCGACGACTCGCACGTCGTCATCTACTTCGGCGAGCGGCCCATCACCGCCACACGGCTGTGGCTCACGCTGGACTACCTGGGGCACGGCCACCGCACGTCGTTTCTGGACGGCGGGCTTCCGGTGTGGCGCTCCGAAGGGCGAGCGGTGACGACGGACGTGCCCTTGGTTCGCCCCGGCTCGTTCACACCCCGCCCGCGCGCGAACGTGCTCGTCACGGCCGCCTGGATCAACCAGCGGCTGTCCGATCCCGCATTGGTGTTGATTGACGCGCGGCCGGACGACGAATACACCGGCGCGGACAGTGGGATGGGAGGCCGAGTGCATCCCGGCCACATCCCGGGCGCCTACCAGCTGTACTGGGAGAAGCTCATGGAGTCCCGCGAGCGCCCGGTGTTTCTTGCTCGCGAGGAACTACAGCGGCAGTTCGAGGCCGGCGGGGCAGGGCCCGGCAAGACCGTGGTTACGTACTGTATGGTAGGCATGCGCGCCAGCCTCACGTACTTCGTGGGCCGCATGCTCGGCTACGACATGAAGTTCTACGACGGGTCGTGGCACGAGTGGGGCGGGAAGGATCTGCCGTACGTCACCGGGACGCAACGGAGACAGTGACAAGCGTAAGGGGTAAGGAGTGAGGGGGCCGCTTCACCCCTCACGCCTTACTCCTCCCCCCTTCCCGCACGTTCCACCCGTTCACCGGCCCGCCGTGGAAGAACTTCTCCGGCGTCATCACGCCGTCTCGCTTGAACACCACGCCGTCCTTCATCACGAAGCGCACGTCGCGCAGCGCGTCAATGTTCTCCAGCGGATTACCGCT
>DATMAW010000070.1:0-18002 GCA_035559715.1 Gemmatimonadales bacterium | reverse complement strand
CGCCGGTCCCGCCAGCGCCGCTGGCTCCGCCGGATGCCATCTGCTCCGCTCGCGCCCGCGCCCGTTCGTTTTCTTGTTGCTGGCGGCGAGCCAATTCTCGCAGCTTCTCCAGCGCCTCGTCCATCTGTTGGTCGGCCTCCTGCCGGCGGCCGCGCTCGAGTCGCTCATACTGATTCTCCAACCGATCCAGCTCGAGGTCGAACAGGTCGGCCAGCTCTTCCGCGTTCGGCGTCATCCCGCCGGCACTCCCTCCACCGCCCTGCCCCCGCGCAACCTGCACGTCCCGGAACGCCGCCTCCGCTCGCTGCAGGTGCTTGAGCGCCCGTTGCTCGGGGCCCAATGCGTCGTCCGGCTTGCGCTCCCCGAGGACCCGCTCCGCCTCCTCCATCTCTTTCACGGCCTGTTCCAGCGCCCCGGCGATGGTGGCGAACGTGGAATCGAGCTGCGCGATTCCGCGGCCTTCGATGCGCTCGCGCAGCGTCGCCACTTCTTCCCGCAGCCTGCCCTGCGCCAGCGCCAGCGTGGCCAGATGCTCCCGCCGCTCCGACTCGTCGTACTTGGCCCGATCGCGCACCAGGTTGAACGTCCCCGCCACAATCTGTTTCTGACGCTCCGACAACTCACCGCTCATGTCTCCGCCCCCGCCACCACCGGCCATCCCTTGATCAGCCTGCCGATAGCTACGGTCGAGCGGCCTGACCTCGAGGAAGTAGATGTCGGTCGCGGCGTCCTGTGCGGCGCCCGGCCGACCCACCTCCGTCGCCCGTGCGTGGTAGGAAACGAAATCTCCCGGCTCGAGCCCGAGTTCCTCGAGGAAGAACGTGTGTCCCGCAGCGGCTTCCTTTCGCCGCCCGCCGCTGATCATCGCAACACGCTGCTCCGCCTCGCCATTCACCGAGTAGCGCAATTCCACCGTGGCAATCCCGTAGTCATCCACCGCGCGCACCCGGGTGAGCACTTCTTCCACGGCGGTCACCTGGATGTCCCGGCCGGGAGTCTCGAACCGCACGGTGGGCGGCTGGTCTTCCAGCGGGTCAATCAGGTACTCCGGCGATCCGACCACCCGGCCACCCGGGGCCGCGTCGAACACCACCCGGTACGCCCCCGAGCGCGTCACGCGAATCGCCGCGGCGAACCCGGAGTCCCTCGCCACGAGCGGGACCGAGTCGCGGGCGTCTACGACGAGCCAGCCGCCCTTTGGCGTCACGATGGGCGTCACTTCCACCCGCACCGTCGTCCCGATGAGCGCCGCGATGTCGCCCGTTCCCTCGACGCGTTGGGGTTCGAGACCCGTGTAGGCCGGGTAGCGATACTCGAGCGCGATGGACTGAACCCACGGCAGGTCTGCGACGCCCACGTGCACCACGGGAGAACGCACGCCGCCCGCCTCAACGAAGAACTCCGCGGCAACATCGAGATCGAGCAGCAAGCTCGAGAACCCGGGGCCGCTGTCGGGCGCCACCATGGGCCAGCGCGTCCACTCGCCCTGCCCGCCCCGCCGCACCACCAGATCCACCTCGTCCGCGCCGAAACCGTTCAACGTGGCCTCGACGCGGAGATCGCTGCCTCGGGCCACGACGGTGTCCTGCCCGGGAGAGATGGCTATGCGGTAGGGATTCGCTTCCGCCGCAGGCTTCCAGGGAAGCAGCGCCGACGCGCCGCGCCCGAGCCATGGTGGCCCCGCGAGCAGGAGCAGAGCGCCCACCGCCGCCACGCCCGCCAATGCGCCGGTCGCTTGCTGCAGCCGCGCGCGTTCCACGCGGCGCCCGCCTTCAACCGCCGCGCATCGCTCAACCGCTCGTTCAACGATCCGCTCCACGAGGGCGCTCGAGGTCTTCTCGTCCCGGCGCCGGCCGCTGAACTCCACGGCGCTCAGCACGATCCCGCCCAGCGACGGCTCGCGCTCCTCGAGATACAGCGCCACCTGGAGATCGCTCACGCGTCGCCTGAGCGGCCACGCGAGAAACCGAATCGCCAGGGCGACTCCCGCGATCCAGGCGATCCCCCTCAAGGCCGCCACCACCTCCGGATCGAATCGCAATCGGTCAATCGCCAGCGCGGAACCGGCGGCGACGGCGAGGATGGCGCCCACCACAATGGCAAGCCCGGTGAACGCCAGACGGAGTCGCCAGCGCAGACGCACCCGGCGTACGGTGGCAAGCAGCTGATCACGCATCAGCGGATCACCTCGCTGGAGATCGGGAGTCGGTTGGCCAACACGCTCTCGGCCAACAACGCGGAAAGGACCCCGACGAGAAGATACCACCACAACCCCTGCCGGCGTTCCCGTTCGGCCGGCGAGAGCGTCGCGAGCCCCCCTTGGGCGGCCCCGGCCTCCGATGGCGTGAGCCGCCGCTCGACGGCCGCCACGTCGAGCGCGGCGAGATCGGATTCCTCGGGGACCGGGTTCACGGCAATGACCGCGGCCGTCGCGGCGCCCACAGGACGAACCGTGTAGAAACCGGGCTCTGTGAGCTCAGGGGCAGGCTCACCTGCGCTGGTCCGCCACGGCACGCGGCGACCGGACGGCGTCTCCACCACCAGTTCGGATGCGGCCGCGACACCGGGAATGCGCGCGACGTCGAGCGGCTGCCCCAGTCGCGCCGCGAGCTCGGGCGGCTCGTAGGCTGCGAGGTATCGCACGACCTGGTGCACGAACGGGAGAAACACCGGCTGGACGGGGAAGTCCGTCCAGGCGTCGTCGAGACTCGATGCCCACCAGAGAACCCGCCCACTCGTGGCCGGGCCCTTCCGCTCCAGCAAGGTCGGAATCCCATCATCCAACCGCGCGAGGGCTCGCCACTCGGGGGTGATCGCAGCTCGCCGATACCGGAAGAAGCGCGCAGCTGAGAGGTCGCCGCTGCGCGGCGCGCGAAACACGCTGAACACCGGGTGGTCATAGTCCGGCGTGCTCAACCGGCCGCCGTGATCGGCCACGCGCTCCACGACCACGGGCGGCGCGCCGGACAGCGGCCACCCGGGCGCGGCAGCCACAAGCATCCCGCCACCCCGTTCGATGAATGCGGCGAGCGCAGCCTGGCCCCCAGCCGGCGGAGGATCCACGAACAGGGCCACCCGGGCGCCCTCGAGGTCGGCCGCACGCAGCTCGCGGGCGCGGCGCAGGCGAAGCATGAACCGCGGGTCGGTGCCCACCTCGAGCGCCCGCTGCACGAACAGCGCTCGACGCGATTCGTCGGCGAACACCGCCACGACGATGGGCGGCGCGGGACGCAACAGCGCGTACGACACGTTGTCGGCGGGCAACGGGTCGTCTCCGGCCCGGACCGCGATCCGGGCCTCGCTCATGGGAGCCGCGATGTTGTCGAACCGAACGCTGGCCGCGCCCCGAGCCGGCACCACGGCGTTCTTCGTGGCCACGCGGGTGCCGTTGATCTCCAGGTGCACCGCGACGTCGCCGGCAGACTCCGCACCCGTGTTCACCACGCGGGCGCTCACCGCGATGCGCTCCCGGTCACGCCCGGGGAGGCGCTCCACGGCCAGCTCCGGCACCGCGATGTTGCGCGGCACGTCTTCTCCGACTCCCGAAATCGTCACCCGCGTGCCGGCGGGGAGCCGCGCGTCCTCCGCGTCCGCCAGGGCGCCGCGTTGCAGGTCCGAAATCACCATCACCTCGGGTCTCCCCCGCGCCTCGGCGAGCAATTCGGCGGCGAGTCCAACCGCGCCGCCAAGGTGCGTGGTACCGTGGCCCGGTTCGAGCCCGTCGAGACTCGAGGCGAGCGCCGTGCGCTCACCGGTGGGTCCGGCCAGCACTGCCGCCCGATCCGAGAACAACACGATGGTTGCGCGATCGTCGGGGCCCAGACCCGCAATGGCCTCGCGCGCGGCCGCGAGCGCCCGCTGCCACCGATCGCCGTACCGCATGCTGAGTGAGTGATCGAGCAGCACCACCAGCTCGCGCGGGCCCCGGGCCGCCGCCACGTCGGCGTCGGCGGCCATGAACGGACGGGCAAACGCGAACGCGATCGCGGCGATCGCCGCCGCGCGCAGCGCCAGCAGCCACCAATGACGGATCTTGCGCCGCTTCATGGAGCGATACGGCACGCGACGCAGAAACGCGATGGAGGGGAACAGGATGCTCCGGTCTCGCGGCCGGCGCGTGAGGTGAATGAGCACCGGAATGGCAATCCCAGCCATGGCGGCCAGGAACATCGGCGCGAGCAGCGAGAAGCCCATCAGCGCACGCGGCTCAACCGCTGCCGCCGGGTGAGGAACTCGAACAGCGCGAAGTCCAGCGGCCGCGACGTCTCGAACAACACGTAGTCCACGCCCGCCGCTACCAGGCTCCGCCCAACGCTCGACAGGTGTCCTTCCAGCAACGCCACATATTCCGCGCGCTGCTCACCGGGAACCACCGGCAGCCGCTCGCCGGTCTCGAGGTCTTCGAAGTCCGCCGGCTCCTCAAACGGGAAGGTGCGTTCGTACGGATCGAGCACCTGAAACACCATGACGTCGTTCCCGCCCGCCGCGAGTCGGCTCACGGAGCGGGTCACGGCCTCGGGCTCGTCATACAGGTCCGAGATCAGCAACACCACGCTCCGGCGCCGCAGCAGCTCGGCCACGCGCTCGAGCGGCGTTTCGAGGGCGCCCGCCCCACCCGGCTCCAGCGTGTCGAGCGTGTGGAGAATCACCTCCAGATGTTTCGCCGAGGGCGGGATCACGGCCCGCAGCACGCTGTCGAACGTCATCAGGCCGACACGGTCCCGTTGGCGCCGGGCGAACCAGGCGAGCGAGGCGGCGAGGAACCGGGCGTAGTCGAGCTTGGTCAGCGCGCCGCTGCCGTACGCCATGGAGCGCGAGACGTCGAGCACGATCGTGAAGTTGGCGTTGGTGTCCGCCTCGAACTCCTTCACGTAGAACCGGTCCGACCGGCCGAACACGCGCCAGTCAATGCGCCGGATGTCGTCCCCCGGCATGTAGGGCCGGTGCTCCGCGAAATCCACGGAGCGCCCGAGGTAGGACGAGCGGTGCAGCCCGCTGATGAACCCGTCCACCACCGTGCGCGCCACCAGCTCCAGATCGCCGATCCGCGCAAGCAGCGCCGGGTCGAGAAACCGATGGGCCGTCACATGCCGGACCGCGGCAGCGGCACCGCCTCGAGCAGTTTCTCGACCAAGGAGTCGGTGGAGACGCGCTCGGACTCCGCGTGGAAGTTCGTGAGGATACGGTGCCGCAGGACGGGCGGCGCCAGGGCACGAATGTCCTCGAACGTCACGTGGTATCGGCCCTCCATGAGCGCGCGCGCCTTCCCACCCAGAATGAGATACTGCGCGGCCCGCACACTCGCGCCGTAGGACACCCACTGCCGAATGAAATCCGGCGTGCCATTCGCGCCCGGCCGGCTGAGTCGCACAAGGTTTACAGCGTAGCGCACAACCGGCTCGGCCACGGGCACGCGCCGCACCAGTTGCTGGAAGGCCAGAATGTCCGCGCCCGTCATGGCACGCTCCAGTCGGTAATCCTCCACCGACGTGGTGCGGCGGACCACCTCCAGCTCGTCCGCTTCCGGCAGGTACCCGATGATGATGTTGAACATGAAGCGGTCCAGCTGGGCTTCGGGCAGCGGGTACGTGCCCTCCAACTCGATCGGGTTCTGCGTGGCAAACACGAAAAACGGCTCATCCAGCGTATACGTCTTGCCCTGCACCGTGACGCGATGTTCCTGCATGGCCTCCAGCAGCGCCGCCTGCGTCTTGGGCGGCGTGCGGTTGATCTCGTCCGCCAGAATGATGTTGCCGAACACGGGACCCGGCATGAATACGAGGTGGCGCCGGCCGGTCTCCGGATCTTCCTGGATGATGTCCGTGCCCGTGATGTCGGACGGCATGAGATCGGGCGTGAACTGAATGCGCGAGAACTTGAGATCCAGCACGCGCGCGATCGTCTGGATGAGCAATGTCTTGGCAAGACCCGGCACGCCCACGATCAGGCTGTTCCCTCCCACGAAGATCGACATGAGAATCTGGTCCACGACGTCGTCCTGACCCACGATCACGCGCCGCATCTCGGCGAGGATCCGCTCGCGACCGGCCTTGAGGCGATCCGCAAGGGCGATGTCGTCGGGGGCGTGCAGCTCGGTGGTAGCCCTCATCCGATGTCCGGTGTGGAGGGTGACGTGAACCGCTGACCGCTCAATGCGTCATCGCGTACACGATGTAATTGATTCCCAACTTATACGCTTCGTTCGATAGTTCGATCGGGAAGAACCCCTGGTCCGACCACTCCCAGTAGTCGCCGATGTCGTTGTTGTAGTTCACGACCACCATGAGGCGACCCTGCGGGTCGTTGTTCTCGAATATGCCGTGGTACTCGGCTCCCTGACGCACGCTGCGATAGTTGCCGAAGCTCAGGGTCTCCAGCGACTCGATATCGAAAAAGGAATGAAAGACCGGATGGGACACGTCCAGCGGCATGAGCGTTCCCTCCGGCAATACCTGCCGCATCTTCTCTTCGAAATTGACCCAATCGTAGCCGTCGAAGTCGTCCACGATCAGGAAACCGCCTTTGTGAAGGTACGCACGCAGCCCGGCCGCCTCCTGCTCCGTCAGCGACCAGAAGCCCGGCTCCGATAGATAGGCGATGGGGTACTTGAAGATTTCCTTGTCGTCCATCGGGAAGATGTTGCCGCCGTCCATGTATGGCCGGATTTCCGTCAGCTCGGCCAGCAGCTTCATCAGGTTTCGCTCGGCGCGCGGGTAGTCGTGCGCCCACCCTTCATCTCCGCCGCCAAATCGGCTCCATCCTCTGGCCAGCGGGGCGTACCGCAGCCGGAGAAACGTGAATCGGCCGTCGTATCGCGTGTTGAACTGCGAATAATCCACGGCTTCCCGGCGACCGCGGATTCGTTGCGCCTGGAGCGAGGCCGCGCACGTCAGCGCCAGAAGCACTGAAAGCCCAAGCGTCCTCACGCGCATTGACTCCCTTCCTTCAGGGATCGAGCCGCGGTTGCGCCGCCCGAATGGCCAGCAGCAAGTCCTGCGCCTCCGCATAATTCGGCGCGCGCTCCAGCGCGCGCAGCACGGCCCGGCGCGCGTTCGCGAGATCTCCCGCCTCGAAGTATGCGCGAGCCAACTCGTATTCGGCGCCCGCCCGGTCCGTGGGCGCCAGCGCGAGGACCGCCTGGCGCTCCCGGACTGCCATCTCCCGTCGCTCGCGCCGCGATGCCAGACGCGCCAGCCGCTCGTGCAATTCGGGGTTCATCGGATACACGTACATCGCGGCGTCGAGCGCCGCGGCCGCGCCGGCCTCATCCGGCAGCGAATCCAGCACCGCCGCCAGCTCCACGAGCGCCGGCAGGTGCCCAGCGTTGAGGCGCACGAGACGGCCGAGCACCGCGGCGGCGCGGCGCGGATCGCCGGCGCGACGATGCAGTTGCCCGAGATACCACAGCGGGCTGTCGGACGCGGCATACTCGGGAATCAGTTCGGCCGCACGTTCCAGCGGCGCACGGGCGGCATCGAGGTCCCCTCGCTCCAGCAGGGCCCGTCCCGCGGCGAGCTGCACGGGGAAATCATCGCGCGCCACTCTGGCCAACCGGATGACGTCGTCCGCCGATTCCGCGCGACGTGCTGCCGCCCCGTGCCGCGCCACCGCATCGAGGGCCGCCGCAAACCGCTGCCGGATCCAGCGGTCGAACTCCGCGTCCACGCGCCCCGGGTCCGTGTTCAGCACCGTGCGGAACACCTGCTCCGTGGAGGCCCCGTTGCCGTACGCCACGAGCATGTCTCGAAAGACGTCCGGGTTGCGGCCGCCGGCGAGAAACTCGCAGACGAGCGACGCCAGGTAGTACGCATGTCCCAGCGCCTCGGGAGACTCGGGAGACGTAAAGGCACGGTTCAGCTCGCTCACACGCGGTAGCTCGCCGTCGCGCAGCGCCAGCAGGAACCCGAGGTCGAGCGGCATGCCCCATCCGGGCCGTGCCCGCCGTTCCTCGAACACCGCCAGCCCTTCCGAGAGCCAGCGCGGCACGCGATGCCGCGAGAGGTCCAGGTGGAACGTGTGCGCCAGCTCGTGCCACAGCGTGGAGCCCCAGTGGAACTCCCCGGCCGGGCGGGCGGACGGCGAGTCCATGGCGACCACGGGGCCGAAGCTCGCCCCGAGCGCGCCGATCCCCGCGAGACCCACGGTTCGCACGCTGAAATCCGCGTGCCGGGCGAACAGCTCCACGCGAATCGGCGTGGCCGGGCGGTGCCGATAGTGGCGCGCGAGCGAATCGTACGCCTCCCGCGCCAGAGGCCCCACGTACAGCTCAAGCAGCGCCGCTTCACGCGGATCGGCCACGATCGTGACGGGCTCGGCGGCGCGCGTCTCGTAGCGATCGAGCACGTCGAGCAGATCCAGCGTGTTTTTGGTCCACACGTCGTACGGATCGCCGGCGAATGCGCGCTCCAGACTCCGCTGCCCCTCCGCCATCCGTCCAATGCGCAGCAGATTGATCCCCAGCACCGCGTGCGATCGCCACGAGGACGCGTCAACGCGAACACCGAGTGCGGCGAGGTCGGCGGCCGTCTGATACAATCGGTTGCGCGCCGCCAGCTCGCTCAGCCGTGCGTAGAACTCGGCATACCGCCGATTCAGGGCGAACACGCGCGTTTGTGCCTCGCGGAATCCTGCGCTGTCGCCACTGAGGAAGCGCGCCCCCGCCTTGAGCGTCCAGGCCTCGAGCGAAGCGGAATTGACCGCGAGAGCGCTATCGGCCTGTGCAGCGGCCTCGGACGGGCTCTCACGCTCCAGCAGCAACTCCCCGAGCGTCACCCGGGCAGGCACGAGGTTGGGATTCACCGCCAGAGCGCGCCGGGCCTGCTCGGCGGCATCGCCGGCGCCTTCGAAGCGCAACACCCGAGCCATCCCCAACAGCGCGGCCGGATGGCTGGGATTCCGCCGCAGCACCGCCTCGAACGTGACTCGAGCATCCGTACCGTTGTACTTCTCGAGGAACAGGAACCCGAGTCGGACCTGGGCGTCCTGGTTGGTGGAGTCCGCCGCCACCGCGGCGTCGAACGCTCGAAGTGCGTCCTTGAAGAGCTGCGGGTCGCGCTGGCCCAACCGCCACACCGCTTCCGCCAATGCCGCGAGCTCGTCTGACGTGAGGCGCCTGGCGCGGTCGTTATAAACGTCAATGAAACGATCCAGCTCATCGAATGCCGAATCCTGAGCGCCCCGCTCCAGACGCATCAGGGCAAGATTGAGCCGCGCCCGCAGGCTATCCGGCTCGCGTCGCTCGAGCGCGCGCGCGAAGGCCTGAGCGGCCCCCGGCAGATCGCCCCGGGCCAGTCGGACTTCTCCCACCAGATTGGACAGTCCCCACCTGCCTCCGGCGGCTCGCTCGGCATCCACGTACCGGCCCACCGCGCGCAGGGTCTCGACCAGGCCGCGGACGGCCGTCGCGGGCGCTCCCTCGCGCACCGCGCGCTCGTACAACCCAATCGCCTCCTCGTACTTCCCGGCGAGCGCAGCCTCGCGGGCTTCCGCCACCGGGTCCTGGCCGGCGAGCCTCCCCTGGAGAGCGGCGAGGAGCGCTACGAGCAGTGACGCGGCGGGCCGGATCAGCTGAACCTCATCAGTTGAGCCTCGGAACGGCGCGGTCTCGCAGCGCGCGGCTCACTTCCGCCAGCCGCGCGACCAGATCCTCCAGCTCGCGCTCATACGTTGCTTGCGGCATGCTTTCCTTGCGCGCTCGCAATGCCGCGACGCGCTCCTCTAGATCCCGGCGCTGCCGTTCCAGGGCCAGCGTGGTTGAGTCCGCCGCGATGTGGGGCGTCGCGCCACTCGCGGCGCCGGACCCGAGGTAGACGGCCGAGGCCAGCGATCCGTCGGCGGCGGTCGCCGAGGGCTCGCCGGTCCCCTGCCCGTCCCCGTTGTCGTCGAGGAGGGCGTGCTCCGTCAACAACCGTCGGTCCGTGGCATAACTGCGCTCCACGGCCGCCTTCGCGTGGAGAAACGCCTCGAGCACCGACACTCGCCCGTCCTTGTCGAGATCGGCGGCCGCCGTTCCGAACGCCTCGGTGAAATACTTCCCGAACACCGCGTGATTCTGCTCGAAGCCGGACTTCGTAGCCGTCACCACCACGCGGCGCGGCCCCGAGAGCACGGGCACGAAGCCGCCGCTCGCGCTCGCCGTATTGATCACCACCACGCGCTGGGCCGGCAGCGCATCGAGCATGGAGTCCAGTTCCGGCGCGGAGAGATCGGGCCCCGGCAGGCTGAGGCGAGGCTCGTCGCGATCGCTCCCATGCCCGAACAGCACCACGAAGACCGTGGCGTCCGGAGCGGCACGAGCGGCAATGCGCCTAAGCGTTTCGGCCAGCTGATCCTTGGTGGCCGGACCCCGGATGGACGGATCTCGCGCGGGGTCCTCGGCGAGATAGATGACGTGCGAATCCGGGACCCCGAGCCGCATGGCGGCACTCCGCAGCTCGCTCGCCCACGCATGAAACCGTTCGCGATACACCGGCTCGCCGGCCAGCCCGGACACGAGCACGAGGTAGGTCTGGGCATGCGCGGAGGCGACGGTGCACGCCGCCACCACGCACGCGGCCAGCGCGCCCCGCCTCATGCAAGCCCTCGGGCCCGGCGGTAATTCCACTCCGTCGCGAGCAGGCCGAGCAGCAGGAGTAGCACGATCGGCATATCCCAGAGATCGTGCCGCTCCAGCACGGTGTTGCCGCGCTCCGTGTACCGGATGTCGTCCGGCAACGACGCGACGGCGTCCGTGTCGTAGAACCGGCCCCCGGTTTCGCGCGCCAGGTTTTCCAGGGTTTCACGCCTCATCTCCGCTCCGAAGAACTCGGCCGTCTCGTCACCCGCCCCGAAGTGCGTCACGGCCGAGCCCAACACACGGTCTCCCGCCCGCGCGTCCACCCGCACCTCGTGCGTCCCCGGCTCCTCGACGGGCAGGTCCAGTCGGTACTCGCCGTCCTTGGAAACGTCCCACTCGAGCAGCTCCTCTCGCTCCACTCCACTCGGAGCGACGATGCGCGCCGTGACCGCCGCGTTGTTCAGACCCAGAAAGGCGGAGTCATACACCGTGGCGACCAGTCGCGCTCGTCCCCCGACGTCCACGCGTTCACCATCCAGCGCAACGCTCACGCGGTCGGGGACTTCGCTCACCAACCAGCGAAGCAGTTGGCGCCACAAGGTCTCGTGCGTGAGATCCTCCACGGGCACGTCTCCGTGCATCTGCCAGAGCCAGGTGTCCTGCACGGGAAACACGACGGCCCGACCCGCTCCGTATCGTTGATGCACCAGCACCGGCACCTCGTCGCCCACGTCACTGATACCCCGCAGGAGCGTGCTCGCGCCGGGCTTCACCGCGCCCACACGGTTGACAGTGGAGAGCGGGGGTAACTCCGCCCAGCGTTCTGCGCTTTGCTCCAACGTTCCGCTGAGTTGCAGCGCCGGGTGAGTGCGGCCGGCCGGTGTGGGCTGGATCCGGATCTCCCGGAAAAACTCCGCGTCTGCGGCGGGCTCGAGCGCGACAGGCAGCGCATCGGCCAACGGCGTGCCCGTGTACCCGCCCTCGGCCATCGCGCGGCGGCCGCCAAGCACCAATAGCCCGCCGCCCCGTTGGCCCACGAATTCGGCCAGCATGCGCAGCTGATCGTGCGTGAAGAAGCTCGCCTCCACGCTGCCGAGGATCACAGCCTTGTACGCGAACAGCTCTTCACGCGTGCGCGGGAACCCCGCGGCAAGCTCGTCCGCGTCGTCCACGTCGAGCCGCAGATACTTCCCTTCCGCGGTTCGCAGCAGGACCACCACTTGTAGATTGGGATCGTCCGCCACGGCGCGCCGCAGGAACTTCACTTCGAAGCGGGGCTCCCCCTCGAAGTAGAGAATCTTCGCGCGGTCGTCACGCACCTCGATCATCGCCGTTCTCGCATTGTTCTCCGCGATCTCCTCACCCGGTTCGGCAGGCACGTGGAACCGAAGCGCGCGAGGACCGCCCTCACGCAAGGGGACCGCAATGCGGGCGACCGTCGCGTCACCGTCGCTCGACAGGCGCACGGTGTCCGACGCCACGAGCCGGCCGGCGTCCTCCACCAGCAGTCGCACCGTCCGGCCGCCGTGACCTCGTTGACTGAGGAGCACGTTCGCCACGACCGTGGCCCCGCGCAGCGCTGCTCGTGGCAGCTCGATCCGGGCCACCTCGATGTCCCGCGTGAAACGCTCGCGCCCCACGCCCACGGCGTACACCGGCACCGCCGCTGCCCGCAACTGAAGCTGGGCGTCGTCCACACCCGCCGCGCCGTTGTCCGCACCGTCGGTGAGCACGACGATCCCCGCCAGCGGTCCCGTGGAAAGCTCGCGCCGCACCCGGTCGAGAGCGGCACCAAGGTCCGTGGCGTTACCGTCGAAACTCGGTGTCTGGCCCGGTTCGATCCGCACCACGCTACTGGAGAATCCATAGAGACGGACCTTGAACTCGCCCGCCAGCCGGGTCAGCAAGTCCGCGCCCTCGGCGCCCAGCGTTCGGAGCACCCAGCTGCCGCGCGTGTCGCCGTCCACGTCGGACACGCGCATGCTGCGCGACTGGTCAATGAGGACGCCAACGGTGTTCTGCCGGGGCACCACGGTCGGCACCACGAGCGTGGGCCGGGACAGTGCGAACACGAGAACGGCAAGCGCCGCCAGGCGAAGACCGACCAGCGCCACTCGATCGCGCCCCGGCATGCCCGAGATCCGGCGGTGCGCCGCCCACACCACAAGGACGCCCATCGCCGCGAGTGCCAGCACCAGCGACCACGGCGTCTCGAACACCACATCGCCACGCTGGAACACCAGCGGACGCTGCTTGAACAACAGGGTCAACAGATCTTCGAGCATTGACACCCGTGCGTTGGCGTTCAGCGGACCAGCGGGCGGCTCCGGCACTCCCGTGGAATCGGAGGAAATCTAGCCGGCACGCCGATCGCCACCCTTGTGACCTCGCTGCCCGAGCCCGACATTGGCCCTGCACCGCTCATGCCCAGGGGCCCCGGCCATGTTCCACCGCCGCTTCCACTGCATCGCGCTCGCCACGCTCGCCGCCACGCCGCCGCTTATCGCGCAGACGCACCCCGACATCACGTTCGACCGCTACCATGATTACGCGGCGCAGCAGGCCATCGTTCGCCGGCTGGCTCAAGCGTACCCCGATCTGCTGCGCGTTGGAACCTACGGCAAGAGCTACCAGGGACGCGACCTGGTCTTGCTCTCGGTCACCAACGTCCGGACCGGGCCGATGGAGGAAAAGCCCGCGTTCATGATCGTCGCGGCGTTCGACGGTGGCGAGACCTTCACGACGGATCTCGTGCTGTTCTTCCTGAACCATCTCCTGACGCGCTACGGCGCGGAC
This sequence comes from Gemmatimonadales bacterium, assembly GCA_035559715.1. Lineage (GTDB taxonomy): Bacteria > Gemmatimonadota > Gemmatimonadetes > Gemmatimonadales > GWC2-71-9 > JACQHC01. The sequence goes on along the minus strand of DATMAW010000070.1, from coordinate 4,651 downwards.
CCCAACGTCACCGAGCTGCTGGATACGCGCGGCTTCTACATCCTCCCGAATGCGAATCCCGACGCCGGCGAGCAGCTCTATCAGAAACCCACGCCGGGTCCCAAGGCTGGACCGTTCATGGGTGTGTCTCGCAACGCGTGGCTCGTGCCCTACGACGACGACGGTGACGGGACGGCGGACGAGGACCCTCCCGAGGACCTGAACGGCGACGGGCTCATCCTGCAGATGCGCGTGCCGGATCCGGCCGGCCACTACGTCACGGACGAGCGCGATCCCCGGCTGTTGCGCACGCGGAAGCCGTGGGAGTCCGGCCAATGGACGCTGTTCGCCACCGAGGGCGTGGACTCCGACGGCGACGGCGCGGTCAACGAAGATTGGTACGGCGGATACGACACCAACCGCAACATGCCGTCGAACTGGGATCCGTACTACATCAACGAAGAAGTCGCGCCGTATCCGCTGTTCGTTCCCGAATCGAAGAACATGGCGGACCTGTTACTCGCCAAGCCGAACGTGTACGCCCTGCTCGACGTCCACACCGCGGGCATCTTCCCGGGCGGCACGCTCTGGGTCGTTCCCAACTCCCGCCCGCCGAGCGACTTCCCCCGCTATGACCAGATGATTTTGTTTCCCGTCTTGTCGCGGGAGTACGAGCGCCTCATGCGCCGGGCGCCGCATTCCCAGGCCACGGCGACGTCCGCCTACATCGAGTACGGCCGCCGGGGGCGCAACCTCGCGGGCCTGCTCACGGACTACGCCTACATCAACCTCGGCATGATGGCGTGGGTGCAGGAGAACAACGTGCGCGAACCCGACTACGACGACGACGGCAACCTCACGGAGTTCGAGCGCCTCCGATGGAACGACACGGAACTGAAAGAGAAGATTTTTGTGAACTGGACACCGTTCCGTCATCCCGCTCTGGGCGAGGTGGAGATCGGCGGATGGAAGCGGACCAACGACAGTCACGGATACACACCGGTGGAACAGCTCGCCTGGCACGCCGGGCGCATCATGCCGTGGTACCTCGCCGTGGCGCGGATGGCGCCATTGGTGCGGGTCCTCGATCCGCGCGCCACCGCGCTCGGCAACGACCTCTACACCGTGTCGGCCACCGTGAAGAACGTGGGCGTGGCGCATACGTATGTCACCGAGCAGGCCCTCAAGGTCCGAACCCATGGCCCGACCACCGTCACGGCGCGGATCGAGGGCACGGGCATCACCGTATTGATGGGGGACAATCCCGCCGATCTGGGGCACTTGCGCGGGAACCAACCCGGAATGACGGGATTCCTCTCGAGTGGAGCCGAAGCGGGGGAGTCCCGCACCGTGCAATGGTTGGTGCGCGCGTCCGGCCGGCCCACGGTGACCATCACGGCGGGCTCGAGCAAGGCCGGGATGAACCGCGCTCGCGTTACGCTCGGCCGCTAGTCGCTTCCTGCTGGGCGTCTTCCGCCACCGCTCGCACGGTGCGGACGAAGGCGTCCATGTCGAACGGCTTCTGCAGGAACGGACGCCCGGTACCCTCCAGGAACCCGCGCACGTCGGCGTCGTCGAACCAGGCCGACACGAACACCACGCGACGGGCCACGGCGGGATACGCACGTTCGAGCAGCTCGTACATCCGCACGCCGTCCATCACCGGCATCTTGATGTCGCAAATCACAACCTGGTACGTCCGGCGCTCCACCATGGAGAGCGCTGCGAGACCGTTCTCCGCCTCATCCACCTCGAAACCCGTCCGCGTCAGGATGCGAGACAGACTGGCGCGAACCTGAGGATTATCTTCCACAATGAGAACGGCCATCGCCGCCGATCACGCGTGAGACCGAGTTCAAGATAACACCGGCCGTGCGGCGCTAGCCTGCCGGCGGGCGCCGTCGGCCGTGCAAGGCCGTGGCGCACTGTTGCGCCGGTCAGCGGGCGAGACTAATTACCGCCCATGCCGAACCAGGGCGGTGTTCTGCTCCTCGCCGCGCTCGTGGGCGTTGCAGCGGGAACGGGCGGGTTCACCTTCTGGTACGGCCGCGGCGCGTCCTATCTGACCAACGACCCGGCGGCATGCGCCAATTGCCACATCATGCAGTCGCAGTACGACGGCTGGCTCCGCTCGAGCCACCGGGCGGCCGCCACGTGCAATGACTGTCACACGCCGCACGCACTGCCCTTCAAGTACGTGACCAAGGCACGCAATGGATTGTGGCATTCCATTGCCTTTACAACGGGGCGGTTCCCCGAACCGATTCGCATCAAGCGCGGTAACCTGAGCGTGACCGAGCGGCGCTGCCGCGAGTGCCACGACACCACGGTGCAGATGATCGAGGGCGTGGCAGGCGCCCGGGAGCCGCGCGCCTGCATCACCTGTCATGGAGAGGTGGGCCATGCCCGATGATCGTCTGAGGTTGCGCGCTCCCCTGGTCGTGGCCGTTGGCGCCACGATCGCCGCCGCGGGGGCCACGGCCCTGCTCGTCAACATCTTCGAGCGCAAGCAGGAGGCGCGCGCGCCGTTCTTCCGCGTGGCGGAGATCACGGACACCACGGAAGATCCGGCCGTCTGGGGGAGCAACTTCCCCCATCAATACGATGCCTACCGCCGCACGGTGGACCAGGTCCGTACGAGGTTCGGCGGGAGCGAAGCACTCCCGAGAACTCCGTCAGCCACGGATCCGCGCACCGTGGTCGCCCAGTCGCGCCTGGAGGAGGATCCGCGGCTCCGCACCATGTGGGCGGGCTACGCGTTCGCGCTGGACTTCCGTGAAGAGCGCGGCCACGCCTACATGTTGGAAGATCAGACCTACACCGGCCGGCAGCAGGTGCAGCAGCCCGGGACGTGCCTGCACTGCCACGCGTCCGTCTACGTTCCGTATCGCCGGTTGGGCGAGGGCGATCTCATGCAGGGCTTTGAGCGCATGAACCGGATGCCCTTCGCCGAGGCGCGACGGCACGTGCGGCATCCGATCGTATGCCTAGACTGCCACGACCCCGAGACCATGCGCCTCCGCGTCACGCGGCCCGGGTTTCTCGAAGGCATCCGCGCGCTGAAGGCGTCGCAGGGCCTTCGCGACTATGACGTCAACCGCGACGCGACGCGCCAGGAGATGCGGGCCTTCGTCTGCGGCCAGTGCCATGTGGAGTACTACTTCAGGGGGCCGGAGAAACGCCTCGTCTATCCCTGGGCCAACGGCCTCAGAGTGGAGCAGATCCTCGCCTACTACGACAGCCTCCAGTTCCGCGACTGGGTGCACGCCGAGTCCGGAGCGCCGGCGCTGAAGGCGCAACATCCGGAATTCGAGATGTGGAACCAGGGGGTGCACGCTCGCGCGCAGGTGACCTGCGCGGACTGTCACATGCCCTATGTACGGGTCGGCGCCCTCAAGGTGAGCGATCACCACGTTCGCAGCCCGCTGTTGAACGTGAGCAACGCGTGCCGCACGTGTCACCCCGTGGCGGAGGATGAGCTGCGCGCTCGCGCCGAGGCCATTCAGGAAAGCACCTACCGGCTTCGCACGGCGGCGATAGACGCCCTCGTGGCGCTGATCGGCGACATACGCGCCGCGCGAGAAGCGGGCCGCTCAGATGCCTCTTTGGCCACGGCGCGGGATCTCCAGCGACGGGCGCACTTCTACATTGATTTCATCGAGGCGGAGAACTCGATGGGGTTCCACGCCCCGCAGGAGGCCGCGCGGATCCTGGGCGAGGCGATGAACTACGCGCGGCAGGGACAGGTGGCCGTGCGGGACCCCACGTTTCGCCCGACGATCACCGCACCGTGAAACCGGAGCACGGAACCCAATAGCGGGAAGCACTAGCCTGCTTCCCCTGCGCCGCAGCGAGACGGATGCTCCCGGCCGGGGGTGTAGCCGGTTAACGTTCGCGCGTGCAAATCAGGTGTGTCGGACAGGTGGCCGAGTGGCTGAAGGCACACGCCTGGAGAGCGTGTAACCGGGGAACCGGTTCGTGGGTTCGAATCCCACCCTGTCCGTGAGCGTCGAACGTAAGTCGCCAATTGCGAAGTACTTGCCCACGTCGCACGCGCCGCCCGGAACCTCTTGACAGGTGCCGGCCTATCCTTCAGCTTCGCGTGGTCCGTAGGCCCTGATCCCTCCCTGCCCAGTACGCCAGCGCGGGGGCGAAGATTCAACGCTGCATGCAACGCTGCATCCAAAACTCAGCTGCGCGTGACTGTTCTGCGTCATGTGCGTTCGCGTTTTCCGCGCGCCCGAACATGGGCGTCGCGTTCCATCGCTCCACTCAGCGGAGGTGTGTTATGACTCAAGTCCGTTGGAGGCAGTGGGTGGCGACCGCCGGCCTGGCGTTCGGCGTCGCCCTCACCAGCGCCGCCAGCGCCTGGGGCCAGGCGACCGGCACCGTTACGGGCCGCGTCACCGACCGGGCGACCGGGCGGCCGCTGGAGGGCGCTGAGGTCGGTGTCGCCGGCACGAACACGCGCGTCAGCACGGACGCCGAGGGACGCTACACGCTCCCGCGCGTCTCGGCGGGCGCGCACACGATCCGGGCGCTGATGATCGGCTACACGCGACTCGAGGCGCAGATCAACCTCGTGCCGGGTCAGTCCCAGACCGTGGACTTCACACTCGCGCCCGCTGCCATGCAGCTGGACGAGGTCGTGGTCACGGGCCAGCCGGGGCGC
>DATMAW010000069.1:0-3864 GCA_035559715.1 Gemmatimonadales bacterium | reverse complement strand
CAGCGGTGAGTATCTGCTGAAGCTCACGCTCAAATCCGAACGACCGGACCTGCCCAAAGAGCACGTGACCCCCGCGCCCACGGTCGTGGACTCGGTGCCATTGGTCGTGCGATGAACGACCCGCGCTGGCGTTGGCGGATCCCCGGACGCCCCACCGTCACAGCGGTGGGCGTGCTCCTCGTGGGAGCAGCCGCGCCGGCGCGCGCGCAGGAAGACACGTTGCTCGCTCCGGCGGTCTTCGAGGTGGGGATCCACCAGGGACCGTCCGACGTGATCTCAGCCCTCGTGTACAACTCCACGCTGCTCTTGCCGATCCGCACGTTCGTGGAGATGACCGAACTGCGGCTCGAGACCTACGCCGCGCGCGACTCGGTGGTCATCGTGCTCGAGCCGTCCAAGCTCCGCGTGAAGCTCGACCCCGCCCGCGGCCGGCTCACGCTGGGCGATACGCTGATCCCACTGGGCGCGTACGATGCGGTCTGGTGGGACGGGGACATGTACGTCGCCACCCAGGTGATTGACCGCGCCTTTGGCACGGCCACCGCGGTCGCCTGGGCCAACCTGTCCGCCCTGGTCGGCAAGACGACCATGCTCCCCGTGGTGCAACGGCAGCGCCGCGAGCGCCGCCGGTCCCAGCTCGTCGTTTCGCGCACCGAACCGGAGGCGCTGGAACTTCACCCCACCGAGCGACTCGCCGACGGCGCGGTGCTGTCGTGGTCCCTGTTCGCCGCCACGGACGCGCCGCAAGACGACTACTCGCTGGACCTGGGGCTCGGCGGCAGGCTGTTCGGGGGAAGTCTGGAGATGCGCCCCCGGCTCCGCGTGGCCGGGGACAGCAGCGATTCCCGCCTCGAGGCCTCGTGGTCCCGCGCCTGGACCGACCGCCGCTGGCTGCGCCAGGTGCGGCTGGGCGACGTGCAATCCAACGGGCGCCGGTCGCGCTTCATCGAGGGCTTCATGGTCACCAACGCTCCCTTCGTTCGATCGTCGGAGTTCGAAGTGGAGCAGGTTGCCGGCACCATCCCGCCGGGATGGGAGGTAGAGCTGTACGAGCGCGGGCGCCTTCTGGCGTACCAGGAAATGACCGCGCGCGGCGGCGTCTATCGCATGCCCCTGAAGCTCCGCTACGGGCAGAACCCCTTCGAGCTGGTGCTGTACGGACCGGCAGGCGAGGTCGTGCGCCAGCGGCGCACGGTGCGCGTGCCGTTCAGCAGGCTCCCGACGGGCCAGTGGGAATACGCGCTGGCGGGTGGTGGATGCCGCTTCGACCCGTGCGACGGGATCGTGAGCGCCGACGCCCGTTACGGCGTCTCGTCCCGGTTCACGCTGCAGGGCGGCTGGGACGCGTTCTTCCGCGGCGATACGAGCGACGTCTGGCAGCCATACCTCGTGGCCTCGGGAGCGCCGCTGCCACCTCTCAGTCTCACGGGCGAGGCCGTGGTCAACGGCCACCTGCGAGCCGCGGCGGCGTTCGAACCTCACGAGGATCTCCGAGCGGAACTGGGATACACCGCCTTCAGCGAATCGGGACTCGATTTCGCCGGCACGTTCGCCGAGCGGCATCGGACCGAGGCGTCGCTGTTCTGGCACCCGGGCCTGCTCCGCGGCGCGCTGTACGTCCAGGCCAACAGCGTGCGCTCGAGCGCGCCGGGAAGCTCGCGAGCCTTCGACCAGGCCAGCGCGAGCGCCCGACTGGGCCGCGTGCGCTATTCGGTGGGACTGCGGCGCGATGCGTTTCGACGAGCGGCCGTCGATGGCGTCACGCGCTTCGCCGTGGAATTGGGCGGCGACGCCCTGCTCTCGGGACCCTGGCGCTGGGTGCGGAACACGACGATGCGCGGATCCCTGAGCGTTGATCCCGCGGACGGGCTGAATCAGCTCTCGGTGAGTCTGGCCCGCAAGGTCCGAAACATCCGCGCCGACCTGGGACTGGGCTGGAGCAGCGCCGCCGGCGTGACGCTGGACGTTGGAATCGCCTCGGCGCTGCGTGGCCGCCCGCGCGTGGGCACGCGCAATCGTTTCAGCAGCGGCTCCGGCACCGACGGGATCATGTTCATGAGCGGCTCGGCCGCGTGGGACCCCGACGCCCGGTACGTCCGCCTGAGCGACGGCAGTGACCTGGGTCGCGGCGGCGTGACGGGCACGTTGTTCCTGGACGACAACGGCAACGGCCGGCGAGACCCGCGCGAGCCGGGGATCGAGGGAATTCCGGTGCACGTGGGCGGCTGGCTGGACGAGACCGACGCGGACGGTCGGTTCACCACGTGGGATCTGGTACCGTACGAGCAGGTCACGATTGACGTGGACTCCCTGTCGTTCGACAACCCGCTCTACGTGCTCCCCGCCCGGGTGATCCGCGTGCGACCCTCACCCAACAGCTTCATCTCCGTCGAGATCCCGGTGGTGACTGGCGCGGAGCTTGCCGGCGTCGTGTTGCTCGACGGCGAGGGAGTGGGCGGCGTTCCGATCGTCTTCCGCGACCTGAACACGGGACAGGAGATCAGCGCCACGACCTATGCGGACGGCGGCTTCTACAAGGCGGGCGTACCGCCCGGCGAGTGGGAAGTGACGTTGCCGGAGACCGTGGCCGAGCACTTGAATGTGTTCGTGCCGCCGATGCACATTGTCATATTGCCGGGGTCCGGAGACAAGCGCTTCGAAGACCTGATCCTCCGACTCGAACCTCGCTGAGGTCGTCCACGCCGTGCTCGTCCGGAGCTTCACGTGGTAGCGATTCAGGGTAAGCTCGAAGAAGCGTCGCTGCCCGACGTCCTCCAGCTGCTCGCGCTGGGGAAGAAGACGGGACGGCTCGCGCTCTCCGACGGCACCCTCCAGGGACAGATCTATCTCAACACGGGCCGCATCACCTACGCCTCGGTCGCGAATCGCCGCGACCGGCTCGGCGACCTGCTTGTCAAACGCGGCCGGATCACGCGAGAGGAATTGGCACAGGCCATGGACCAGGGCACCGCCGGGCGCAAACGGCTCGGCGAGGTCCTGGTGGAATCGGGTCGGTTCGAGCGCGCGGAGCTGGAGCGATTCGCCCAGGTGCAGATCGAGGAGGCGGTGTACTTCCTCTTCACGTGGCGCCGCGGGACCTTCACGTTCGAGAGCAACGTCCAACCGGATGCGCAGGACTTCCTCGTTTCCATCAATCCCGAGGCACTGCTCCTGGAAGGGGCGCGTCGGGTGGACGAGTGGAGCCTGATCGAGAAGAAGATTCCTTCCTTTGACATGGTGTTCCGCGTGGACCGGGCCCGCCTGTCCGCGAGTGACGTGACGCTCACCGAAGAGCAGCGACGGATCGTGGGATTGCTGGACGGCCAGCACGACGTCAACGCCGTGGTGGAAGCCACGGGCATGGCGGAGTTCGACGTGGGGAAGGCCCTGTACGGATTGCTCTCGGCCGGGTTCGCGCAACTCGTGGAGCGCCGCTCCGTGGTGCGGCACCTCGACTATCGAGAGCTGCTGGCGTACCTGGTGCACGAAGCCGAGTTCGCCGACCCTGAGCGGCGCAAACAGGCAACCCGGCACATCGTGGACTGCAAGTTGTGTGCGCCCCGGCTCAAGGAGATCCACGTGCGCCGCACGCGGGCGTCCGGCGCGCTGCAGCAGCCGGACCTCGCGGCGGAAGCCGCGAGCACCGCCGCAGCAACGGGAACCACGGGGACCGTACCGGGCGTCGTTCCGCTGCGACCTTCCACGGTGCCGGCGCAGCCCGTTTCGCCCATTCCGCCGAGGCGCTCCTCCGGTTCGCGCAGGAGCAGCGGCTCGCGGGCGGCGCGGGACGCGTTGGGGACGCAGGACCGCCGCCAGGGCGAACGGAGGCGAGCCGAGCGGCGGCGCGCCGTGGCAGGAGCGCCT
>DATMAW010000068.1:0-27316 GCA_035559715.1 Gemmatimonadales bacterium | reverse complement strand
CGCTCGTTCCGCCATGGACGTTATCCGACTGGATCACACCGTCGCGGATGCCCACCTCGACGCCATTCTCTCCCCCACCATCTTCTCGGTCCGAACCGGGCGGCGCCTGTTTCGCGGGATGGTGGGACTGACGGAGACTCAGAGTTGGCAGAAGGCCTTCCGCGCCGTCGCCGAGGTGAGCCGTGCGTTGGAGCAGGATGGGCGCCCGGCCCTCCAGTCTGTGAGAACCGCCGCAGACGAGGCCGGGCGAGTCGCCACCGCGTTGCGGCAAGAGGTAGACGGGCTCGTGGGCGCGTCGAGGCGCATTCGAACACAGGCCACGGAGATCGCCGACCGGGTCGCCGAGCGGGCCCGCGACCTGGAGGTCGTGCTGGACATCCTGCAAGAGGAAGTGGAAGATACCGCCCTCGATGTCGCAGCGGCCCTGCGCGCCACGCGGCGTGGAGCCGGCGTGTTCCGCAGCCTGAAACGCGCGGTCCTGGGACGGAGACGCTGAGCGGGTGATGCGGCGATGGCTGAGCGCGACCGCGGCGGCGCTCGTTGGCATCATGCTGTGGCCTGAGGTCGCGCAGGCCTGGACACCGGGCACGCACATCTTTCTCGGTGAGTCGGTGCTCGCCAATCTCGCACAGCTGCCGGACGCCGTTGCCTCTCTCCTCCGGGCCTTTCCCTACGACTTCTTGTACGGCAACATCGCCGCCGACACTTCCGTCGCAAAGAAGTACGCCCCGGTCGGAAGGCATTGCCACGCCTGGCACGTCGGTCAGGAGATCTATGACCGGGCAGAGACCGAGGCGCTCCGGGCGTTCGGCCTCGGGTATCTAGCGCACCTCGCGGCAGACGCGGTGGCGCACAACTTCTTCGTCCCACGGCAGCTTGTCGTTACCTCTCGCACCATCGCGCTGGGCCACTCGTATTGGGAGAGCCGGTTCGAAACGCACCTTGGCGAGCCCTACGCTCGTTCCGCCATGGACGTTATCCGACTGGATCACACCGTCGCGGATGCCCACCTCGACGCCATTCTCTCACCCACCATCTTCTCGGTCCGAACCGGGCGGCGCCTGTTTCGCGGGATGGTGGGACTGACGGAGACTCAGAGTTGGCAGAAGGCCTTCCGCGCCGTCGCCGAGGTGAGCCGATGGGACCTCGCGGACGAGCAGATCGAACGGCACATGGCCGTTTCGTTCCAGCTGATCATGGAACTACTGGGGAGCGGCGATGGAACAGCGCGACGACTCGATCCGTCGGGCGAGGCTTCGCTGCGCCTGGCTCAACGCATGCGGTTTGACGTGTTGCGCAGCCGCATCCCATTCGACGTGGGACGGCTTGCGGCCGTGGCGGACGAACACTTCTCGCTGCCGAACCACCCGGTACCCTACTGGCAGACCTCCGCGGCGGTGAAGCCATGGGTGCGAAACGGCAACAAGGCCGAGGCGTCCGGGAGCCAGTAATCCACCGAGCGGGCCACGCTCGGTCGTGTCGTTACTTCTGGTCGAGAGTCAGGCGCAGCAACTCTTGCGCGGCTTTGGGATCTGCCTTCCCCCGAGACGCTCTCATGACCTGCCCCATGAAGAACGCCAGGAGCTTTGTCTCACCCGCCTGATAGCGACGCCGCTCCTCGGGATGGGCCTGTAGCACGGAATCAATCCACGTCCTGAGTTGGTCTTGGTCGCCCACCTGAAGCAATCCGAGTCGCTCCACCGCGGCCTGGGGATCCTCGTTGGAGGACGCGATGACCGAGAAAACCTGCTTGGCGGCCTGAAGGCTGACGGCAGCTTGCCGAACCAGCTGGACCAGGGCTGCGAGTCGCTGTGGCGGTACCCGGAAGACGCCTGCGTTTTCGTTGGCATCTTGGAGCACGGGACCCATCACCCAGTTGGCCGCTTCCTTCCCGTCCACTCCGGCCTTCACGACGGCCTCGAAGTAATCCGCGATGGAGCGCGTGGCCGAGAGGACGCCGGCGTCATAGGCTGGCAGGCCGTAGTCCGTGGCGAAGCGTGCGGCCTTGGCCGCGGGGAGTTCCGGCAGCGTGGCTCGTTCGATTTCGGGGTCGATGTCGTACCAGGTTAGATCGAGCGGTGGCAGGTCCGGCTCTGGGAAGTAGCGGTAGTCGTGGCTCTCTTCCTTGACGCGCATGGGCGTGAGGTCGCCCGTGCGGGCTGTGAACGTTGTGAGGGAAATTGGGCTATCACCGCCCTTCCACTGCGGATCCCTCTGCCATGCCTCAAGCGCGGCGATCTGTTGGTCCCGGAGTTTGCCGAGCGCCCGCTCCACTGCCGCGAAGGAGTTCATGTTCTTGACTTCCTGCTTTGTGCCCAAGGGGTCCCCCGGCCGGCGAACGGAGAGGTTGGCGTCCACCCGGAGGCTTCCTTCCTCCATGTTGCAGTCGGAGACCTCGAGGTACTCCAGGACTTGCTTCAAGGCCACCAGGTAGCGCCGCGCCTCTTCCGGCGAACGAAGGTCGGGCTCGGTCACGATCTCGATCAAGGGAACGCCGCACCGATTGAAGTCCACGGCCGTGGCCTGGGGGAACCGATCGTGCAGCGACTTGCCCGCGTCTTCCTCCAGGTGGAGCCGAGTGATGCCGATGGACTTATCCCCGATGCTCAACTGACCATTTGTGGCGAGCGGCCGCTCGAACTGCGAGATCTGGTATCCCTTGGGGAGATCGGGATAGAAGTAGTTCTTGCGCGCGAAGACGCTGGTGCGATGCACCGTGCATCCGAGCGCAAGCGCGGCTCGCACCGCGAGCCTGACGGCTCCCTGGTTGGGTCGCGGCAGCGCGCCGGGAAGGCCGAGACAGACCGGGCAGACGTGGGTGTTGGGTGGATCGCCGAAGGCGGTCGAGCAGGCGCAGAACATTTTGGTGCGCGTCTTGAGCTGCACGTGCACCTCGAGCCCGATGACGGTTTCCCAGCTCACCGGACCTCTGCCTGCGCATCCAGCGCGCGTTCGAGCACCGCTGCTGCCTGAAACAGCCGGGCCTCACCGAACTGCGGTCCGATGAGCTGCACGCCCACCGGGAGCCCGTTGGACCGTCCGGCAGGTACCGATATGGCACAGAGCCAGGCCAGATTCGCCGGGCACACAAACACGTCGGCGAGGTACATCGCCACCGGATCATCCATCTTTTCGCCGGCGCGGAAGGCAGTGGTCGGCGTCGTCGGCGTGAGGATGAGATCCACTCCGGACTGAAAGGCGCGCGTGAAATCCTGGGCGATGAGCGCGCGAGCCGCGCACGCCTTGCGGTAATACGCGTCGTAGTAGCCTGCCGAGAGCACGTAGGTTCCTACGAGGATGCGGCGACGCACTTCCGGGCCGAAGCCGGCGCCGCGCGTGGCACGGAACATTGCATGAACGTCTCCGTCGGGTGGCGCCACGCGAAGGCCGTAGCGTGCGCCATCGTAGCGGGCGAGGTTCGAGCTGGCCTCGGCTGGGGCGATGATGTAATAGGTCGGGATCGCGAGCCGGGTGTTGGGCAGCGAGATCTCGCGGACCGAGGCCCCGGCCTCGCGCAGCGCGCGCTTGGCCTGCTCACACCCGGCGCGAATGCCGGGGTCCAGATCGCGGGGGAAATACTCGGCGGGGACGCCAACCGTGAATCCCGCGAGGTCTCGGGGGAACTCGGGCGGGCGAAACGGCTCGCGATCGGCGCACGTGGCGTCGTTGGGATCGCGACCCGAGATCACACTGAGGACGTTTGCGGCCATCACCACCGATCGGGCCACCACGCCGATTTGATCCAGCGAACTGCCAAAGGCCACCAGACCGTAGCGGGACACTCGCCCATACGTGGGTTTCACGCCGACCACGCCACAGAACGCCGCCGGCTGGCGCACCGACCCGCCGGTCTCCGAGCCCAGGGCGGCGTCCACAGCGCCAGCGGCGACGAGCGCCGCGGACCCACCGGAGGAGCCGCCGCAGACGAGCTCCGGTCGTTCGGGGTGCAACGTTCGGCCGTAGGCCGAGTGCTCAGTGGAGGAGCCCATCGCGAACTCGTCGAGGTTTGTCTTGCAGGCGATGAGCGCGCCCGCCTCCTTGAGCCGCCGAACAGCCGTTGCTTCGTATGGCGAGCGATACCCTTCGAGGATTCTGGAGGCGCACGTGGTTGGGTACTCCAGGGTGGCGATGTTGTCCTTCACCCCGATGACCACCCCGGCAAGCGGAGCCTGGCGTCGCCCGGCCGCCGCGTCCGCTTGCCTCAGCAACCCGTCACGGTCGAATGCGAGCACGGCGTTGAGCCGGCGTCCGTCCGTCTCGATGCGATCAGCGGCCTCCCTCGCACGAGCACGAATGTCGCTCACTCGTCCTCCATCATGGCGAGCCTGGGCACGAGAAAGAGACGCTCGCGGAGCGCCGGCGCGAAGTGCTCGAGCGGGCGATGGAGATCGGGGGGGGCGACGTCGTCCGGGCGGGGCGCCTGCGGGCGGTCCGTGCCGAGCCAGACGGAAGAGACTTGGTCGGACGGACCCGCCGCGTCCACCAGGGCCGAGAGTTGCGACACGTACTCGAGGATCTTGCCGATCTGCTCGGTGGTGGTCGCAAGCGTGTCCTCGTCCACCTTCAAGGCGGCGAGTTGCGCCACTCGTTCGATGTCTTCGCGATTGATTCTCATGCAGCGTCCCAATCCCTTTCCAGTCCTGCGAGGGAGACAAGGAGGTGCTTGGTACCGATCTCGGTGTCGTCGAACGCCACGACGACTTTGAGATCGCGCCCCGCACCCGCGAGGCCGAGGATGGTACCCGAGCCGAAGTGCTTGTGCCGCACGCGCTCGCCTTTGACGTAGCGCGGTGCGTCCTGCGACGTCAGCTCGGGCTCGGTGCGGCTCGGGGCCCACGAAAACGCCGGGGGGCGAAGGGACAGTTCCCCGCCGAACATCCCACTGGTGCGGCGTTCGTCAATGTCCTCGGGCAGGTGACTCAAGAAACGCGACGCGCGGGCCGGCATGACCTGGCCCCCGCGCCGGCGCGCGCGGGCCCAGGTGAGGTACAACCGATCGCGGGCCCGCGTGATGCCCACGTAGGCAAGCCGTCGCTCTTCCTCCACGCCGTCGGGCCTCTCCAGAGAGCGTGACAGCGGGAACAGGCCGTCTTCCAGTCCGGCCAGTACCACCACGGGCCACTCCAGGCCCTTCGCCGCGTGCACGGTCAGCAGGCTCACGCCCTCCGGATCGCCGCCCACGCTGTCCTCCGAGGTGGCCAGCGCGGCAGAGGTGAGGAATCGCTCGAGCGGGGACGCGCCGTCTTCTGGCTCAGTCGCCTGGTCCGACCACGTGGCCGCCGCCGCAATCAACTCGCGCACGTTCTCCATGCGCTCGATTCCCTCCGGCCCTTCCTCGGCAAGGAACGCGTCGTATTCGATCGTGTCAATGAGATGCTCGATGAGCGGTGCCGGCGGCATGCCCGTTGCCCGGCCGCGCAGGGACTCGATCAGCCCGGCGAAGTCCCGGAACCGGTCCCGCGCCAGGGGCCGCAGGTCTCCGATGCGGTCGGCGATCGCGGCCGCAGCGAGCAACGGCCGACGCCAGGTGCTGGCGGCTTCTTCGAGCGTCGCCAGGCTGGACATGCCGATCCCGCGCCTGGGCACCTGCACCGCCCGACGAAACGCTTCATCGTCCGCCGGATTCACGACCAGGCGGAGATATGCGAGGAGGTCCCGGACCTCGCGTCGTTGGTAGAAACTCACGGTGCCCACCACGCGGTGCGGCAGTGCGACCCGACGAAACGCATCTTCGAACGCCCGCGATTGCGCGTTCGTGCGGTACAGGACGGCCATATCGCGCCAGGCGTACTGGTCCTGGGCGGCCCGTGCACGTAGCTCGCGAGCCACCCACTCGGCCTCATCTCGCTCGTCAGCTGCGGTGGCGACCGTGACCCGTTCACCGCCCGGTCGGACCGTGTAGAGCGTCTTGCCGAGGCGAGCGCGGTTTGGCTCAATGACCCGATTCGCCGCCTCGAGGATGCGCTGCGTAGAGCGGTAGTTCTGCTCCAGCCGGATCAGTGTTGCGTCCGGGAAATCCGCCTGGAAGTCCAGCATGTTCCTCACGTCCGCGCCCCGCCAGCCGTAGATGGACTGATCGTCGTCCCCGACCACGCAAATGCTCCGATGGCGCATTCCGAGTTGCCGGACGAAGAGGTACTGCGCGCGGTTGGTGTCCTGGAACTCGTCCACCAGAATGGATGCGAATCGTTGCTGGTAATACTCCAGCCGCCGTGGGTGGTCGGCAAACACGCGCAGCGGATGCAGTAGGAGGTCGTCGAAGTCCATCGCGTTGGCGGCGGCGAGGGCTTGCCCGAGCGCCGCAAACGTCTCGGCGGCGACGTGCTCCAGTTCGTCGGTCGCCCGTGCGGCGAGGTCCGCGGGCGACTCGAGTCGGTTCTTGGCCGCCGAAATAACCGAGGTCACCAGTCGCGGCGGGAACGACTTCGGCGAGCGGCCATGCTGCTCGAGGATCCGCTTGACCAACGCGAGTCGATCGTCCTCGTCATAGATGGTAAACGCGGACGTGAACCCGATCAGCGGGGCTTCGCGTCGCAGCAATCGCGCGGCGATGGAGTGGAACGTGCCGATCCAAAGGCCGTCCGGTTCGCGACCGAGCAACGCCGCCACGCGGCGCCGCATTTCTTCCGCCGCTTTGTTGGTGAAGGTCACCGCCAGGATGCGCCCGGCCGGTACATCGTGCGTGGCGAGGTGAGCCAGCCGCGCCGTCAGGACGCGTGTCTTGCCGGATCCTGCTCCGGCGAGCACCAGCAGCGGGCCACCCCGGTGCTCCACGGCCCGACGCTGTGCGTCGTTGAGCGGTAGCGTCACGCGGTGCCTCCAACTGGGATCTCTGCCGCGAACGTGGCCCCGTGTTGCGTGCTCCTGAGCGACAGCCGCCCGCCATGCACGTCCTCTACGATACGCCGGGTCAAGGCAAGACCGATCCCCCAGCCGCCGGGCTTCGTGCTGATGCCGGGCTCGAACAGCGTGGCGCGTACCTCGGGCGAGACGCCGGGGCCGTCGTCGCTCACCAGGACGGTGGCCACCTGCCCTTCCGCGGTGACCGTGATGTCAATCGTGCCGCCGCGGCCGCTCAACGCGTCCACCGCGTTTCGGACCAGCGCTTCCAGCGCCCATTCGAGGAGGACGCCGTCGCCCGAAATGCCAGGCCCGGAACCTGGCGCGTGCACCCGGATGGTCACGGGATTTGCGTGCCGGGGCAGCCGCGGCCCGAAGTACGCGGCCACGCGCTCCGCCAGCGCTCCCAGCGCGACGGTGTCCCGCCGGGCGGGCCGCCCGATGCGCTCGAACCGCTGCGCCACGCGCTCCAGCCGCTCGAGATCGGTACGGAGCTGGCGAGTCACTTCCTCCGGACCGCTGTCGCCGCGCTGGAGGCGCTCGACCCACGCGCCGGCGCTCATGAGCGGCGTGCCCATCTGATGGGCCAGTTCGCGCGCCATCGCCACCCACAGCCGCTCCCGATCTCGACGGATTGCCGTCCGGTACGCCCACGCGCCGATGGCAACAGCCACCAGCAGCAAGCCGAGTTGCAGCAACCCGACCCACTTGATGCGGCCGGCGATCGGCAGTTGGCCATAGTGAATCACGCTGCCCGCGGGCCCGGCCAGCGGCGGATTGAGGCGGTCGAGCGTGGCAGCGAAGTCTCGAACCTCCGGAGCCTCGAGCGGCACCTCGAACGGTAGGTTGGCGGCGGCGGTGGGACGACCGGCGCTGTCGGTTACGACGAAGGGGATCCCGGTCTCGCGAATCCGGCCCACGAGTTCGAGCAGGATTTCCGTGTCGGCGCCGGGCGTCGGGTCGCTCAGTCCTCCCACCAGGCGGCCGAAAATCCGCGACGTCTCACGCGCCTCTGCCCGCAGGTGCCTGGCGATGTCCCACGCTTGCCACACGGAAATCCCGCCGAGAACCACCGCAAGCGCCAGGACGATCTCGACCGCGACCCGACGCAGGCGCCGGAACGAGCCGGGATTCACCGGATCGGAACGAGGCGATCGCGCCCCAGGTAGGGGACCAGCGCCGCGGGAATCCGGATCGATCCGTCGGGTTCCTGGTTGTTCTCGAGCAGCGCGATGATGGTGCGAGGCAAGGCCACCCCGGACGCGTTCAGCGTGTGCACGAAATCTGGGCGGCTGTCCGAGCTGGGACGGTACCGAATATTTGCGCGTCGGGCCTGAAAATCGGTGAAACAGCTGGCACTGGACGCTTCGAGCCAGGTTCCCACCCCGGCCGCCCAGACCTCCAGATCGAACGTCTTGGCGCTCGCGAACCCGGTATCGCCGGCGGCGAGCAGCACTACCCGATACGGCAGCTCGAGCCGCCGGAGGACCGCCTCCGCATGCCCCAGGAGCTTCTGGTGCTCCGCCGGCGATTCCTCCGGCCGGCAGAAGCGGACGAGCTCCACCTTGTCGAACTGATGCACGCGAATCAGGCCGCGAGTGTCCTTTCCTGCCGCCCCCGCTTCGCGGCGGAAACACGGCGTGTACGCCACGTAGGCACGCGGGAGCTCGTGGGCGGCGAGAATCTCGTCGCGGTGCAGGTTTGTGACCGGCACCTCGGCCGTTGGGATCAGAAACAGACCGTCCTCGGTCACGTACATGTTGCGCTCGAGGTCCGGCAGCTGGCCCGTGCCTCGCGCCGTAGCCGCATTCACCAGGAGCGGCGGGGATACCTCCACGTAGTCGTGCTCGCGCGTGTGGAGGTCCAACATGAAGTTGACCAGTGCTCGGGTGAGCCGAGCCCCGAGGCCCGTAAACACCGGAAAACCGCTTCCAGCGATCTTGGAGCCGCGAGCGAGGTCGAGGATGCCGAGGGCTTCGCCCAGCTCCCAGTGGGGCCGCGGGGGAAACCCGAGTGGTGCCGGGGCCCCCCACTCGCGCACGACCCGGTTCGCCTCGGCTGATCCGTCCGGCACGTCGTCCAGTGGTCGATTGGGGATCCGAAGGAGCACCTGCTCCAGCGCCTCCTCGATGCTCCGAAGCTCCTGATCGAGTTCCTTAATCGAGTCACTGACGGTTTTCAGCTCTGCGATGAGTTGGGACGCGTCGGCGCGGCGGCGCTTCAGCTCCGCTACCTGCTCCGAGGCGTCATTGCGCCGGGCTTTCATGACTTCAACCCGCTTGATCACGTCGCGGCGCCTAGCGTCTTGATCGAGCGCCTCACGGATCAAGGCCTCGGTATGCGGGCCCCGACGGCCGAGGGCGGCCCGGGCTTCCTCCGGCGCCTCGCGCAGCCATCGAATGTCGATCACGGGTCAGGAATCTGGGCGGCCGACGTCGAGGCTCTTGTAACCGCAGTTCAGATTGACGAGCAACTCCAGTGTGATGCTGCGGGCGGAGAGGTCGAGGCTCAGAACGCGGAACTTCCCGTAGCGGGAGACCTGGCCGAAGAAATAACAGCCGCTGATGCTCGTGCGGGAGCGCGCAAGGAAGACGTCGTTGGGGGAGACCGCGAGCGCGCTGTCTCCCTCATAGCCCTCCGTCGGCGCCATCGTGATCTCGGCGAACGGCTTGGTGCTTCGCTGAAGTCCAGGGACCGAGGAAAGTCCCAGGGCGCCGGCCGGGTAGATGAGCGTCGTCCCCGACTCGGTGATGTCGAACGCGAAATCGAAATCCGTCGAGTCGGTCCTGACCGGGCGCGCATCGAGCATGCTGTAGCCGCTTGGCAGCGATATGGCCGTTCCCGACAGCGCATACAACGTCACGGTGTCAATGACGTTGTCCGACGTGGGCGGCCCCAGCAGCGAGTCGGAACAGCCGAGCGCTGCGCCGCCCACGGCGGCCAGAGTGCAGAGCTGTAGGTAGCGGGTGATGACGGAGCGCAACATCGGTGCGAGCGGAAGCTTAGCGGCGGTGGAAAAGCGGGTCAAGTTACGATGCTGCCTTGACTTCGGTAATGGCGCGTCCTAGCTTCGCGCGCATGGCGACGATCCGGGATGTGGTGCAGGTGCTCCGAGCCCGCGAGGGTGTGGACGCCGTCATCGTTCTGGGTCGGGACGGACTCACCATCGATGCGGCGGCCTCGGACGGAGTCGACACCGAGGGTCTTGCCGCACTCGTTCCGTCGGTCGTAGCCGCCTGCTCGCGGCTCGGCAACGCCGCCACGCGCGGGGACTTCTCGGTTGGTGCGGTAGAGTACGCCAAAGGGATGGTCGTTGTCGCAACCCTGACGGCGGAGGCGCTCCTGGCGGTGTTCGTTCGGCCGGGTACGAACATCGGCGTGCTGCTCTACGAGTTGCACCGGCATCGACCGGCAATCGCGGGACTGCTGTGACGGGCCCAATGGGTGATGGGGCGCGTCGGCGGGCCGCTCCCAGGTCGTCCAACCGTTTTATCGTCCAACTGCTCTACCGTCGAGCCGCGTAGTCGTTCTTCGAGGCATTCATGGCACACTGGGCGGCTGTTCTCGCCGGCGGGTCCGGCACGCGTTTCTGGCCGCTCTCCACGCCCCGGCGTCCAAAGCAGTTTCTCCCGCTCGCCACCGGGCGCGCGCTGCTCGAGCAGGCCGTGCTGAGACTGGACGGGCTGATCCCCGCAGAGCGGACCCTGGTGATAACCGGGGCCGCCTTCGCGGAGGAGACCCGTCGGCTACTCCCGTGGTTGCCTCCGGAGAATGTGCTGGCCGAGCCGCGCGCGGCGTCCACGGGGCCCGCCCTGGCATGGGCAACGGCCGTCGCCGCCCAGCGCGATTCGGACGCGAGCGTACTGTCGCTGCACGCCGACTGGTTCGTGGGCGATGACGCAGCGTTTCGGCGAACCGCGGGCACGGCGCTCGCGGCGGCTCAGCGGCATGATGTGCTGGTGACCGTTGGCATCGTGCCCACGCGCCCCGACACGAGTTACGGGTACATCGTGCCCGGACCGATGCTCGACTCGGAAGCCCGCCGCGTGGATCGCTTTGTCGAGAAACCCGACGAAAGGCGCGCCCGTGAACTCATTGAGCGAGGGGCGCTGTGGAACAGCGGGCTGTTCGCGTGGACAGCGAACCGTTTCGCGTCCGAGACCATGCAATGGGCGCCTGAGATCGCGCCCCATGTGGCGGCTCTCCGTTCTGGAGATGCTGCGACATTCTTCGCTCGTGTGACGCCGATTGCCGTGGACGTCTCGCATTTCGAGCGCAGCCAGCGCGTGGCCATGGTTCCCGGGGCGTTTCCATGGGACGACGTTGGGACCTGGACGGCGCTGCGACGGGTTCGGTCCACGGATGCGCGGGGGAACGTGCTGGTCGGGCCCGCGTGGGAGCATGAGGCCTCCAATTGCGTCATCTGGTCCGACGATGGTCCGGTTGTCGTCGACGGGCTGTCCGAGGTGGTGGTGGTCCGCGCCAACGGGGTGACGCTCGTCACCACGGCTGAGCGCGCCACACAGTTGAAGGCGCTGCTCGAGCGGTTGCCTCCGGAGGTGCGGCATCATGCGGACTAATTCCCGGCCCCGGCCCATCGTCCTCGCGCCGTGCGACCCGCCGCGCCCATGGTGACGGTGTACCTGCTGGAGCCCGCGCCTGCGCCGGCGTGGTTCCCGTTTAGCGATTGTCGTCCCATTGCCGAGCTGCGAGCGGGGATCTGGCTGATTCGCGAACGCTGGGAAGCCATTGCCGACGGACGGACCGCGGCGGTTTTCGGAGCCGATCACCTGCGGGACTTCACGGAGGGCAACACGCCGCCGGTTCGCCCCCGGGCCGAGGTGGAAGGCCCGGCCGTGGTTGGGAGATCCGACTTCGCTCCCAGTGGCGAGCCGCCCGACGTGGGGGATCAGCCTGTCCGCCTCGTGAACGACGGAGCCACGGTGGGATGGTGGGTACCGGCCGGACAGCGCTGGACTGGCGATCACGCCGATTGGGCGGAGGTGGAGCTTGCAGGCGTGACCCTACACGGCGCCTACGATCTCATCACCGCCCTCGAGCACCTGCTCCAGCCTGATGCGGCGGACTTCACCAACGAGCGTGGCGACGGTGTGCCGGACGGTTGTACGGTCCTCGGTGATCCCGGGGACGTGATCATTCTCGGAGGACAGGTCGAGCCCGGTGTGGTCTTCGACGTGCGGCAGGGGGTCGTTGTCGTGGAACACGGGGCGCAGCTTGTCTCAGGCAGTCGGCTTGAAGGCCCGGTGTTCGTTGGACCGGGTGCGCAGGTGCTGGGGGACACGATTCGCTGGTCGGTGATCGGCCCGCACTGCAAGGTTCGGGGTGAGGTGGCCTCGAGCGTGTTCCTGGGCTATGCCAACAAGAGCCACTATGGCTTCCTCGGTCATTCGGTCGTGGGTCGATGGGTCAACCTCGGCGCTGGCACGACCACCTCGAACCTGAAGAACACCTACGGACCTGTGCGCCTGCGCGTGGGGGCCGAGCAGATCGACACTGGACGTCAGTTCCTGGGGAGTTTGATCGGCGATCACGCGAAGACGGCGATCGGAACGCTGCTCGACACCGGCTCGGTGATCGGCTGCGGGGCCAACGTGTTCGGCGCCGTGCGCCCGTCCAAGTACGTCGCGCCGTTCGCCTGGGGGGACACGGAGGAGCGGGTGGAGCGTGACGCGTTTCTGACCGTGGCCCGCCGCGTGCTGCCGCGGCGCGGGACCGATGTCACGGCCGCGGTAGAGAAGATGCTGATCGGGATTTATGACCACGCCACGACTGGCGGTGTTGGCCGATGATCGTCGCGTCACACAGCGGGCAACGCCTCGGTTTCGGCGGTCGCTACCTTGGGCTCCCACTCCCGCATCATCCCCGCGAAGGCGTGCGCGATCGTGCCGTCGAATTCCGTGCCCGACCGCTCTTCGATGTAGGCGAGGACTTTGTCGGGCGGCCAGGCGTCACGATACGGTCGATTGGTCCGTAGCGCGTCGTACACGTCGCAGACGTGCACCAGCTTGCTCGCACGATGGCAATCCCGCGGAAAGCGAAACGCGGGATAGCCGCCGCCGTTCAGCATGATGTGGTGTTCGTAGGCGACCACGGCCGCGAGGTCGAGGTCCTCTTCGCTGGCCAGGATCAGCTTGGCTCCCTCGGCGGGATGAGCGTTCATCAGGGCCCGCTCGGCCGGGTCAAGTTTGCCCGGCTTCGTGAGGACTTCTCTCGGGATCTTCACCTTGCCCAGGTCGTGCAGCAGGCCGGCCACGCCAAACGCCCGCACGTCGTCGCTGGACATGCCCAGCCACTCGGCGAGGCCCATCGTCAGCACGCACACGTTCATGGAGTGCGTGGTCGTGTACTCGTCGAACCCCCTGAGCGTCAGCAACGGGAGCATGATGTGCTGCTCGCCGTGCATGGCCACTGAGAGGGAACGCACCACCGCCTCCGCCTCCACCAGCGGGAGCCCCTTCTGGCTTTGGATTTCCTGGTGGATCCAGCGAACCGCATCCGCCTCTTCCGACAGCGTGAATGCGATCGTCGCCGTGGGCACGGTCTGACCGGAGAGTGCGTCTTCCCCTCGTATGCCGATGGCCCCGTAGCGCACGCCACTGGGACGCATTTGGCGCGCTTCCGTGGTGTCAATGGCCTTCAGCGTGAGACGGGCCAGCACCTCGTCCAGGAAGTTCTCCAGGTCGTCTCGAGTGGCCGTGTCGTCAAACTGGAGCCGTTGGATCCCGAGGTCGGAGAGCTTCCGGCTCCAGTCCCACTCCCGCAGTTCGCGCAGTGGCATGGTGCCGTACAACACCTCGTCGCCCAGGAAGGAGAAGGCCGGTGTGCGGTCCGAGGCCATGAGGTCGCGCAACTGCGCCATCAGGCCGTCGAGCGCCCGGTCGCGGGAGGCGTGCCCCTCGGGATACAAGGACATGGCGGCGAGGGTTCGGGCCAGCGCCCCGAGGAATTCAACCGGGCCGGCCATTAGCTCTCGCCTGCCTGTTCGAGCGCCCGCTTGACGCGCGGGTTGTCGGCGAAGGCGCGCAGAGCCGTGATCGCCGCTCGTTGCTCCGGGGTCTTGGCAGTTCGCATGCGGGAAATCAGGCTCTTTCGTGGAGGAACGGCGATGGTGAGCAAGGCATCAGCAGCCGCCGGATTGCGCGACGTACCGAGGAGCCGGATGGCCATGAGGCGGAGGTCGGTTGTGCCGCTGGCCGCCAGGGACGCCGCGAGGGGAACCACGGAATCCGGGCAGCCCGTTTCGAGCGCGGCCGCGAGACCCACGCGCACGGTGCGCGGGTCCTCGTCCTTGAGGGCGAAGTGAATGGCGCGATCGCGGAACGTGGGCTCGCGCAGCATGAGCCGGATGGCCTCCCGGCGCACGCGGGCGTCGTTGTGCTCGGCGAACGGTCGCGGGTCGAAATCCGCGGGGCGCTCGGGCAGCTCGGCGAGAATGGCCAGCATGTTCCGCTGCACGAACCAGCTGGCATCGCTCAGACGAGCGACGACGATCCTGCCCACGCCGGCGCCCAGTTTCACGAGTCGATCCAGCAGGATTCGGCGCGTCTGCACCGACTGGCTGGCCGTCAGGGCGTCCAGCATCGGGTCGGCGGCGGCGATGCCGAGCCGCTCGATCAGCACGTCGAGCTGCTCCACGTTGATCGGCTCCGCGGCCACGACGCGCCGCACCACGTCGGGTGACGCGACGGTTCGCCAGATGCTTTCGGCGAGATCGCCGGCCCCCTCCTCCACCCCGGCCAGGGTCTTGGCGATCACGCCGAGTCGGTCCGTTTCGATCAGCGATTGCACGGCGCGGTCCACGATCGGGCCACCGCTCCCCACCTCGATGGCCATTTGCAGCAGACGATGCGGTTCCGCGGTTTGCCGCGTGGCACCTCGCTCCGCCAAAGCCGGCACCCTGGTGCTCACCATCCGCTCGAGCGCGGCCCCGTAGCCCCCGGGGTTCGGGTCTTTGAGCGTCCACCCGGCGATCAGCTCGCTCACCTGCTCCCGCACGGACTGATCCGCCAGGGCACGCCGCTTGGGCGATCCCTCAGCGGCGTGCTGCCCCAGCTTCTGGAGCATGCGGAGAAAGGAATGGGAAACGGTTTGCTGCTCCGTTTGACTCGCGGCGCGTACGAGGTCGATGACGGCATCCACTGCGAGAGCGTCAGACGCATTGAGTAGGAACTGGCGGCGCTGATCCCGATCGCCACCCATCTCGAGCAGTCGTGCGAGCGTGCCCTTGTCCATCTCCTTCACGAGCTGTGACACGCGGCGCTGCAGCGCGATGGAGTCGGCCCCTCCCCCGCGCTTCACCTCTTCGGCGATCTGGAGCAGGTACCCTACGATCACCTGATCGTACGCGGTGCCGCGGGGGTGCTTTTCGATGGCCTTGGCCACGATCGTGGGATCAACGTTGGCGGACTCGTCTGCCGCTGGCCCCGGACCGAGACCGACGCGAGTGTCCTCGCTCTTCTGCTCGCCCGTGGCCACGGTTTCCGCGGCGAGCGCGGCCCGCGCCAACCCCACCCAGAGGTAGGCGGCTCTGGTGCGTTCCTCCTGCTGCTCGATCGATTCGTCCTCGTCGAGCTTTCCCTCTCGCACCAGGTCCAGACGCTCGTAGTTGAGGGGGTACAGCCTGATGTGTGGCCAGGATGTGAGGTGCTCGACGGGCGCGAGTCCAAGCGGCCGGCCGCTGCGGTCGGCGTCCACGGAGAGCAGGCTAAGCGCCCCGTGAACTTCGTCAGGCGTCACGCCGCGACGAAAGGTGACGGCCCCCAGGTGGTGTCGGTGCAGACGGTCGGCCAGGTCGTGAAGCACGGGATTCTTGGGGTCGGTGGCCACGCCCTCGATGACCAACTGCGTGCGCGCGACGCCGAGGGAGAGCGTTTGACGCTCGAGCAGCGCAGTGTTCAACCGCCTCACGACGCCCTGCGCGGCGGGCATGAGCGAGGGGTGCCCATCGGGGTACATCGCGTGCTTGTGCAGCGCAATGGAGAACTCGATCAGGAAGTCGGCGAGCTCCCGGGACAGCGCCGCGCGTCCGACGGGCGCGGGAGCACTCGAGGCCGACCGTGGTTCGGTCAGCGATCGCGGCCCGACGGGCCTGGCCGGCCGGGCGTCATTGGGGGAGCGGGCGGAACGGGAATGGAATCGGGACGCGGCTTTGGTGGCCCGACTCGGCGGAGCGTCATGGGCTCCTCGAGGTCGCCGCCGGACACCGTCATGCGATCACCCCGCACCGCCACCACGTACCCCACCCACTCGTCTCCGAAGGCGAGGTACACGGAATCAGCCACGAGCCGCCATCGCACGGTCTCGTCGCCGTAGCTGGCGGACGAATCCGGGCGAATGATGACTTCTCTGGGGCCTTCCGGCGTTTCGGCGCGCCACGTTCCGAGAATGCGCGGTGCCGGAGCTTGCGCGGCGGCAACGCGAGCGAGCGAGGCGAGGAGAACGACGCCGGCACGGAGCGCTCTCACAAGCATAAACATAACCTGGACCGCCGCTGCCGTTCCATGGATCCCAGACGCGATGCGCCCCGGGGAGTTCCCCGGGGCGCCGTCGTGGATCTATGCCGCGCGATGCTCTGCGCGGCGCCGCGGAATTCGCGGCTTTAGTACATCCCGCCCATCCCGCCACCACCGGGCGCGGGGGGCGTCTTCTCCTCCTCCTTCTTCTCCACCACAACGCACTCCGTGGTGAGCAACAGGCTCGCCACCGACGCGGCGTTCTGCAGCGCGCTCCGGGTCACCTTGGTGGGATCAATCACGCCGGCCTCGACCAGGTCCTCGTAGTTCCCGGTCTGGGCGTTGAAGCCGTAGTTCTTCTCCTTCGCCACGCGCACCTTCTCCACGACGATGGAACCCTCAGCGCCCGCGTTCGACGCGATGATCCGAAGGGGTTCCTCCAGCGCGCGCTTCACGATGTCGAGACCCACCTGCTCGTCGGCATCCTCGACCTTGAGCTTCGCGATCGCACTCTGAGCCCGGAGCAAGGCGACACCGCCGCCCGGCACGATGCCCTCCTCGACCGCGGCCCGCGTGGCGTGCAACGCATCTTCCACGCGCGCCTTCTTCTCCTTCATCTCGGTCTCGGTCGCGGCGCCCACATTGATCACGGCCACGCCGCCCGCAAGCTTGGCCAGCCGCTCCTGCAGCTTCTCGCGGTCGTAATCAGAGGTGCTCTTGTCGATCGCAGCCTTGATCTCCTTGATGCGGCCTTGAATGGCATCTTGCTTCCCGGCGCCGTCCACGATCGTCGTGTTGTCCTTGTCCACCACGATCCGCTTGGCGCGGCCCAGGTCGTTCAGCACGGTGTTCTCCAGCTTGAAGCCCACCTCTTCGCTGATCACCTGGCCGCCGGTCAGAATCGCGATATCCTGCAACATGGCCTTGCGGCGATCACCGAAGCCCGGGGCCTTGACACCGCAAACCTTCAGCGTGCCACGCAGCTTGTTTACCACGAGCGTGGCAAGCGCCTCACCCTCGATGTCTTCCGCGATGAGGAGCAGGGGCTTTCCGGTCTGGGCAACCTTCTCCAGGATTGGGAGCAGGTCCTTCATCGCCGAGACCTTCTTGTCGTGGATCAGGATGTAGGCGTCTTCGAGGACGGCCTCCATCTTGTCGGGATCGGTGACGAAGTACGGAGAGACGTACCCGCGATCGAACTGCATTCCATCAACCGTTTCCAGCGTGGTCTCGAGGCCCTTCGCCTCCTCGACCGTGATCACGCCATCCTTCCCGACTTTCTCCATCGCCTCGGCAATCAGATCGCCGATTTCCTTGTCGTTGTTAGCCGAGATGGCGCCGACCTGCGCGATCTCCTTCTTGCCGGCCGTGGGAACCGAGAGCTTCTTCAGCTCCGCCACGACGGCCTCAACCGCCTTGTCCACGCCGCGCTTGATGGCCATGGGATTCACGCCGGATGTCACGCTCTTTAGGCCTTCACGGAAAATCGCCTGCGCCAACACCGTGGCCGTGGTCGTCCCATCACCCGCCACGTCCGACGTTTTCGTGGCCACCTCTTTCACCATCTGAGCGCCCATGTTCTCGACCGGGTCGGGCAGCTCGACCTCCTTGGCGACCGTGACGCCGTCCTTGGTCACCGTGGGATTGCCGAACTTCTTGTCGATCACCACGTTCCGCCCCTTCGGGCCGAGCGTGACCTTGACGGCATCCGCCATCTGGTCTACGCCCCGCTTGAGACGGGCGCGGGCCTCAACATCGAAGTAGAGTTCCTTTGCCGTTGCCATAACAGCTCCTCAGTAGGTTTGGCTCAGCCGATGACGGCGAGCACGTCTGATTCCTTGATGATGAGGTACTGCTCATCGTCCAGCGTGACCTCGGTTCCGCTGTACTTGCCGTACAGCACCTTTTGGCCAACCTTGAGCTCCATGGGAATGCGGTCGTTCTTCTCGAACCGGCCAGGGCCGACCGCGACGATCTCGCCTTGCTGCGGCTTTTCCTTCGCCGTGTCCGGAATGTAGAGCCCGCCGCGCATCTGTTCCGTTTCTTCCAACGGGCGAATCAACACCCGGTCGGCGAGTGGCTGGACCTTCAGCTTGGACTTTGTTGCAGTAGCCATTCTCGCGATCCTCCAGATGTGTGTAAGATGTTGCTGGATAACGCGTTGCACAAATTAGCACTCGCCACACCGGAGTGCTAATGGCGTGGGAAGCTAGCTGCACGAGGCAGGCTGTCAAGAGGGGGCTTGAGGCAGGGATGACTCGGGATCGCGCTCTGGACTAACCGCTGCCCCTTCAGGGGAGGACGCGTTCGCCGGCCACGTCTCTTGCTACTGGACGATTCGCCTGGCCGCCACCCACCGGTCCCGCCACCACTGGCTGTCCGGATCCTGCGCCAGGAGGCTGCTGAGGCGCACGCCCGACGCTGCCGAGTGGATGAACCGACCATCGCCCACGTACAACCCGACGTGACTCACCCCGGGCCCGTCAACGGCGAACCCGAGGATATCCCCGGGGCGCAGCGCGTCGATGCGGGGATCCACGTGCATCCCGCTTCTGGCCTGATCCCGGCTGACGCGGGGGAGCAAGAGACCGTGCTGCCCGTAGGCGTACTGAATAAGCCCCGAGCAATCGTAGCCCGTCTGATCGTCTCCTCCCCACACATACGGCGTGCCCATGACGTCGAGCGCCGTCCGCACGATTGCCTGCACGAGGCGGGCTGCTTCAGGAGACGCGCCGGCCTCGGTGGTGGCGGCCTCAACGTCCGAGGGCGGCGGTGGGTCCAGCACGGGGGGCCCGGGCCTGCCCGCCGTGCGTGCCCCGCTTGGGATACGCGTGCCTGCCGCCACTCTGAAGCCCAGGGCCACACCCCGGCGATCGCCGGGGCCGAGGTCCCAGAAACCCGAGAGAGCCCCGTCCTCGGCGCGATACCGGGCTTCCAGTCCAAGGGAGAGAAAAGGGAGGATTGGGAAGGCCCAGCCGAGACCCGTGCTCCAGTGCGCATCCACGTCTCCATCGTCGTGCCGCCAGGCGAGGCCCGCTGACCCGACAGCGTACAGACCCCGGCCCGAGCGACCGAGACCGGCCAACAACTCGAGGCCGGTCGCCGTGCGGTCGAACAGCGAGCGCGTGTCGTCGAGGTGAGTGAGTGCGATCCCGAAGTCGAGCGGACCGAACAGCCGATCGTGGTATCCGGCACTGTAGGTGATGGCCACTGAATCAGCGCGCCAGCGGCTCAGGGTGAAGTCAAAGCCCGCGTGTTGGCCGAGCGCTGGCGCGGGAGTCGCTGCTGTCAGGAGGACGGCTGCCGGTAGTGTGAAGCGGATGACAGGGTCCCCGGAGGTGGTCGGATTAATGTAATGCCGTCCCGATCGGTATCCCACGGTCGGCCCGCGCCCTGAAGTCCGCCTAATTGCCTGGTCCTGGGCCCTCCGTGTATCATGCGGGCGCTTTTCCCAGCCGGAGCCCCGGGGGCGCGTGATGCAGAAAGCCATCCGCCTGTACCGATCAACGATCGGCAAGAAGGTCGCGATGGCGTTTACGGGGTTCGTTCTCTTGGGGTTCGTTCTCCTGCACATGTATGGGAACCTGAAAGCGTTTCAGGGACCCGAGAAGTTCAACGCCTATGCCGAGGGCCTGCGAACGCTCGGCCAGCCGGTATTGGGGCACGGGCAGTTGCTGTGGGCAGTGCGGGCCGCACTGATCATCTCGGTTGCCGTGCACGTGATCGCCGCCATTCAACTCTGGATCCTGGCTCGGGCGGCGAGACCCGTGGCGTATCGCAAGGCGCCGGCGCTGGAACTTTCCTACGCCTCGCGGACGATGCGCTGGGGTGGCGTAATCATCTTCCTCTACGTTGCGTATCACCTCATGCACTTCACGTTCGGCAACGTGCACGAATCGTTCGTGCCGGGCGACGTGTACCACAATCTGGTGACGGGATTCCGGGCGTGGCCCGTTACCGCGCTGTACGTCGTCGCAACCGGCGCGCTGGGGTTTCACCTCTACCACGGGGTGTGGAGCGCGCTCCAAACGCTGGGTGCGGCGCACCCGCGCTACAACGCTTACCGCCGCATTGCCGCCGCGGTGGTGGCAGTGGCCGTTTCGCTCGGCTTTGTCTCCGTGCCGGCGGCCGTCGCCGTCGGCGTGCTGCGCTGAGGCCTGCGAAGTATGGAACTGCGATCACGAGTCCCTGACGGTCCGATCGAACAGAAGTGGGATCGGCACCGTTTCGAGCTGAAGCTCGTGAATCCGGCGAACAAGCGGAAATACGACATCATTGTGGTCGGGACGGGTCTGGCGGGCGCGTCTGCGGCGGCCACGCTGGGTGAACTCGGCTACAACGTGAAGTGCTTCTGCTTTCAGGATAGCCCGCGACGGGCGCACAGCATCGCGGCGCAGGGCGGGATCAACGCCGCGAAGAACTACCAGAACGACGGTGACAGCATCTGGCGGCTGTTCTACGACACCGTCAAGGGCGGCGATTACCGCTCGCGCGAAGCCAACGTGTACCGACTCGCGCAGATCAGCGTGAACATCATTGACCAGTGCGTCGCCCAGGGGGTTCCATTCGCCCGGGAGTACGGCGGGTTGCTCGCCAATCGGTCCTTTGGCGGCGCGCAGGTCTCACGCACGTTCTACGCGCGTGGGCAAACGGGCCAACAGCTCCTGCTCGGCGCCTATCAGGCGCTGGCGCGGCAGATCGAAGCCCGAAAGGTCGCGATGTACCCACGGACCGAGCTGCTGGACGTCGTGATCGCGGATGGCCAGGCTCGAGGAATTGTGGTCAGGGACCTCGTGTCCGGCCGGATCAGCTCCCACGTGGGACACGCCGTCGTGCTCGCCACCGGTGGCTACAGCAACGTGTTCTATCTCTCGACGAACGCGAAGGGATGCAACGTCACGGCCACGTGGCGTGCCTACAAGCGTGGCGCCGCGTTCGCCAATCCGTGCTTTACCCAGATCCATCCCACCTGCATTCCTTACTCCGGCGAGTACCAGTCGAAGCTGACGTTGATGAGCGAATCGCTACGCAACGACGGACGCATCTGGGTCCCGAAGCGAGCGGGGGATACACGGGACCCCAACAGCATTCCGGAGTCCGAGCGGGACTATTACCTGGAGCGTTTCTACCCGAGTTTTGGCAACCTCGCGCCGCGCGACGTCTCCTCGCGCCGCGCGAAGGAGATGGTCGATGCGGGTCACGGGGTGGGGCCGTTGCGGAACGGCGTTTACCTCGATTTCCGCGATGCGATCGAGCGGTTGGGGGCGGCGGGCGTGGCCGAACGCTATGGCAATCTGTTCGACATGTATCGGCAGATTACGGGGGAGGACCCCTACCGGGTGCCGATGCGTATCTACCCTGCCCCACACTACACCATGGGTGGGCTGTGGGTGGACTACAACCTCATGAGCACTGTGCCCGGCTTGTACGTGCTGGGGGAGGCGAACTTCTCCGATCACGGAGCCAACCGGCTCGGGGCCAGCGCGCTCATGCAGGGCCTCGCCGACGGCTATTTCATCCTGCCCTACACCATTGGGGATTACCTCGCGCAAACCAAGTTCGCCGCGGTGGACGACACGCACGCCGCCTTTCGATCGGTGGAACGGGAGGTTGAGGCTCGCGTCCAGCGGCTGCTCGGGGTTGGGGGGAACCGGCCCGCGGAGGTGTTTCACCGCGAGTTGGGGCGGCTGATGTGGGAGAAGTGCGGGATGTCCCGCAACGCCGACGGCCTGCGGGAAGCGGCTGCCAAGATCCCGGAAATCCGGGAGCGGTTCTGGAGAGAGTTACGGGTCCCGGGCAGCGGCGAGGAGCTCAACCAGGAGCTTGAGAAAGCTGGACGCGTGGCCGACTTCCTGGAGTTCGCCGAGCTGATGGTGGCGGACGCGCTTCACCGCGACGAGTCGGCCGGAGGGCACTTCCGGGAAGAACACCAGACGCCGGACGGCGAGGCCCGGCGGGACGATGAACGATTCGCGTACGTGGCCGCCTGGGAGTACGCCGGTCCCCAGGATCCTCCCCGCCTGCAGAAGGAACCGCTCACGTTCGAGTACGTGAAGCTCGCCCAGCGGAGCTACAAGTAGTGCGCGTCACGCTCCACGTCTGGCGGCAGGCCGGCCCCGACAAGGCGGGGCGGTTCGAGCGCTACGACGTCCCCGAGATCAACGAGCACATGTCGTTCCTCGAGATGCTCGATGTGCTGAACACGCGTCTGGTCGAGGCCGGCCAGGACCCGATCGCCTTCGAGCACGACTGCCGTGAGGGGATCTGCGGGTCGTGCGGCATGGTGATCAATGGGGATCCGCACGGTCCGCTCGATCGCGTCACCGCCTGCCAGCTGCACATGCGCACGTTCCGCGACGGCGAGGAGATCTGGATCGAGCCATGGCGCGCCCGCGCATTCCCGGTCATCAAGGACCTGGTGGTGGATCGGCGCTCGCTGGATCGGATCATTGAGGCCGGTGGTTACATCTCCGTCCGAACCGGGAGCGCCCCGGACGCCAACGCCGTGCCGGTTCCGAAAGGGCACGCCGATCGAGCCATGGACGCGGCCGCGTGCATCGGCTGCGGTGCCTGCGTAGCCGCCTGTCCCAACGCGTCGGCGATGCTGTTCGCGGCGGCGAAGGTGGCCCACCTGGCCCTGCTGCCACAGGGCCAGCCGGAGCGGCACTCGCGCGTGCTCGCGATGGTGCAGCGGATGGACGAGGAAGGCTTCGGTGGTTGCACCAACCACGGGGCCTGCGAGGCGGCCTGCCCCAAGGGGATCAGCATCGACTTCATCGCGCTGTTGAACCGTGATCTGGTCAAGGCCGCGCTGGCGTATCGGCCGCCGCAAGCAGAGGCCGGTGCGATCTAGCGCGCCGACCCGGTCCTTTCCCCCTCAGCTAAAGCGTCACCACCGCCATCGTCTGCCGCACCGACTCGGCCGACTTCGCCAGGGCCGCCTTCTCTTCCGCGGACAATCGAACTTCGATGACTTGCTCGAGGCCTCGCGCGCCGAGCTTGCACGGCACGCCCAGGAACAACCCCTGTAATCCGTATTCGCCTTCCAGCCAGGCCGCGCACGGCAGGACGCGTCGCTGGTTCTTGACGATCGCTTCGGCCATCTGGGCGGCGGCCGCCGACGGCGCGTAGTACGCCGAGCCTGTCTTCAGCAGGCTCACGATTTCCGCGCCGCCGTTTCGAGTGCGCTGCACAATGGCGTCGAGCGTGGCCTGGTCCATGAGCTGGGTGACGGGAATGCCGGACACTGTGGTGTACGACACGAGAGGCACCATTGTGTCCCCATGGCCGCCCAGCACCATGGCCTGGATGTCCTTCACCGAAACGCCCAGCGCGTCGGCGAGGAACGTGCGGTACCGCGCCGTGTCGAGCACGCCAGCCATCCCGAGGACTCGCTCCCTGGGGAATCCGGTGACCTCCTTGGCCACCCAGCACATCACGTCGAGAGGGTTCGAGACCATGATGACGATCGATTGCGGCGCGACGCGGCGAATCTCGCCACTGACGGCCTTGACGATGTCGGCATTGGTCTTTACCAGATCGTCCCTGCTCATGCCGGGCTTGCGCGCGATACCGGCCGTGACGATCACCAACTCACTCCCGGCCGCCGCGTCGTACGCATTCGTGCCCACCACCCGGGAATCGAATCCCTCGATCGGTCCGGCCTGCCACTGATCCAGGCCCTTGCCCTGGGGCACACCCTCCACGATGTCCACGAGCACGATTTCCTGGGCCAGCTCGCGCTCGGCTAGGCGCTGTGCCAGCGTGGCGCCGACGTTTCCCGCTCCCACAACCGTGATCTTGTTCATGAGCGCCCTTCGATCTCTTGCGAACGTGAATGGAGGGTCAGATGTGCTCCGGCTGTACGGCCAGCGCGTCGGACGTTACCGGCGGCTGCACCGCTCCCAGGCGGCCCAGCTGTCGGAGCGCCTCGTACAACACGATCCCGACAGCCGTGGCCAGGTTCAGGCTGCGAATGGTCGAGACCATCGGGATGCGGAACACGCGCTCGGCGTGCTTCTCGAGGATCCGTTGCGGCATGCCCACGGTTTCGTTGCCGAAAACCAGGACCGAGTTGTGGGCGTACGGGGCCTCCAGGTAGCTGTGCGCACCGTGGGCCGAGAAATAGAGGCAACGCTCTCGGGCCACCGCTGAGCGAAAATCGCGCCACCCCGGATGCACCCAGAGGTCCACGTGATGCCAGTAGTCCAGCCCGGCGCGCTTGAGCTGGTCGTCCTCGAGCGAGAAACCGAGCGGCGCGATCAGGTGCAGGGTCGTATCCGTCGCGGCGCACAGCCGGGCGACGTTCCCGGTGTTGGGGGGAATCTGCGGCTCAATCAGGACGACACCGAGCCCCACGGGTGATCAGCTTCCCGAACTCCGCGGGCCCGTGGGATGTCGTGCCCCGGCGTTATCGCTCCACTGCTCGGCGCCGTCAGCGAGGCGCTCCCGCTTCCAAACCGGCAGCCGTCGTTTGACCTCTTCGATCACCCAACGGCAGGCGTCGAAGCTCTGCCCCCGGTGCGGCGCCGCCGCCGCCACCACGACGCTGGCCTCGCCGAGCGGCACGACGCCCAGGCGGTGCCGTGCGGCGATGCGCGCCTCAGGCCAGCGGTCACTCGCCTCACGCAAGATCCGCTCGAACTCGGCTTCGGCCATCGGTTCGTACGCCGTGTAGTCGATTTCGACCACGGGGCCGTCTTCGGGACTCTGCCGCACCGATCCTACGAACAGCGTGGTGCCACCGCGGCCAGGGCCGCTCACCTCGGCGAGCAGGACGGCCGGATCGATTGGATTGCGAGTGAGATAGGGGATCTCAACCTCCCGCAAGTGGTGGCAGCAGGGCAAGTTCGTCTCCGTCGGTGAGCGGCTGCGTGGAGCGGGCGTGCGCCTGATTCACCGCCACCAGCGGGCGCTCGGGCAGTGCCCGGCCACCCGGTAGCCTCTCCCTTAGCTCGCGAACGGCATCCGCCACCGTGGCCGTCGGAGGAAGGTGCAGCGTGGCCCGGTCGGTACCGACCACCTCAGCGTATCGCGCGAACAGACGACACTGGATCTCGATCGGGCGCTCGGTCGTCATCGTGGCGTAGAGAAGAGAATAGTCGAACCCTCACACGATGGGGAGGGAGTGACACGGCCCAATGGTTTGTGATGTGGAGAACTACTGCTGCGCGATGGGCTCCTTGGAGTCCGCCACCATGGCGCGGAGCTCTTTGGAGGGCTTGAAGACGGGCACCGGACGCGCCGCCACTTCGACCGGATCTCCGGTCCTGGGGTTCCTGGCCATGCGGGTCTTGCGGCGCCGGATCTTGAAGGTCCCAAAGCCGCGGACCTCAATGTTGTGCTGTTCCGCAAGCGCTTCCTTGACCGCCTCGAGGAACGCGTCCACGACTCGGGCGCAGTCCTTCTTGGAGATCATGGGGCCGGCGGTCCGGGCGATTGTGGCCGTGACCTTCTCGACGAGATCGGCCTTGGTCATCCATTCCCCTTGGGGACCCGAAACGACACCTAGCCGACCCAACTTCTGGCAGGGGTCGGGCGGTCAACATATGAGCTTACCTATTGAGTGTCAAGAGCTTGGAGGAAGGCGCTGAAGTGTTTGCGGGCGTCATGCGGGCCCGGAGATGCCTCCGGATGGTACTGTACGGCCGTTATGGGCAGTTCACGGTGCTTAAGCCCTTCGACCGTGCCGTCATTGAGGTTAACGTGCGTCACTTCAAGTGCTTTAGCACCTGGCACGTCCTTACCTGTTCCCCTGACTGCAAATCCGTGGTTTTGGCTCGTGATGAGCACTCGGCCCGTGTCGCTCTCACGGACCGGGTGATTCCCGCCGCGGTGTCCGTAGGGGAGTTTCATGGTCTCGCCGCCGAACGCCAGCCCGATGAGCTGATGCCCCAGGCAGATCCCAAACGTTGGGAGACCGCGCCCCGAAAGCTCCCTGATGGCCGGGAGGATCATCGGGACCGCGGCAGGGTCGCCGGGGCCGTTCGATAGGAACAGTCCGTCAGGTTCGTACTCCAGGACCTCAGCGGCGCTCGTCGTCGAGGGAACGACCGTCACCCGGCAGCCGAGCTGAACGAAGATCCGAAGGATGTTCTCCTTCATGCCGAAGTCGTAGGCCACGACGTGGTGTTTTGCTGCGGGATCTCCCACACGGCGGACCGTCTTCGTGCTTGCTTTGGACGCGAGATCCAGGCCTTCCATGCTCGGGCTCGCCGCCAGCAGCGCTTGGATCTCCGCGGTTGGCTCGGCGCCAGTCGCGATGATGCCTCGCATGGCTCCCGCCGAGCGGATGTGTCGCGTCAATCGCCGAGTGTCCACGTGTTCGAGCACCGGGACTCCGCTGTCGGCCAGCCACTCGTCCAACGACTGCTTTGATCGCCAGTTCGAATGGGTGTCGGACATCTCCCGAACCACAACGCCATTCACCTGGGGTTTTAGGGACTCGACATCCTCCTCGTTCACCCCGTAGTTGCCGATCATGGGCGCGGTCATGGTCACGATCTGCCCGAGATAGGAGGGGTCCGTGAAGACCTCCTGGTATCCGGTCAGGTTCGTCGTGAACACCACCTCGCCTGGCGTGGGAGAAAACGAGCGGCGCGCGATTCCGGGGAACCACGCGCCGTCTTCGAGGAGTACGTAGCCCTTCGGCGCCGCGCTACCCACGGCTATCGGGCCGTGTCCTGGAGCGGGAGTGGAGGCGGTGCGGCGGGCTGCTGTATCTGTTGCTCAAGCACGGACCGGGTGGCGGCGGATCGTGAGCTCAGGCCCGCGAGAATGAGCGAGAGCCCCAGGAAGATGCCCCCGCACCACCAGGACAGTTTGGTCAGGATGGTCACCGCCTGGCGACCACCGAAGAACGATTCGGTTGACGCCCCGCCACCGAGCGTTGCGAGTCCCCCGCCCTGGCCTGCCTGGAGCAGCACGACCACGGTCAGGATGACCGCGTCGAGGATCAAGAGGACGAGCAGAGCCGTGAACATGTTGCGGCGAAGTGTAGGCGG
>DATMAW010000067.1:0-41623 GCA_035559715.1 Gemmatimonadales bacterium | reverse complement strand
CTGCTCCAACTTGGCGTCGAAGCGCGCGAAGTTCAGCTCATTCAGCTCACGCAGGTCAGCGCGGTACGTTGCGTCCACGGCGTTGAACCACTCCACCAGTTCGTTGGCGATGTCCTCGCCCAGGCGATCGTAGAACTGCTTGGACAGCTTGGCAGTCACCGGCATGGGATTCCTCAGCTAGAGCCGGTGCCACCATACAACTTATGCTCGGCGGAGCCGGTACCGAAAGATTGCGGGCAGGACCAAATCCACGCGGGCGTTGACAGGCGTTATGCGGCGCCCCACAAGAGCAGCTTGTTCCCGTGACGACGCTGGGTCACCGCCGCAGCGAGGCTGCAACGACGGCCGTTCGACTGCACCGCCGGCAGAGCCGTTCGAGTCGGGGCTCATCGTCATTACCATCGGAGATGGTGGTCTCTATGAGGCACAGCGGAGTGCCTGTCGTCGCACTCGGCCTCGCCGGCGCAGCCGGCATGGCGATGACCTCTCCCCCCGTCCCAGCAGCAGCCGGCGGCCAGCCGAGTGACTCGCACGGATCTCCTCAAGCAGACGCTGTCCGCCAGGTCGTTCCGGAACGTCCAGGGCGTGAGGATCCGGTCAATCACGGGTGGCTCGGTGATGACCGCGGCCACGCGCATCGCGTGGCCCGAGGAGTGCAGCCACTTCCGCGTCGCCTTCAGCCTCATGCGCCACGGCTCGAGCTGCAATCCTGGCGCAATTCACGCTCTTCGCAACGCGCCTCGATCCACCTTGCCAAGGTGGGTCCGCGGCAATGCGGCAAGAAAAACGATCTCCCGCGGCGCCTTGTAACTCGCCAGCCGCTGCTTCACGAACGCCTTCAGCTCCTCCCCGAGTTCCCCGGCCGCTCCGCTGGCCACGACGAACGCCCGCGGGAACGTGAGCCCCGCGCCATCCTGCGCGCCCACGACGACGGCCTCCCGAACCCGTGGATGCCCGAGCAGACAGTTCTCCACCTCCTGCGGCGACAACCACCGCCCCGAGACCTTGAGCATGTCGTCGCCCCGGCCCGCGTAGGTGACGTAGCCGTCGGCATCCATGCTGATCATGTCGCCCGACACATACCACTCGCCGCGAAACGCGCTCATGGTTTTGTCCATCTGCTGCCAGTAGGCGATGGCGCGCGAGTTCCCGCGCACCCAGAGCCAGCCCACCTCGCCCGCCGGAAGATCGCGACCCTCGTCATCCCGCACCCGCACGTCGAACCCCGTCACCACCCGGCCCAGCGTCCCGGGCCGCACCTCGCCCGGCCGGTTGGAGATGAAAATGTGCCACATCTCCGCCGTTCCCAGCCCGTCCAGCAGCTCCACGCCAAAGGTCGCCTTCCACCGCTCGAACAGCTCCACCGGCAGCGCCTCGCCCGCCGACGTGGCGAATCGCACCGACGACAGATCCTGCCGCGCCGCGGCCGGGTGACTCACCATCTGATTCACCATCGTGGGGACGTTGACGAGAATCGTGGGCCGGTGCCGCGCGATCTTCTCGAACACCACGTCCGCCGTGCAGCGCTCGGCAAACAGCACCGAGGTGGCGCCCACCGAGAATGGAAAGAACAGATTCGAGCCCGTGGCATAGCCGAAGAACAGCTTGGGCACCGAGAGCGTCACGTCGTTCGGCCCGTAGCCGAGCCACTGCTTGGCGTAGCACTCGGTCGTGTTCGCGAACGACGCGTGCGTCTGAACGACGGCCTTGGGCCGCCCCGTGGTCCCCCCGGAAAACAACCAGATCGCGGCGTCGTCGCGGTGGCTCGGGAAGTTGCTCAGTTCCGGGCCGGCCCCGCCGAGCGCCCGCTCGAACTCCGGGGAATCCACCACCAGGAGGCGCTTCAGGAACGTGGCGCCTCGGGCGGCAGCCTCGAACACGGCTCGCGTCTCCGAGTGGATCAGCGCCGCCACCGCCCGGGTGTACCCCAGGAAGTACTCGGCTTCGTCCGGGCGCACGTACGGGTTGACCATCACCACCACGGCACCGATTTTGAGCACTCCAAACAGCGCCGCCGCGAACTCGGGACCGTCCGGCAACGCAAGGATCACGCGCTGCTCCGGCTCGACGCCGGCCTCGCGCAGCAGATTGCCGAAGCGGTTCGCGAGCGCCTGCACGTCGCCGTAGGTGAGACGAGCGCGATCGGTCACGATGGCCGTGCGGGCGCCCAACCCCTCGCGCACGCGATCGTCCAGGAAGTAGTCGGCGATGTTGAATTGTTCCGGGGGCGTGAACGTCATGAGCCCCGAGATATGCGGCGCGGCGGGAATCGTCAACGGCCAACGATCGCCCGCGGCAGAAACATCCTTGCAGATCGGAGTCCGCGGTGCCCGTGCATGATCTGGCGCTAATGACGTGGGAAGAGGTAAGAGACATCGGCACGGGCGCGGTCGCGATCCTGCCGCTGGGCGCCATCGAGGCGCACGGCCCCCATCTGCCGCTCGCCACTGACGTGATCATCGCCGAAGCGATGGCACGCCGGGCGGCGGATCGCCTGGCCGCTCGGGACATGAACGTCGTGCTGCTGCCCGCCCTGCCCTACAGCTTCGCCGGCTTCGCCGCGGCATTCCCGGGCACGCTGTCGGTGGACGCCGCGCGCGCAGCCGGAATCGTGCTGGACGTCGCCTCCGCGCTCGCCCGGCACGGAATCGGGACGCTCGCCATTGCCAACGCCCACCTGGATCCCGGCCACCTCGAGGCCCTGCGCGTTGCCACAGGCTCCATCGCGCCCAAAACGGGACTTCGAGTAGTGTTCCCCAATCTCACCGAGCGGCCCTGGGGCAGCCGGCTCACCGCGGAGTTCAAGAGCGGCGCGTGTCACGCCGGGCGGTTCGAGACTTCCGTGGTGCTCGCCGCCCGCCCGGACACCGTACGTCTGGAGCGCATGCGCGGCCTGAAGCCCAACCCGGTCTCGCTGTCCGCCGCCATCCGGGACGGCAAGACGACGTTCGAGCAGGCCGGCGGCGCCAATGCATACTTCGGCGACCCCGCCGCGGCGACTGCCGCTGAGGGTCGCGAGACGATCGAGGCCCTGGCGGGCATCCTGGAGGACGCCGTGATGGAAGCGATCGGCGGGCGGGCAGCGTGAGCGACACGCTCGCGGGCCGCGCGGCCGTGGTGACGGGTGGCGGCCGCGGCATCGGAGCCGCCGTCGCGCAACGACTCGCGGGATTGGGCGCGCGGGTCGTGCTCGCAGCCCGGACCGAGGCGCAGGTGACGAACGTGGCGCGCCAGATCGCGGCAGCGGGAGGAACAGCATGGGCCACCACGTGCGACGTCACCGATCCCGAGAGCATCACCGCGCTGGCCGCGTTCGCGCGGAAGCACGCAGGAGACATCGGGATTCTCGTGAACAACGCCGGGTTCGCGCACTCCGCTCCGCTGCATCGGATCACGCGCGACGATTGGCACCGGCTGTTCGCCGTGAACGTCACCGGCACGTTTCTCTGCACCCAGGCATTCGTCCCGGGGATGATCGAGCGACGCTGGGGACGCGTGATCAATATTGCGTCCGTGGCGGGGCTGCACGGCGCCAAGTACGTGGCGGCCTACTCCGCGTCGAAGCACGCCGTCATCGGCTTCACGCGCTGTCTCGCCGCGGAAGTGGCCGAACACGGGATCACGGCAAACGCGGTGTGCCCCGGGTACGTGGACACGGACCTCACCACGGAATCCATCAACCGGATCGTGGAGAAGACGGGCCTGTCGCGCGAGCAGGCGCGTGAACACATCCTGCGCCTGAACCCGCAGCATCGGCTCATCACGCCCGACGAGGTGGCGCACGCCGTGGCCGCTTTGTGTCACGACGACGCGCGCGGCATCAACGGCCAGGCGATCGTGATTGACGGAGGAGCGCTGCTCGCATGACGTTCGACATCGTGAATCCCGAGGCCCTCGGCCGGCCCAGCGGGTGGAGCAACGGAATGCTGGCGCCGGCGGGCGGTCGCGTGCTGTTCGTGGCGGGCCAGGCAGCCACCGATTCCTCCGGCGCGGTCTCATCGCGCGACTTCGTGGAGCAGTTCCGTCTCGCGCTGGAAAAAGTGGTCACCGTCGTGCGCGCGGCGGGCGGCGGGCCCGAGCACATCGGGCGCCTGACGATCTTCGTTACCGATCTCGACGCCTACCGCGCGAGCAGGAAGCCCCTGGGAGAGGCTTATCGCCGGCTCATGGGCACGCATTACCCGGCGATGGCGCTGGTGGAGGTGAAGCGCCTGCTCGATCAGGGGGCGGTGGTGGAGATCGAAGCGACCGCGGTGTTACCCGTAACCTGAACGAGCATCCTCGAGGCGGATGGGAGCTTCAGACTGATGCCACTGGCCCCGACAGCGTTTCTCTACGCGCACGACGCGAGCACCGGCGTGGCCACGATCACGCTCAACCGCCCCGACCGCCTCAACGCGCTCACGTTCGAGGTCTATGCCGAGTTGCGCGACACGTTCCGCGCGCTCGACACCGAGCCCGGGGTGCGCGTCGTGATGATCACCGGCACGGGCAAGGGGTTTTGCTCCGGCGGCGACGTGGAGGACATCATCGGGGCCCTATTCGCGCGCGACTTCGACGGGCTGCTCGAGTTCACCCGCATGACGTGCGACGTGATTCTCGCCATGCGCCTGTGCCGGCGTCCCATCGTGGGCGCATTGAACGGCACGGTGGCGGGAGCCGGGGCCGTGATCGCCACCGCCTGCGACATCCGGATCGCGGCGGACACGGCGCGCATCGCCTATCTGTTCACCAGGGTGGGACTCTCGGGCGCCGACATGGGAGCCGCCTGGCTGCTGCCGCGGATCGTGGGATTCGGCCGGGCCACCGAGCTGCTCATGACGGGCGAGTTCATTGACGCCGCGGAGGCGCACCGGATCGGTCTGTATCACCGCGTGGTGCCGCGCGACCAGCTCGCCGGCACGGCGCGCGCGTTCGCCGAACAGCTCGCCCGCGGACCGTCCGAGGCGCTCGCCGTGACCAAGGACGCGCTGAACCGCGAGGCCGGCATGGACCTCGCCGCGGCACTCCAGGCCGAGGCGGAAGCGCAGGCGCGCTGCATGCTCAACCCGAACTTCCGCGAAGCCTACGAAGCCTTTCGCGCCAAGCGCGAAGCGCGGTTCATCTAGTGCCGGGCGTCGCCACGGTCCGCGCGTTCCTCGACGCGTCGCACGTCGAACTGGCATCCCGCTGTAACGAATTCGTGGCGCGGCACATCGCCACGCTGCCACCGGCGGACGACGATGCGACCTGCCGCACGCAGGCCAGGACCATCGCACGACTGCTCGGTGAGGGCGGCTGGCTCCGGCCCATCCGCCAACCCGATCTTCGCGCCTGCTGTCTGATCCGCGAGACGCTTGCCGCCGCCTCGCCGCTCGCCGACGCGGTGTTCGCCCTGCAGGCACTCGGCGCGCTCCCGATCGTCCTCGCGGGCACGGACCGTCAGAAGCGCCGCTGGTTGGACCCGGCGCTCGCGGGCTCGGCGGTGGCCGCGTTCGCGATGACCGAGCCGGACGCGGGGTCCGACGTTTCCGCGATGCGCACCCGGGCCGCGCCGGACGGCGCGGGATTCGTGCTGAACGGCACGAAGACCCTCATCTCCAACGCGGGAATCGCGGACTTCTACACGGTGTTCGCCACGGCCGAGCCCGGAGCAGGATCCAGGGCCATCGGCTGCTTTCTGGTGCCAGCAGACGCTCCCGGGTTCCGCTTCCTGAAGCCGCAGGTGCTCTCGGCGCCGCACCCGCTCGGGGAAATCGCGTTCGAGGATTGTCGCGTGCCCGAGGAGGCAGTGCTCGCGCTTCCGGGCAGCGGCATGAAGCTCGGCTTCGCGACGCTCGACCGGCTGCGCGCCACCGTCGGCGCCGCCGCGTGCGGCATGGCTCAGCGGGCGTTGGCCGACGCCCTGACGCACGCCCGCGCGCGGCGCCAGTTCGGGCAGCCGCTGGCCGACTTCCAGCTCACGCAGCTCAAGCTGTCGCGCATGGCGACCGATCTCAGCGCCGCGCGGCTCCTGGTGTATCGCGCCGCGGCCGTGCAGGACGGCGGCCAGGAGCGTGTCACCATGGAATCCGCCATGGCCAAGGCGTTCGCCACGGAAGCCGCCCAGCGCATCGTGGACGACGCCGTTCAGCTCCTCGGCGGCCGCGGGGTTTTGGCGGACCATCCGGTGGACCGGCTGTATCGCTCGGTGCGCGCGCTCCGGATTTACGAGGGGACGACCGAGATCCAGCATCTGGTCATCGCGCGCCAGCTGCTGCGGGATGCGGGCGAGGTCTCGTCCACATGAGGATCGTCTCGATCGGCGGCGGCCCGGCGGGTCTGTACTTCTCCATTCTCATGAAAAAGGTGGACCCGTCGCACGAGATCACCGTGTACGAGCGCAACCGGCTGGAGGACACGTTCGGCTTCGGCGTGGTGTTTTCGGACGCCACGCAGACCACGCTCGCGGAAGCCGACCCAGACACATCCGCCCAGATGGAGCGCCACGCCTACCGCTGGGACGACATTGACATTCACTACAAGGGCGGCGTGCTCCGCTCCACCGGGCACGGGTTCCGCGGCCTCTCGCGCCAGACGCTGCTCGCGATCCTGGCGCAGCGCGCTCGCTCGCTCGGCGTCGAGCTGTGCTTTCAGCACGAGATCGCGGACCATCGGTCCGTCCTCGATGCCGATCTCGTTCTGGCCGCGGACGGGTTCAACAGCGCCGTGCGCGACGCCTTGAAGGAGCACGTGCGGCCGAGCGTGGACTGGCGGCCCAATCGGTTCGTGTGGCTCGGCACCACCCGGCCGTTTCCCGCGTTCACGTTCTACTTCAAGTGGACCGAGCACGGACTGTGGCGCGTGCACGCGTACCAGTACGACGGCGGGCACTCGACGTTCATCGTGGAGTGCACCGAGCCCACCTGGCGCGCCTCGGGAATGGACCGCGCTTCCGAGGCCGACACCGTGGCGTTCTGCGAGGCGCTGTTCCGGGACGAACTTCAGGGCCACCGCTTGATCTCCAACAAGTCGGTGTGGCGCCAATTCGGGACGCTGCGCAACGAGCGCTGGCATCATGACAACGTGGTGTTGATTGGCGACGCGGCGCACACGATTCACTTCTCGATCGGCTCGGGGACCAAGCTCGCCATGGAGGATGCCGTGGTATTGGCCCGCGCGCTCCACGAGCAGCGGACCGTCGCCGCCGCGCTCGACGCGTACGAAACCACGCAACGACCGGTGGTCGAGAGCTATCAGCGGGCCGCGCAGGTCAGCCTGGAGTGGTTCGAAAACACCGAGCGGTACATGGAGTTCGAGCCGCTCCAGTTCGCGTTCAACCTGCTCACGCGCAGCTTCCGCGTGACTCACGACAACCTCAGGGTGCGAGATCCGGCGTTCATCCAGCGCGTGGACACCTGGTTCGCGGCGGAAGCCGAGAAGCAGAGCGGGCGCAAGGTCGAGCGGCCCGCGCCGCCACCCATGTTCACGCCGTTCCGGCTGCGGGACATGATGCTGGAGAATCGCGTGGTGGTCTCGCCCATGTGTCAGTACAGCGCCGCAGATGGCATGCCCAACGACTGGCACCTGGTGCACCTGGGCTCCAGGGCCGTGGGCGGCGCGGGCCTCGTCTTCGCAGAGATGACGGACGTGAGTCCCGAAGGCCGCATCTCTCCAGGATGCGCTGGCCTCTATCGCCCGGAACACGCGGCCGCGTGGAAGCGCATCGTGGACTTCGTGCACCAACACAGCTACGCCCGGATTGGCATTCAGCTCGGCCATGCCGGCCGGAAAGCGGCGACGAAGCTCGCCTGGGAGGGCATGGACCAGCCGCTGGCGGAAGGCGCATGGCCAATCGTGGCGCCCTCGCCCCTGCCCTACTACCCGCACAGCCAGACACCAAAGGAGATGGACCGGGCGGACATGGACAAGGTGCGCCGGGACTTTCTTGCGTCGGCCGAGCTGGCGGAGGAAGCGGGCTTCGACATCCTCGAGCTGCACTTCGCGCACGGATATCTCATGGCGTCGTTCATCTCGCCGCTCACCAACCTGCGCACCGACCAGTACGGCGGGTCGTTGGAGAACCGGATGCGGTTTCCTCTGGAAGTGCTCGACGCCGTCCGCGCGCGCTGGCCCGCGCACAAGCCGCTCTCGGTGAGAATCTCGGCCGTGGACTGGGTGCCCGGTGGGATAGACGCGGAAGATGCCGTGACGATTGCCCGCATGCTGAAAGCTCACGGCTGCGACATCGTGGACGTTTCCGCGGGGCAAACGGTACCGCATCAGCGTCCGGTGTACGGCCGGCAGTTCCAGACCCCTTTTTCCGATCGCATCCGGCACGAGGCGGACATCGCGACCATGGCCGTGGGGAACATCTCCTCCTATACGGACGTGAACACGATTCTCGCCGCCGGGCGCGCCGATCTGTGCGTGATGGCGCGCGCGCATCTGTGGGACCCGTACTGGACGCGACACGCGGCGCACGAGCTGGGGTACAAGCTCCCGTGGCCGCCGCCCTATCAGTCCCTCGACCGATACAGGCCGCGCTTCGTATGATGCGTCCGATTCAGCATAGGCGTGCGGCGAGCCGCGACCGGGAAGCCACGGCCTCTCGGGTCCGGCTTCGTCCGGTGAGGCGGCCGTCGTTCACATGCGAGAGGAGCCCGGCATGCCGGTGACCTATTGGAGTTATCTCAAGCTCGACGAACTGCTGTCGCTCCAGGAGCCGCTGTCCGACGGCCCCGAGCATGACGAGATGCTGTTCATCGTCATCCATCAGGTGTACGAGCTGTGGTTCAAGGAGATGCTACACGAGCTGGATCATCTCCAGCACCTGCTCGTGAGCAACGACACGCCCCGCGCGCAGCACACCCTGAAGCGGATTCTCACCATTCTCAAGACGCTCGTGGCGCAGATTGACGTGCTGGAAACCATGACGCCGCTCGAGTTCCTCACGTTCCGCGATCGGCTGGAACAGGGCAGCGGATTTCAGTCGGCGCAATTCCGGG
The DNA here is from genome assembly GCA_035559715.1 of Gemmatimonadales bacterium. Lineage (GTDB taxonomy): Bacteria > Gemmatimonadota > Gemmatimonadetes > Gemmatimonadales > GWC2-71-9 > JACQHC01. Next base: position 32,657 of record DATMAW010000067.1, on the reverse strand, counting down.
AGCTGGAGTTCGTGCTCGGGCGCAAGGACCCGAAGGCCCTGGAGCGCTACCCGGCGGGCTCGTCGTCGCGGCGCCGTCTCGAAGCACGATTTCGCCAGCCGACGTTGTGGGACGCTTTTCTTCGTTATCTCGAGGCCAACGGGTACCGCGTGCGTGAAGACGTGAACGAGCGCGACGTGACGCTTCCCATCGCGCCCTCGCCGTCCACGCAGAAGGTGCTGATCGAGGTGTATCGAACCAATCCGGTCGTGGCGGGCGTGTGCGAGCGGCTCGTGGACCTGGACGAAGGATTCCAGGAGTGGCGCTATCGTCATGTGAAGATGGTCGAGCGCACGATCGGCGATAAACCGGGCACCGGCGGCTCCACGGGTGCCGAGTACCTGCGGGCGACGATCTCGCAGCCGGCGTTCCCGGACTTGTGGGCCATCCGGACAGCGTTCTAGACACAGCAGGCGATGTGAGGCGACGACAGGCGATGCGGGGCGATGTGACCCCCTGCGAGCGTAACGCCTCCCGCACACCGAAGGCGACATCGCCCGTGATCGCCCATCATCGCCCGTCATCGCCCATCATCAAGCGTTCTGGATGACTCCCGACTCGCTCTACCGCACGCCCAACGCGCTCGCCCCACACTACTCCCGCTTCCGCGTGAGCGAGCGGCTGCTGCTCACGGGTCACTCACACCAGGCCTGGCCCGACGTCGGCTACGAGGCACAGCTCGAGGCCTGGCGCGACGCGGCCGAGCTGGTGGACGACAAGTGGGACCGTGCCTTCGCGAAGGCGGAGCGCGTGCGGCAGGGATTCGCGCGGTTGCTGGGCGATCGCGCGGAGCACATCGCGCTGGGCCTGAACACGCACGAGCTGGTGGTGCGGTTTCTCTCGGGACTCGATCTGCGACGCAGGCCGCAACTGGTGACCACCGACGGCGAGTTCCACACGATCCGGCGCCAGCTGGATCGGCTGGCGGAGGAAGGGATCGAGGTCGTGAAAGTCCCAAGCCACCCTGCCGAAGCGGTGGCGGACCGGTTGGCCCGAGCCACGACCGACCGCACCGCCGCCGTGCTCGTCTCGGCGGTGCTGTTCGCCAACGCCCGCATCGTGCCGGACCTCGATCGCGTGATGGAGGCGTGTCGCCGGGTGGGCGCCGAGCTACTGGTGGACGCCTATCACGCGCTCAACGTGGTTCCCTTTTCGCTCGCGGATCTGCGCCTCGACGGCGCGTATGTGACCGGCGGGGGCTACAAGTACTGCCAGCTGGGTGAAGGCAACTGTTTCCTCCGCGTGCCGCCGGGCTCCGCCATGCGACCGGTGTTGACGGGTTGGTTCGCCGAGTTCGATTCGCTCGCGTCAGGGGGCGAGACCGTGCGCTACGGCGCGGGACCGGCCCGATTCGCCGGCGCCACGTACGATCCCACGAGCCACTACCGCGCCGCGGCGGTGTTCGACTTCTTCGAGCGCCAGGGGCTCGAGCCCTCCCTGCTCCGAGAGGTCAGCCAGCACCAGGTGGGCCTCCTGGCGGCGGCGTTCGACGCGCTCGACGCCGACCCCGCGGTGATCTCGCGGGATCGCGCCATCCCGCTCACCGCGATCGGCGGCTTCCTTGCCCTTCGCGCGCCCGCTGCCGCGGAGCTGGTGCGCCGCCTGCGGGGAGACGGCGTGTTGGCCGATCACCGCGGGGACCTGCTGCGGTTAGGACCGGCGCCGTACCTGAGCGACGAGCAGCTGCGCGGCGCAATCCACGCATTGGCAAGGGCGATCGGCGCCAACGACTGACGCGGGCGTTCTGCGCTCTGTGGCCCTGGCTCCGTTATCGCCCGGCCGGCCGCAGTATCGCCGCAATCCTCGCTGCAATATCCTCCAGATGGTACCGCGTCAGGCGATCCGCGCTCGCCGCCGCGCGGCGACGGGCCGCTCCCTCGAGGTCGGCCAGCTGCGCCCGCGCCAGCGCCCGGATGTCCGATTGACTCACGTCAACGGCCGTTCGCTGTCCACCCTGGAACTGCCCCGTGGGCGCCGGCGGTTCCTGCGTGAGCAGATACTCCAGTCGCTCGAGGTGGGCGCGCTGGAGGTTGCGGCGGTACACCTCGATCGGGCCGCCACGTTCCAACTCACCCCAGATCCCGCGCCGCAGGTCGTCGAATAGATCCACCAGCCGGTAGGCGCCGCGCGGATCGAACGCCTCCTGCTCGATCAAGCGTTGCAGCCGCCCGGGATCGAGCAACTGGGTCAACCGGCTCGCCTGCATCTGCCGCACCCGATCCACGGCCCCCGCGTGCTCCACGCGTCGCAGCAGATCCTCGGGAACGATCCACGTTGGAGTCGCGAACACCTCGCGCACCAGGAATTCCACGGCGGCACGCTGCCGATCACGCGGCACGGGCTGGAATACGGGGCCGTCCTGATCGCTGGCTTTGAGCGTTTGATACACGCCGCCCACGAGCGTCAGCACGTGCCCCGTATACAGGTTCCACATCCCCACGGTCTCGTCGTATAGCTCGTCCAGATCCGCGTAGCCTTCGCCCGGCGTGGCCGTCCATTCCACGAGGAACGGCACCACTCGCTTGAGATTCGCGATGCCGTAGCCGCTCGCGCGCATGGGGTCGTCGCTCAGGTCCTCCGTCTGCGCGTTTGGGTCGATCGGCAGGCCGCCCTGCTGCGGCCCGAACCGATAACGCGGGTCGCCGTCGTGCTCCCGGATCCAGCGATCGAGAATCGGCCGCTCGTCTTCCGGCGTGCGCGCCTGGGGAATCACGCGATATCCCCAGTTGACCACGTACAGGTCGTAGGGACCGAGCATGCGAATGAACCGGACGTCGCCGTCGCCCGGCTGCGCCACGTAGTTCTGGCGCGCGTAGTCCATGATCGTGGGCGTGAGGCCCCAGCGCCGGGTGAACCCGGGCGAGCGCAGCGAGTCCACCGGATACGCGGAGCTGGCGATCATGTTGTGCGGCAGTCCGATCGCGTGACCCACCTCGTGCGTAATCACCGCCTTGATCGCCTCGCCCAGCAGCGTGTCCGGCATGTCGAGCGTCCGGGCGGCGGGATTCGCCGCGGCCGTCTCGATCAACAGTCGGTTGCGGTACGAGCGCAGATGGTTGTGGAAGAACATGACGTCGCTGTCAATGATCTCCCCGCTGCGCGGATCGGACACGGACGGCCCCACCGCGTTCCGGGTCATGTTGGCCACCCAGCGGATGCTGGAGTAGCGCACGTCTTCCGGGCTCCACTCGGGGTCCTCCGCGGGCGACGGCGGATCGCGCGCGAGGATCGCGTTCCTGAACCCCGCCGCCTCGAACGCCGGCTGCCAGGCCTCGATGCCCTCCCGCACCCACTTGCGCCAGCGCTCCGGCGTGGCCGGATCCAGGTAGTACACAATCGGCTTCACCGGCTCGACCAGTTCGCCGCGCGCGTACGCCGCGGGATCCCTGGGCTCCAGGCGCCAGCGCCTGATGAAGGTCTGCGTGGCCGCTTTCTGCTCGTCCAGGCCGAAATTCACCTGATTCACGGCGAAGAACCCGACGCGCGGATCGGCGATCCGCGGCCGCATGGGCTCGGCCGGCAGGAGCACGAGCGACTGCTGGAGCTGGACGGTGATGGTGTTCGCGTCGGCGTCGGACGGAGGCTCGCCCGCGTCGAACGTGAGCGTGTGCCGGACCTCGACGTTCAGCGGGTAGCTGCGCGCGTAATCAATCAACGTGCGCCGTGGATCGAGCCGGCGGATCCGGTAGTTGGTGCGTTGTGTGTTGCTGAGCGGCCCGATCGCGGGGACGTCTTCCCTGTACAACTCCGTTACCTCGATCACCACCGCGCTCGAGTCACGGTTCAACGCCCGGATGTCGAACGCCTGAATGATCGGCTCGAGATTGTTGGCCTCAACCGATCGCGCCACCGGCGTGGCACCGTCGGCCACGCTGCTATACGAGCGTTTTCGGAGCAGCACCCGGTCGCCGCGCCGCTCCCAGCGGAGCACCTGCTGATGGACAACCGTTCCGGAGGCCGCGAACGCCCCCAGCCCCGCCGGAGTCGCCGCAACGGACGTCTGCATCAGGAAGTCGCGACCCAGGAGCGAATCCGGGATCTCGAAGAAGAGCCGCTCCCCAACCCAGTGCACGTGGAGCACGCCGCTGTCCGTGCGCGCGGTCGGCGGGATGACCTCCGAGTAGGACCGGATGCGGGGAGTCGTGTCCTGACGTGCCCCGGGGGCCTGTCGAGCCGCGGGAGACGCGGCGCCAGTGACGGGTCGGTCACCGGCCGGCCCCGGTGCAGGCGTTGGAGCAGCCCCACGCCCGGAAGAACAGGCGCTTCCGGCGAGCATCACTATGGACGCCACACTTACGACGTTCAACGCGCGCATGGAAATCCCTCGGAGTCTCACATCGGTTGATCGAAGCCGACCGCTACGGCACCCGCCGGGCCCCACGAACCTCGGGTGGCACGGTCCGGCTTCTGGTGGTCAGGTAGCTCTCTGGCTCGTACCGGACGCAGACGCGTCGAGCAGGATGGTGTCCGTCATCGCCGTGAACGCTTCACGGTCCTCCCGGCCTTCGACCCGCGCGAAGTACTCATGCCCGGAAACCGGCTCACCGCGCGTTGTCCGCCGCGGCACGCGAGCGACAGCGCGCCCATCAGCGCGCATGCGAGAGGTCCCTGCGCGGCGGACTCACCGTTCACCGACCATCGTTTCGAGTTGTCCGACCAATTCTCGCACCTCGGGTTGGCCCGGCGCCAGCTCCAACGCCCAGCGCGCCTCGCTCAGCGCCCGGTCCAATCGGCCGGCGGCCGCAAACGCCCGCGCGAGATTCGCATGGGCCGGCGCCATCGCGCGATCCAGCGCGATGGCCCGCTCGTAATACGCCACGGCCGAATCCAGTTGGCGCCGCCGCAGGCTCGCGTTGCCCAGATTGAACAGAGCCACGGGTTCGAATGGATTGAGGTCGAGCGCCGCACGGTAGGCGGCCGCGGCGCCCGCGGCATCACCCAGATTGTCGAGCGCCACCCCGAGATTGATGTGAGCCAGCGGCTGCACGGAATCCGCCGCAAGGCTGCGGCGGTAGTGCTCAATGGCCGCCCGATAGTCCCCGGCCCCGGCGTGAGCCAGGCCCATCGCCAGAAGAATCGCCGGATGATCTGGCGCGACCTCCAGGGCCTTCTCGTACGCGAGAAGCGCGCGCCGCGTCTGCCCCGCGTCACGATATCGGTCGCCAAGGTAGCCCAGCGCCACGCGCCACCGGTCTCGCAAGGCTACCTCGTCCGGTCCCGCAGTGCGGAGCACGCGAGCGAGGAACCGCCGCACGCTGCGGCGTTCCCCCTGCGCGAGGTGAAGCGCGGAAAGCGCCAGCGCGCGCACGTCGAGCCCGGGGCTCAGCGCCAGCTCACGCAATCGCGCCCCGACCTCGCGATCCAGACTCGGCATGTCCGGTTCGAGATACCGCTCGAGCAGTTCCGCCAGCGCCGCTTCCTGTGCCGCCGGGTGGCGCGCGCCGGGCTGAAGCAACGCCCGCATCCGCTCCGTTGGCGCGAGCGACGCGGTGTCCATGAGCGCCGCGACAATCGCCGGCTGCGGCTTCATCTCGCCCCACCACGTCCGCGCAGCCGCCTCAAGTTGGTCCGCAGAGCGGTCGGCGTGGCACTGTACGCAGGCCCCCCGGATGCCAAGGGCAGCGTCACGCGCCGGCCGCGGGATGGAGATGGAATGATCCGAGCGTGCGAATCGCACCTGGTTCCCCAGCTCGGGATGCTGCAAGTACGGCATGTGACACGACACGCAGGCACTGCCCGGCGAGCCCGCGGCGTGCTTCGTGTGCCGCTCTACGTCCACCGCCTTGCTGGCGTGACAGCTCGTACACTGGCCGTCGTCGAACCGGCCGGGCAGCGCGCGGCCCCACGTGTCGCGGTATCCCTGCGAGTGCGGCTCGTGACAATCCACGCAGGTCATGGACCCGTTCAGGTAGCAGTCGCTAAAGCGGTGATTCTCCTGGTAGGCGAACGTTCGCACTCGACCATCGGGAAACAGCGGCCGATCTCCGAGCGCTGGAAGACCGAGCGAGTAGTGCGCCTCGAGCGGCCGCCCCGGGAGGAATCCCGTTCGCGTCACGTCCTTCACCGCGTGGCAGCGAAAGCAGACCTCGAGCGACTGGTCCTTGGTGAGCGTGGCAAGCGACGTGAGGCCGATCTCCGCCGACCTGCCGTGCGATCCGGCACGCGCAAGCTCCACGTGCCGCTTCGCAGGCCCGTGACACGACTCGCAGTTGATCTGCAGCGTGGTGTACGTCGTCCGATACCGTCTTTCCACCGCGTCGAACCGCAGCGCGATCTGCGAGCCGTGACACTCCTGGCAATTGGAGAACCGCGTCTCCGTGCCGAGCACTCGCGAGGGCGCCCAATCGGAGCACGCGCCAATGGGGAGATCGGGCGTGATGGGAACCCAGCCGATGTCCGCGCGGCCGATCGTGTTGCAAAACCAGACACCCTCACGACGAACGAAGTCGAACGGCAGAAACCGCAGCGTGCCGTCTGGGTGCTCCGTCACGAACCCCTGCGTGCCGCCACCCACCATGTGACCTCCGCCGATCACCCCGGCCACGCGATACTGAATTGGAGAGCGGCCCGACTGGACCACGGTGAAGACGTACTCCCCCCGCGCCGTGATCGAGGGTGTCACGGTCGCGTCGGCGAAGCGGATGGGCCGGCCGTCGAACGGCGCAATCACCACGTCCCGGCGCGGCGAACCACCTGCCCGGCCGTGAGTGGAACGGCTCCAGGCGGCGTACTGCCCGGCGTGGCATTCGCGGCAGGCCTCCGCCCCGGCGAAGTCCTGCGCCGTCACCACGACCTCACCCACCCCCGATGGCGGCGGGAACTCCACGCGACGGGTGAACTGCACCACGAACGCCGCCGCGGCGCCGATCACCACGATTCCGGCCACACCATATGCGACGCGCGCCCCCGCCCCCCGACTCATTGACGAGACCAGGCGGGACCCTGGCAGCGGCAAAGCCGCCGGAGATAGCCCACGAGCCCGTGGATCTGCTCCCGCGACAGCGTGAGACCGAACGCCGGCATCCGGTGGCTCTTGTTCAGGACGTACCCGCCACCGTAGATGCCGTCGAACAGCGTGTCGTCGGGTCGCCGAGACATGTACGCGCTGTCGGCGTGCGCGGTGGGCCGAACGGGAAGATTGGCTGCGTTCGGGCCGTCGCCACCGCCCCGCTCGCCGTGGCACGCCGCGCATGCCTGAGCGTACAGCGCGGCGGGGTCCTCGATCTCCGCCAGCGCCGGAGACCGGCTCGCGGTCTCGGACGTCTCAACTGCCGGCACCACCCCGCCCGAGGGTGCCACGCTCAAGTACGCCGCTACCAGCCGCGCCCACTCGGGCGGCATGGGTATCTTCGGCATCCGCGTGCCGGGCCAGGTGCGAGCGGGATCGGTGATCATGGCGTAGATGAACGCCCCGCTGCGCCGTGCGCCGACGCCGGTGAGGTCGGGACCGACCGTACCGCCCTCGCCATCCAGTCTATGACAGCCCAGGCAGGGCAACCGGTGGCGCAGCAGCGTGCGAGCCTTGGTTGCTGAGAACGGTGAGAGCCGCTCGAGGCTCGGGGCCGCGGAACCCTGTGTCCTCGCGCTGCGCGCTGTTATCGCACAGAGCAGAACGACGAGGATCGCCGCGTTGCGCATGCGCAAACCTCGGCGGAGGATGAGCGGCGCGTCAAGGATCGCGCGCGCGGCTTGACGCGCGCGCGCCACTGACCAACGTTGCCTCTTATGAAACGTATCTCCGCAGAACTGACTCTCGGCACCGCCGTCACCATCACCGACGGCCGCCATTCGTGGCGGGCCGACGAACCACCGGACGCTGGCGGCACCGACACCGGACCTACACCCTACGAGCTGCTGCTCGGCGCGCTCGCGGCGTGCACGTGCGTGACGCTCGCTCTCTATTGCCGCCACAAGGGCATTCCGCTGAAGGCGGTGCGCGCTTCGTTCGAGCACGACAAGATCCACGCCCAGGATTGCGCCGACTGCGAGGACAAGACGCTGGGGTTCATTGACGAGGTTCGCACGCACGTGGTGATCGTGGGGGAGTTCGACGAGGCACAACGGAAGCGGCTCGCGCAGGTGGCCGTGCGCTGCCCGGTGCACAAGACGCTGGTGAACGGCGTGAAGATCAGGGATCGGGTGGAGTTCGCGGCGTCCTAGGCTCGCGGCAAACGGGCAACGCCGCCGGGCTCAGCGCCGGCGGGCCGGGGCAGGCCACAGAGCAACTCCGCAACCGTGGGCCGAGCCCAGGCAGTCATCGGGACGCGCTCCGACTTTCGAGGTCCAGTAGGAACTGCCGCGCCACCTCGGTGACGGGCCGGTGCTCCACGTCCACCAGGCGATTCAGCTCGCGCATGCGATCACCCGAGATGGTCCCGCCTAATGTCGCGAGCGCCCCACGCACGGCTGGATACCGCTCCAGCACCGCCCTGCGCACCACGGGCGCGGCCTCGTAGGGCGGGAAGAAACGCTTGTCGTCCTCCAGCATGAAAAGGTCCAGCGCGGCGATCTGACCGTCCGTGGAGTTTCCCGAACTGAAGTCGCCGAGGCCGTCCGCCAGCGCGCGGTACACCAGGCCCAGCTCCATGTTGACCGGTTGACGCTCCAGCGTGATCCCGTAGTGTCTGGCGAGCGCGGTGAAGCCATCAGCCCGCTCGGTGAACTCGTAGCCGAACACGGGCCGCCACGTTCGCATGTACGGCACGGCGTCGGAAATGGTCCGGATCCCCAGCCGCACGGCGTCCCGTCGCCGCACCAGAATCGCGAACGTGTTCTCGAACCCGAGCCCCTCGGTCCACACCGCGTCGAACCGCTCGCGGTAGATCGAGTCCACCTGCTGCCGCACGCGCACGGGGTCTCGCTCCGGCGGGAGTTTCAGAATGGCCGCGTGTGCGGTGCCGGTGTACTCCACGTACACGTCAATCTTCCCCTCGACGAGCCCCTGATGGCACAGGAAGCCGCCGAGGTTGAATTTCCGATCCACGGGGACGCCCGCGCGCTCGAGTTGCTGCGCCACGATCTCGCCGAGGAGGATGGACTCGGAGAAGTTCTTGGAGCCCACGACGACGGAATCGGCGGGTTGGCCGCAGGCCGACGCAAGGATGCCGCAAACCGCTGGGACTACGGACGCGGTGCGCCCTCTCATGCCGCCGTCCTCCTCCGCCAATCCAGCGCCCGCTCCACCAAATGCAGTCCGCCGTCCGCCGCCAGGGCCAGCAACGCGGCCGGCACCGCGCCGGCAAGGATGACCGCGTTGTTCACCATCGCCACGCCGCGAAAGATGAACTCGCCGAGCCCGCCGGCCCCGATCGCGGCGGCGATGGTGCCGATCCCCACGCCCCACACCGCTGCGATCCGGACGCCCGCGAGAATCACCGGCGCTGCGAGCCGCAGCTCCACCATCCAGAGCAGCTGCCAATCGGTCATGCCCATGCCGCGCGCCGCTTCCCGCACGGCCGGGTCCACGGACGAGATCCCCGTGTACGTGTTGCGAATGAGCGGGAGCAGTCCGTAGAGCACCAGCGCCACGATCGCGGTCCTGGCCCCGATGCCCCCGATGATCGGCAGGGGGATCAAGAACCCGAACAGCGCGAGACTGGGAATCGTCTGCACCACGTTCGCGAAGCCGATCACGGGACCGCTCAACCCCGGCCGCCGCGTGAGCAGCACGCCGAGTGGCAGCCCGATGGCAATCGCGAGCCCGCACGATGCGGCGACCAGGCCGATGTGCTCCACGGTGTTGTAGAGCACCTCAGCCCGGTTCGCCGCCACGTACTCGAAGAAATTCATGCCAGTTCCCGCAATGCGGTTACGTGCGCGTCGCCGCTCGCCTGAAACGCCAGCGGATCTCCCGCGAAATGCACGCGGCCGCCCTCGAGCACCACGATCCGCGTGGCAAGCGCCAGCGCCTCGCGCACGTCGTGCGTGACGAACACGACGGTCCGCCCCAGTCGCGCGATCAGCGCCTTGAACTCGGCCTGCAGCTCGGCGCGCGCGATCGGGTCAACGGAGCCGAACGGCTCGTCGCACAAGAGAATCGGCGGATCGGCCGCGAGCGCCCTTGCGACCCCAACGCGCTGTCGCTGTCCGCCGGAGAGCTGGTGCGGCAGGCGGCGGCCAAACTGCTCGTGGGGCAACCCGACGAGCGCCAATAACTCCTCCACGCGAGCGCGCGTGCGCGCGGGGGGCCAGCGCTCGAGCCGCGGGACCAGTCCCACGTTCCGCTCCACCGTCATGTGCGGAAACAGCCCGACCTCCTGAATCACGTAGCCCACCCTGCGTCGCAATCGCACGCGATCCCATTCGCGCGTGCTCCGTCCCTCGACGCGCACGTCCCCCGCGGCCGGGAGGATCAACCCGTTGATCAGGCGCAGCGCGGTGGTCTTGCCCGAGCCGCTGCGGCCCACGAGCACGAGCACCTCGCCGGAGGCCACCGACAGCGACACGGGGCCCAGGATGACGCGACCATCAACGCGGTACACCACTTCCCGGAACTCGATGACAGGTTCAGCCACGTGGCGACCTTGACGCAGTCAGGCCATGGCCCAAACGTTCCGACACATGGTCGGGTTCCTCTCGCGCGTGTTCGTCGGAGGGCTCGGGCTGTTGGTGGCGGACGCGCTGCTGGATGGGATCCGCTTCGACGGGCCCGCGTCCCTGTGGATTGCGGCGATCCTGCTCGGACTCGTCAACGCCGTCGTTCGACCGCTGGTGGTCATCATTACGCTCCCGCTCACCATCGTCTCGCTCGGCTTCTTTCTGTTGATCGTCAATGGCGCCATGCTGCTGCTCGTGGCGCGTCTCATGGACGGCTTCCACATCGCCGGGCTGGGATCGGCCATCCTGGCATGGATGATCGTGGCGCTCACGGGATTCCTGGCCAACGCCGTGATCGGCGACCGCCGCACGGTCGTGATCAAGAAGATCGAGCGCTAGGCTCCGTAGAAATCCTGAATCCGCGGCGTGTCCAGATCCGGCGGCCGGCGCGGCAGGTCGAACCACACGCGGTCCAGCCGCTGCACCAGCGCCTCGGGCAACACTGTCTCCGTGGCGCGCAGGTGGGGCGCGAGTTGCGCCGGCTTGCTCGCCCCGATGATGGCCGACGACACCGCCGGATTCCGTAACACCCAGGCGACGGCGGCCGTGACGGGTGACCATCCCAGCGCTTCCGCGTCCCGCTTCAATGCCTGGGCCTCCTCCAGCACGCGCTCGTCCCAGTATCGCTTGCGATACACTTCTCCGATACCCGGCATGGCGAACCGAGTGCCCCTGGCCGGCGCGCGTCCCGGCCGGTGCTTCCCGGACAGGATGCCGCCGGCGATCGGATTGTAGACCATGACGCCGAGTCCGAAGCGAGTGGCCATGGGAAACAGCGATTCCTCGGCCTCACGCTGGATCACGCTGTAGCGCGGTTGCAGCCCGTCGAACCCGCGCACGCCAAGACGCTGGGCCGTGAGCAGGGCATCCGCCACTTCGTGCGCGCGCACGTTGGACAGGGCGGCATACAGGATCTTCCCGTCCTGACGCAGCTGCTCGAGCGCCCGCAACGTCTCTTCCACGGGAACGGTGGGGTCCCACCCGTGGCACAAGAACAGGTCAATCCGATCCGTGCGCAGGCGCCGGAGCGATCCCTCGCACGAGCGCACGAGGTGCAGCCGTGAATTGCCGCGGTGCATGGGGAGCGGACCGGCGGCGAAGTAGGCCTTGGTGGCGAGCACCACGTCGTTGCGGCGTTTCCGCTGCGTGAGCCAGCGGCCAATGAGCGATTCGGAATCGCCGTAGGTCTCCAGCCGCATCGGTACGGGGTACACATCGGCGGTGTCGAAGAAGCGAATCCCGCCGTCCCAGGCCGTGTCCAGAATGGCGAAGCTGGTCCTGGCATCCGCCTGGCCGGCGAGCGTCATCGTTCCGAGACACAGCTCGGTGACCTTGAGGCCGGAGGATCCGAACGACCGCCACTTCACGCCGCGATCACCATGGCGATCACCGCCCGATCCCGCGGCCGGCTGTCGAAATTGAATGCCACGACGTGCTGCCAGGTGCCGAGCTGCAGTTCGCCGCCCAGGACGGGGACGGCGACATCGGTCTTCAGCAGCGCCGAGCGCACGTGGGAAAAGCCGTTGTCGTCTCCCTGCCGCCGATCGTGCGCGTAGCCCGCCCCCACGGGCGCCAGCGCCTCCACCGCCCGCCGCAGATCCTCGAGCGCGCCGGTCTCGTACTCCATCGTCGTGACCGCGCCCGTGGTCCCGGCGAGCCACACCACGGCGAGCCCGTCCCGCACGCCTGACTCGGCCACGAGTCGCCGCAACTCCGGGGTGACGTCCCGATGACCGAACTCGGCCTCGAGCTTGAACGTCCAATGCGCGTGGGTCGCCGGGCGGCTGGGGGACATTGGCATGGGTGGGATCCTCGGCGAAGCGAGACGATGGAGGGACGAGCGGTCCGACGCCGCTCGCCCCTGATCGTTGCCGCGCGGTCCTAGTCGGAAGATGCCGCTGCCCGCTCCTTCACGTAGCGATCATACCACTCGATCATGCGGGCGATGACATCCATCACGTTCTCGCGGGCGGCGTAGCCATGCGACTCGAACGGCAGCTGCACGTACTCGACCGTGGCGCCGTGACCCTTGAGGGCCATGTACATGCGCTCGGATTGAATCGGGAACGTGCCGCTGTTGTTGTCGTTCATCCCGTGAATCAACAGGATCGGTTCGTTGATCTTGTTGGCGTAGGCGAACGGCATCATGCGCAGATACACGTCCGGGGCCTCCCAGAACGACCGCTGCTCGTTCTGGAATCCGAACGGCGTGAGCGTGCGGTTGTACGCGCCGCTCCGCGCCACGCCGGCCTTGAACAGATCGGAGTGCGCCAGCAGGTTGGCCGTGGTGAAGGCGCCATAGCTGTGGCCGCCCACTCCGAAGTTGCCGTCCGCGATGCCGCGACTCACGAGGTAGTCGAGGGCGGCTTTGGCACCGGCGATCGTCTGCTCCACGTAGGTATTGTTCGCGGAGTCTCCGCCAACCACCGGCAACGTGGGGTTGTCCAACACGGCGTATCCTTGCGTGAGCAGGAACAGGTGCGACGCCCCCGTCGGCAACACGAAGCGATTGGGACTTCCCACCACCTGGCTCGCCGCATCCGCCGAGGCAAACTCACGCGGATACACCCAGAGCACCACCGGCACGCGCTGGCCTTCCTGGTAGTCCGTCGGGTAGTACAGCGTACCCGACAGCTTCACGCCGTCCGCCCGTGCGTACGTGATCAGTTCGCGACGTACGTTCGACAGCGCTGGCGCCGGGTTGGCGATTTGCGTGATCTGCGTCTCGCGGCGCGAGCGGAGATCGCGCTGGAAGTAATTGGGCGGATCGGTGCGGCTCTCGCGCCGGGTGATGACGATGCGCGCCGCGTCGTCCAGCACCGCGGACACCTGCTCGTGCACGTCCGGGCCGGACTGCCACAGCCGCTCCGTCTTCTTCGTGTCGAGGTTCATGCGATCGAGGAACGGTCGCTCCCCTTGTGGCGACGCCCCGGCGCCATCCAGGTAGATCCACTTCCCGTCAGCGGACTGGCGCAACACCGAGAAGCCGGCCGCGTCGCGCATGCGGACGGGCGTGCCGGGATCGCCGTAGCGGTCTTCCGATGAGCGATCCCACACGAGCTGACGGCCGGCGCCGGGCCGATCCAGCGTGAGCATCCACGTCCGCGTCTGTCGCGTACGACGGTCGGACTCCGTCAGCAGCACCAGGCCGTTGCGGCCGAACGCCGGGCCGCCCCCGCCGAACCCGCCACCCTGGAATCGGAACGCAAACCGCGTCAGCTCGCGCGGCTGAGTAAACGGCGCGTCCACCAGCATCACGCGGTCGCGCTCGGCCGCGGGCCGCCGGTTGTCGCCCCCGTCCAACGCCTCGACGTACATCAGCGTGGCGGGCCGGCCCGGCACCCAGGTGAACGAGCGCGGACCCGGACGCACGCCGTCCATGGGCGCATCTTCGCCCAGCGGCAGGGACGCTACTGTTGCCACCTTCTCGCCGGTGAGCGACCACACCTCGACTTCCTGCGGGAAGTCATCGATCGTCACGAGGTAGGAGTAGGGCCGCTGCACCCGGCTCACCAGGAGCAACTCCCCGCTCGGAGACGGTGACGACTCGGTGAAGATCGCCGGCCGGCCGACCGGGCGCGGCGTTCCGCCGGCGGGATCCACCAGGGCAAGCTGCGCGGTCGTGTAATAGGTGAACAGCTCCTCGTCGTGCGGCGACTCCAGCAAGTCCTGGAACGTGCGGACGGGCGCGGCCGTGCCGGCGTTGCGTTGCACGATGGGGCCCGTGGGGACCCGAGGCGCCTCGGGCGCCGCGCCGCGGCCAGCGGGAACCATGCGGCACAGCAAGGCATCTGACCGCGGCATCCACGCGCAGGGCGCGCCGGTTGTCGCGTTCAGCCCGGCAGCGACCCGCCTGGACTCCCCCGTCGCCGCGTCCGCCACCCACAACTCCACACCGGTATCGGCAATGTGCATGAACGCCACGCGCTTGCCGTCAGGGGACCACATTGGCTGGCCGAGGTGCGCTCGTGCCGGCACCGTCATCCGGCGCTCCTGGCCCGTGGGAACGTCCCGCACCGTGATCGCCTGGAAGCCGGAGACGCTGTACGGCCCGTTCGTCTGTGGATTGATGCGGAGCCCCGCAAGCCGGAGCAGGGGCTGCGCCATATCTGCGACGGTGGGCATGCCTTTCGGTTCGGCGAGCATGAGGGCCCGACCGTCAGGCGACGGAATCAGCGCGGGTGGCCGCGGCGCGTCAAGAATCCGGCGCACGATCTCCGGCGGTTGCTTGAAGGTCTCCTGAGCCGCCGTGGGCAGCGAGCCCACCACCAGCGCGGCAACCAGGAAGCTTACGAAACGCAGCAATGACTTTCGCATGACACGGTCCCTACCGAGGATTGAGAGAATGTACTTTTGGGCGACGCGCGGCGCGACCGCGATGTGGCCCATGACTCGATGTCACGGGAACAGCCGCTCGATCACCCACGCGTTTCCGTCACGCCGATAGCGGAATCGGTCATGCAACCGATCCAGCCGCCCCTGCCAGAACTCGATGGTCTCGGGCGCGAGCAGGAATCCACCCCAGAAGGGCGGGCAGGGGACTTCGCGACCCCTGAACCGCTGCTCGATTTCCGCCACACGACGCTCCAGGGCCTCTCGGTTCTCAACGGTCTCACTCTGGCGCGACGCCCAGGCTCCGATCTGACTCCCCCGCGGCCGCGTGGCGAAGTATGCGCTCGACTGCTCCACGCCGACCCTGGATGCGCGGCCGGTCACACAGACCTGCCGCAACAGCTGCGGCCAGTAGAACACCAGCGCCGCGCGCGGGTTCGCCAGCAGCTCTCTCGCTTTCCGGCTCTCGTAGTTCGTATAGAACACAAAGCCTTGCCGGGACACGTCCTTCAACAGCACGGTGCGGGCGGACGGCTGACCATCCGGTGCCACGGTCGCCAGCGTCATGGCTCCGGGTTCAATGGGATTCTCCGTCTTCCATTCGTCGTACCACCGCTGGAACTGGCGAATGGGGTCTGGGTCGAGGTCGGCTCGCGAAAGGGCCAGCTCACCGGGCGAGGACATGGGCGGCAGAATAGTCGGCGCGGCTGAGGGGCGCCAGTTATGAGGCTGGTGAACCCCGGCCTTCACCGCCCTCCCCCACCCCTTACCTTTCATCTATTCATCACCCGATGGTCCGATGCCCATGCGCCTGATTCGCCCGTTCCTCGTTGCCGCCATCGCCCTCTTGCCCGCCTGTGACAGTGGTGAGAGCAACTTCGATCCCCTCGTCACCAACGAGGCCGCGGCGGCGGTCGTAGGCGCCCTGCAACAAAGTCCCGCGTTCCAAACGCTGGACGTGATGGGCGACAAGATCGTGTTTACCGCGCCTTCAGGAATCGTTGCCGCGGCCTTGCCCGGGGCGCTGTTCCCTCGCGCGCCGTTCGCCACCTGGGCCAGGGAGCGAGCCGCGGGACCCGATGTCCGGGCGCCCGAAGCCCCGGCCGCGCCGATCTTCCCGGCAGACCTCCTCGGCAAGACGCTCACCTACAACGTTGCCTTGGGCCGTTACGAAATCAGCGCTCAGACAGGAGCACCGAGCAATGGCGTCCGGTTCATTCTGTATGAGGTGGACCTCGTGCAGCGAGCCATCAAGCAGCCGCTCGCGCCCGTGGGCCATCTGGATCTCACCGACGAATCCACGCCGGCCGCCGCGATACTGAGGCTCGTCGTCGTCATCAACAATGCCACGCTCCTCGACTACCAGGCCAGCGCGTCGTTCACCACGTCCAGCATCGGCTTCAGCGCCGAGGGCGTCGTCTCCGACGGGGAAACGAGCGTCGAATTCGAGCTGACCCAGCGGATCAGCGCCGGACCGACGATCACGGTGAACTACCTGCTCGCCGTGCCGGAGAACGACGTGAGCCTGTCGCTCGACGCCACGGCAACGGGATCGGGCCTGACGGTCACGCTCACCATCCAGGACGGCGGGAACACCACGGCGGTGCAGGTGACCGAAACAGCGCAGGGTGTCACCGGCACGGTCACGCACAACGGTCGGGTCGTGATCACCATCTCTGGAACGTCCGAGGATCCCATCTTCACCGACGTGAACGGCAACCCGCTCACGCAAGCTCAGCTCGATGCGCTTGAGGCGTTGTCCGACATGATCGAACAGTTGTTCGACGCGTTCGATGACCTGCTCGGTCCCGCGCACCGGCTGTTGGACTTCCCGTGGCTGGAGCCGGCGTGAGGAGGCCGTTGCGGCGGCGTCTGAGGGCGATATGCGTACCGGCCTCCCTGTCCCTCATCGTCTTATCCTGCGACGTCCAGCCTCCGGCCCATCCGATTTTCGCCAGCGGCCGGGCCATCGCACCGGCGGGCGACACGCTGTTGGCGGTCACGCGCGCCGGTCTCGCCGGGATCGAGGTCACCGATCGGCGGACCGGCGCGGTGGACACGTTGGGATTGGGGCAGCTGGTGAGCCCGCACCAGATCGAACTGTTCGGGGACCGCTGGTACGTGTCGGACGTGGATCAGGGCCGCCCGTCCGTCGTCGTCCTGACGCCGGACGGCCGGGTGGAGCGGCGCTACGACCTGCGCCGCTGGGGCGCCGTGCCGCATCAGTTCGCCGTGCTGCCTGACGGACGCCTGGTCATCGAGACGTCCGGCCGCCTCCTCGCACTCAGGAACGACACCGCCACGACCTTCGTCGAGTTCCCAGCCGGTCCCAAGTCCGGCCTGCTCGCCTCCGCGAGCGGCGGCGTGCTCCACGCGCTCCCGGACCGCCACATCACGCTGTACAACGAGTTCGGCAACGTGCGCTGGCGCATTGACTGGCCCTGGTTGGAGACCGCGTTCGTGACGGATCTATCGGTCGACTCGAACGGCAGGATTCACGTGATCGCGGGCGTGCCGAGTGACGGCACGTTCATCGTGTACAATCTGGCCAATACCACGGGAGAAGTGGTGCGCTGGTCGGTCCCGGGTCCGTACGCCAGCTTCACCGTGGATCACTTCGGCGAGATCAGGGCGGACTCAGCCCTGGGCATGCTCCCCGACTCCATCCCCGCGGAGGCGCGCTAGAAGGCCGCGCCTGCGTCAGTGCTTGAGCCCCGCAGCCTGGGCGAACTTCCGGAACAGCTGCTCCTGCTCCGGCGTCATGCTCTCCGGAAGACTCACCGACACCTCGACGATCTGATCACCACGGGTGCCGTTCTTCTCGATCCCTTGCCCACGAATCCGGAACTTCTTCCCCGGGCTCGTGCCCGGCGGGACCTTGAGTACCATGCGCCGCCCGTCGACTGTGCGCACCTTCAGCTTGGTGCCGAGCATCGCCTGTGCCAGGTTGATCGGCACGGTGCAGTGAACGTCGAGACCGTCACGGTGGAAGAATCGGTCGGGCTCCACCGAGAAGGTGATGATCACATCGCCCGCCTGTCCCCCGCCGGGGTGCCGTTGTCCCTGGCCGCGGAGCCGCACCTTTTGCCCGTCCTCCGTGCCGGCCGGCACCTGCACCCTGATCTGCTTGGACACGCCCACGTCCCCCTGACCGCGACACGCGGGACACGGCGTCGCTGCAACCCGCCCGCGGCCGCGACACGCGGGACATGGCCGGCTGACCGCGAACCCTCCCTGGCCAAAGCTCACGGTTCCCCGCCCACCGCACTCACGGCACGTCGTCACACTGGTGCCGGGTGCGGCGCCGGAGCCTCCGCACGTTGGACAGGTCTCCGAGACGGGAACGGTGACGGACACCTGGCCGCCGAGCGCGGCCACGCGGAACGGAACGGAAACCGTCAGTTCGATCGGCTCGACGGATTCCCGGCGCCCACGACCGAAGATCGAGTTGAACAGATCACCGAGCCCGCCCAATCCCCCGAATCCGCCAAGCGGCCCTGCTTCGAAGTCCCCCGGCCCAGCACCACCGGCGGTTGATCCCGCGCCTGGCCGCGCGCGGGACCCCGCCCGACCGGCTCCACCCATCGCGGCCCCGAACGCGCCGTACTTCCGCATCAGGTCGTATTGTTTGCGCTTGTCCGAGTCGGACAGAACGGAGTACGCTTCGGAGATCTCCTTGAACTTCTCGGCGGCCGCTTGATTGCCGGGGCTGGCGTCGGGGTGGTACTTCTTGGCCAGGCGACGGTAGGCCTTCTTGATCTCCTCCGTGCTGGCTTGCTGGCTCACGCCCAGCGTCTGGTAATAGTCCTTGGCGGCGGCCATTCTCAGGCGGCCTCGCCCCCATCCGTGGAGGGCTGCTGCCAGACGTAGACGCTCACGCGCGCCGGGCGGAGCAGCGCGCCCGCGAACCGGTATCCCGCCTGAAACACCTGCGCCACCGTGTGGTCCTGGTCGGCGACGGGAGCGGGGACCGTCGTCACCGCCTCGTGCAGATTGGGATCGAACGGCACACCCGCTTCTCCCACGCGCTCGAGCCCCGCCGTCTCGAGCCCTTTCAGCAGCTTGCGCTCCACCAGTTCCACGCCCGCCAACACATCCGCGCCGCTGGTTCGCTCAGGATCGAGGTGTGCCACGCGCGCGAGATCGTCCAACACGTCCAGGATGCCGGCCACGACCTGCGCCTGGGCCCGTGCGAACATCTCCACCCGCTCGCGCTGAACCCGCTTCTTGTAGTTGTCGAACTCGGCATGCAACCTGAGGTGGCGGTCCTTCAACTCGGCCAGTTCGTCCTGCGTCCGATGGAGCGCGCTTTCCGTGGGCTCTGCAAGCACCGCCGACGCACCCTCCGCCGACGACCCGGCACCCGCCTGATCGAGGTCAGCCCCGGTCGTCCCGACCTCGCTACCGTGCTCCAGCGAACCGGCCTCGTCCGGCTCCGGTTTGGCTGGCGCCTCTGCCGCAGTGGCCGCCTCGGCCACGGGATGCGATTGCTCGGTCTTCTGCTGTACGCCGTGTGTCTTGTGTTTCGCCATATCCATCCCTGATGAGGCAGGGAATGTACCTGTTTCCCCTGCCCGGATGGCAGCCCTGGGAGCGGGCGAATCGCAGGCGATGATGGGCGATGGCGGGCGGCGGCGAAGCGCCTCAGTGCGAAACAAGGCACGTCACCGATGATCTCCCGTCATCACGCAGTCGTCAGCAATCCCCTCAGAAGATCCAGGCCCGCCTGCGCGCTCCTCCTCCGCACGTCCTCGCGATCGCCCGGAAACCTCCGCTGTACCGCTCGTTCCTGGCTCTCGACCGCCGCCGCGATCCACACGGTTCCGACCGGCTTCTCCGGCGTTCCTCCCGAGGGACCTGCGATTCCGGTGATCGCAACGCCGGCTCGCGCCCCGAGCTGCGCCATAACGCCCCGCGCCATGGCTCGAACGGTCTCCTCGCTCACCGCGCCACGGCTGGCAATCACGTCGGCGGGCACGCCGAGCTGTGCGGTCTTGATCGTGTTGCTGTAGGCGACGATGCCGCCCACGAAGACGTCGGACGAGCCCGGCACGGCGGTCAGCCGCCCGCTCAGCAGGCCCCCGGTGCAGGACTCCGCTACGGCGAGCGAGAGACGTCGTTGGCGCAGCAGGTCGAGCACGATCGCCGCGAGATCCGCGTCCCCTTCGCCGTACAGGTGGTGGCCGAGCGCCGGTCGCAGCAACTCGGCGCCGCGATCGAGCGCCTCCTCGGCTGCCGCCGCCGCAAGGCCCCAGACGGTCAGCCGCAGGTCAACGCCCTCGAATCCAGGCAGGTAGGCCAGTCGGGCCGGGGCGAGTTGATCCTCGAGGTCACCGATTCGATCGGCGAGGGCCGATTCCGAAATCCCGGTGGTCCGCAGCGTACGGGAGCGCGTGACGACGTCGGGCGAGCCGAGTTGTCGCATGCGCTCGCCAAGACGGGGGACCACCTCGTGCTCGATCAAACCACGCATCTCGCGGGGCACGCCGGGGAGGAGCACCACCGTGCCGGGCGGGCCCTCGAGCCACAACCCCGGCGCCGTCCCCCACCGGTTCTTCAGGACCACAGCGCCGCGCGGCACTTCCGCCTGGGAACGGTTGGCCGCGGGCATCGGCCCCCGGCCGAGCGATTCGAATCGCTGGCGCAGCACCTCGAGGTACCGCTCGTCAAGCTCGAGTGGCGCGTTGAACAAGCGCGCGGCGGCCTGCTTGGTGACGTCGTCCCGCGTGGGGCCAAGTCCGCCTGTCGCGATGACGAAGCCCGTGCGCGCGAGCGCCTCGCGCAGGGCGTCGCCGATGGCCGCCTCGTCGTCGCCGACGGTTGTCTGTCTAACGACTCGCGCCCCGATCGAAGCCAGGGCGCGAGCGATATCGGAGGCGTTGGTGTCGATCGTGAAACCGAGCAACAGCTCGGTGCCGATCGTCAGAAGCTCAACCTCCATCTCCGGCGGCCGGCTGGGGAGGTGAGGATTGGCGCAGCAGGCGCCGGTAGCGGTAGAGGTAGACGGCCAGCGAGTAGACCGTGAGCAGCACGGCGATCCCCAGCGTGATCGCCACGACCAGGCCGTGGAACCGCTCCCAGAACTCGCCGAACCAGCCGCGCTCCCAGCCAAAGGTGGCCCGCATGTCTTTCCAGGCAAACCAGCCGATCGTGGCGCCGATGAACACGTCCTGCACGATCGTCTTGAGCTTGCCCGCGCCCGCCGCCGCGATGACGACGCCTCGTCGCTGCGCCACGTGGCGCAGCACGATCATCACCAGCTCGCGCCCGATCAACAGCAGCGCCACCCACAACGGCACGCTGCCCCACCAGGGAATCTCGTACTGCACCATGCGGTAGTGCGTGATCCAGTAGATCGGGACGAGAGTGGCGAACAGGAGCAGCTTGTCCGCCAGGGGATCCAGGACCGTTCCCAGGTCGGTGATCTGTTTGCGCTCGCGGGCCAGGCGGCCGTCGTAGATGTCGCTGATGGCGGCGGCCAGGAACACCACGAAGGCAATCAGCTTGGGGACGTGGCCCGCGATGAACGGCAGGAGCGCGATGACCGGCGACAGCGCGATCCGCGCGACGGTCAGGATGTTGGGGAGGGTCCACACCGCGGCCGGAGGCGCGCGCTTATCGGCGCCGGGTGTGGGCAACATCTCAGCTCAGCGTCTTGAGTACCAGTTTCGCAACGGCGCGTAACGTGTCGAACACTCCTTCCCCGGTGACGGCGACGGACTCGAAGTACGGCGCCCGCTCGATCCAGTTGCCGTCCACCTGCTGAATCAACAACTCCCCCGGGTGCCAGGGATCCGGCGCCGGCGCCTGCTTGGCCGGATCTTCCACCGGCCACCCGGGATTCAGCTGCGCCTGGAGGTCCTTGATGGGCGCCGCGTTGGGCAGGTCGCGCTTGTTGTACTGAATGACGAACGGGATCTTCGTCAGATCGTATCCGTACTGCGCCATGTTGTCGTACAGGTTCTGCATGGACTCGATGTTCGCTTCCATGCGCTCGACCTGGCTGTCGGCCACGAACACCACGCCGTCCACGCCCTTGAGGATCAGCTTGCGCGAGGCGTTGTAGTACACCTGCCCCGGCACCGTGTAGAGGTGAAAGCGCGTCTTGAATCCCCGGATGGTGCCGAGATCCACCGGCAGGAAGTCGAAGAACAGCGTGCGTTCGGTCTCGGTGGCAAGTGAGACCATCTTGCCCCGGGTGTCCGGCGCCACCTTCTGATAGACGTGCTCGAGGTTGGTGGTCTTGCCGCCAAGGCCCGGCCCGTAATAGACCAGCTTGCAGTTGATCTCGCGGGACGCGTAGTTGATCATCGACATGGTCAGTCGCTCCCGCGGTCAGCCAAACAGCTTGTCAATCTCATCCTCCGCACCTTCCAGCACGCCACCCCGCGGCGCCGCACCGCCCGCGGCGAGTCGGCCGAACATGTCATCGAACACCTTTCCCAGGTCCTGCACCGACTGCTTCACGCGCAGCCGCACCATCCCGACGGTCGTGCGTTGATCGAACAGCACCACGAGGATCACGCGCCGCGCCACGTCGGCGAGATACATGGATTCCTTTTCGCCCTGATGGAACAGGGACGCGAACTCCGGCTCGCCAATCATCTTGGCGAGCTGGTCGTTGGCGGAAAAGTCCGCGGCCGTGAGCGAGGCGAAGGCCGTGGGATCGAAGGAGAGCTGCTCGCCGGCGTTGGCGAGCAGTTGGCCCGCCCGGTCCACGAGCAACGCGCAGCGGGCGTTCGATTCCTTGAGCAGCGTATTCAGGTGCTCGACGATCTTGCGGTGGTCGTCTTCGCCGAGCGACCAGGTGCTGGCACTGGTTTCCGCCATCGCCTCCTCGACTCAGCCGAGTTGGGCTTCCATCCGCCGCACGATGCGCTCCGCTCGCCGGCGCAGCATCGGATGCCGTTCCCATGACAGGTAATCCCGCAGCAGTCGCACCGTCTCGACGCTCGGGTGGCCGTTGAGATAGCCCAGGGCGGACAGCCGGCGCAAGGGCTGCGTGCTGAACAGCGCCTCGCGATGCCGATCCATGGAGTACTGCGCGAGAACGAGTCCGAGCGCGGCCCCGATGCCGAGACCCACCAGCGCGGCTTTGGTCCGCGGCCCCATCACTCCCCCATCTCGCGCCGCGCCGCCAGCGCCCGCGCGATGGTGAGCCCATCCGCGTACTCCAGATCCCCACCCACCGGCAGCCCGAGCGCGATACGAGTGACCCGCACACCCAGGGGATCCAGCACGCTGCGAACGTAGGTGGCCGTCACTTCCCCTTCCATGGACGGGTTGGTGGCGAGGATCACCTCGCGCACGCCGGAACCGTTCGTCACCCGCGCCGTCAACTCGTTGATCCGGAGATCATCGGGGCCCACGCCATCGAGCGGCGACAGGTGGCCGCCGAGTACGTGATAGACCCCGCGGTATTCCCCCGTCCGCTCCACGGCGTCGATGTCCGACGCTTCCTCCACCACGCACACGGTGGCCCGATCTCGCCGGGGGTCGGAGCAGATCGCGCACGGATCCGGCTCGCTCCAGGCCCCACACACCGAGCACGGCGCAACTCGCGTGCCCAGGGCATGCAGCGCGGCCGCGAGACGGTCAATGGAGCCTTTCGGCTGGCGCAGCAAGAAGTAGGTGAGCCGTGTTGCCGTCTTCCGACCGATCCCTGGAAGACGCGCGAGCTCGGTGGTCACCTCGTCGAGAACCGACACCGCCTATAACGGCAGCTGGAACGGGAGCGGCAGCCCCCCGGTGGCCTTCCGCAACTCCTCGCGGTACAGCTCCTCAGCCCGGCGCTGCGCCTCCGACACGGCAGCCAGCACCAGATCCTCCAGCATCTCGGCGTCGGCATTGCCGAGCAGGGAGGGATCGATCCGGATGCTGCGGATTTGGCCGCGACCGTCGGCGGTGGCCTGCACCATCCCGCCGCCGGCGGAACCGGTGACGGCAGTCTGGGTCAGCGTCGTCTGCATCTGAGTCAGCCGACCCTGGACCTGCTGGCCGAGTTGGAGCAGTTGTGAGAAGTCTGGCATGCGCGATAGCGGCCCGGTCGTGGCACACCGGAGCCGCCCAGAGGGAAGCTATCGTAATCCCATGGGAAGCCGCAAGTTACTCGGAGAGTTCGAGATCAAACGCGTCCACAGCCGCGTCGAGCGCCGGATCCTTGGACCGGTACACCCGCAGCCGCTCTTCACGATCGCCCTGGCGATCGAGCCGCTTGATCTCAGGCGCAGTGCCCGGCCCGCCCGGTCCCCCTCCCCCTGCCTCACCGCCCTGCCCGCGCGCCGGGGTTCGGACCACAAGCCGTGCCACGGCTCCTGTTACCTGGGCGATCGCGTCCTCCACCACGGTCCGGCTCTGCTCCACCCCCTCCCGGTGCACGTCGCCCTCGGGGAATTCCAGGACCACGGCTCCATCCTGAGCGAGGACCGGCGTGACGCGGGAGAGCGCTTCGCGTAACATCCGCCGCCGCTGTCCCACCGTGTCCACGACCGCGGGCCACCAGGCGGCGAGCGTCTCCGCGCTGAGCCCGCTGCCCTGGGCTGGCCGCACAACCGTGGCTTCCGGAGGGGAGTTCACAGGGGCGGCGGGGGGCCGAAGTTGGCTCGCGACAGGCGCCGACGGTTCAGGACCACCAGGCTCTCGGGATTGCGGCCGTTCAAGTCCTTTCTGCCCTCCCTGCCCTCCCTGCCCGCTCGGGGTTCCCTGCCCGCCGGGGCTCCCCAACGCCTCCAACACTTCCGCCAGGTCCACGGTGCGATCCAGCAGAGTCCATTGGAGCAGCAAAATCTCCACGTAGAGTCTGGCATTCGCGCTCCGGCGAATCGCGGTTTCCGTTTCCGCCAGCAGCTTGAGCATGCGGAGCAGGTCCCCGGGGCGAAAATCGGTGGCGTGTCGTTCAACGGCGGCGCGGATCGTTTCCGTGAGGCCCGCGGAATCCCCGCCGACCACGCGGAGGAGCAGGGCTCGCAGCGCTTCACCCAGGCCCGCCACGAACTCCGTCAAATCCGCTCCCGCCTCCACCAGCCGTGCCACGAACGGGAACACGTCCGCGCTGCGTCGAGCCGCCACGAGATCGAGCACCTCGGCATACAGCTCGTCCGCGATCAGGCCGAGCGCCTCGCGCACGCCGGTAGTCGTGACGGGTCCCTCGCCGAATGCCACGGCCTGGTCGAGCAGGGACAACGCATCGCGCATCCCGCCCGCGGCGACGCGCGCCATGAGCTGTAACGCGTCCTCCTCCACCGGGATCTGCTCCATCCGCGCGACCTCGCGCAGCCGCTCCACGATCGCGTGCGGCCCCAGGCGCCGGAAATCGAAGCGCTGCATCCGGCTCATGACGGGCGCCGCGGTGTTTTGGATCTTCTGGGGCTCGGTGGTGGCGAATACGAATACCACGCGCGGGGGCGGCTCTTCCAGGATCTTGAGGAGCGCATTCCACGCCTCGCGCGTGAGCATGTGCGCCTCGTCCACGATGTACACCTTGGAGCGTTCCGGGCCGCTGGCCGCGTACATCGCGCGCTCGCGCAGGTCGCGGGCATCGTCCACGCCGCGGTTGGAGGCGGCGTCAATCTCCACGACATCGAGGTTCGCGGCGCCCGACCAGATGCGCGCGCACGAGTCGCACGTCCCGCAGGGTTCCCCGCCCGAGGCTTCTCCCCGCCGCTCGCAGTTCAGCGCCATCGCGAGAATGCGAGCGGCCGTGGTCTTGCCGACGCCGCGCGGCCCCGTGAGCAGGTACGCGTGCGCCACGCGGTTCCGCGCCACGGCGCCGGCGAGCCCGGCCGCCACGTGCTCCTGGCCGATCAGTTCGCTGAAGCGGCGGGGCCGGTACTTCCGGGCGAGAGCGGTGTGTGACACGTCAGACGGAAGCGCGGAGTGCGGTCATCCAGGACTCGTAATCAGAAGGGGGAGAGTGCCCCAGGCACCCCGAAGCGACACGGGCCTTCGCTTAGCGCTGCTACCTTCACGGTCCTGACGCGGTTCACGCGCACGCGCCCTCCGGACCTGGGGCAGCAGAAAGGTAGCCCGGGCAAGGAGCGCGGGGTAGCCGCCCTACGTGAGAATCGCTCGCTGCTCCCGCTGCCGCCGCATCAGATCGTACGTCTCCGCGATCTCCCCGCCGATGAGAAACGCGAACGCCGTGTAGTACACCCACACAATCAGCAGCGCGGCCGCCAGCAGGTTGGAATTCGAGATCAGCCGGTCCAGGGTGGCGAAGCTGGTCAGATAGACACCGTACAGCACCTTGGCCACTTCGAAGGCCAGCGCCGCCACGACGGCGGCGACGGCGGCCGTGTCCCACGCCACCCGCCTGCTCGGCGCCACGCGGTAGATGATGCCGAAGAGCAGCACGCCGACCCCGAAAGCCAGCGTCCGGGCGAGCAGCCGTCCGAACCACGGCGCGTCGCGCAGCATGATCGTGGCCGCCGTGCTGACCGTGAGCAGCGAGATCGTCACGAGCACCAATCCGAGATCCGTGGCCTTGCCGGTCAGCCACGAGCGGGACTCTTCCGTGTCGAACACGTCGTTCAACGCCGCGCGGGCGCCGCCAAAGAACCGCGTCGAGAACCACAGGAACAGGGGAATCCCGAACGCGGAGAACTCACCCCGCCGCAGGGCCAGATACTCGAGCACACGCTCGGCCGCGGCCCGTGGCTCCACGCCCGCGGCCGGGCCGGGCACGAAGTTCTCCAGGATGTTGCGGATGCCGACGAGAAGGTCGCCTTCCGTCCGGGCGACGTACCCCAGTGCCGCCAGGGCGAGGAGCGTGAGGGGAACGGCCGCGGCGAGCGCGTCGAACGTGAGCGCGCTCGCGAGAAAGCCGACGTTATCCTCCATCGCGGCCGCGGCCACCCGCCGAACGAAGCCGATCGGCGAGAAGGCCCAGCCGCGTCGCCGGTGCTTCAGTCGTCCGCGCTCTCGGGCGCCGGCGTCCGCGAGGCGCGCCGGGCGCTCCGGGCCTCGGACAGCCGCCGCTCCAACTCGTCGCGCGCCGACTGCACGGCCGCGCGGCCCGCCTCGGCGGCGTCATGCACCGCTTCGCGCCGCTCCGTCACCGTGCGCCGGACGGTCTCGAGGCCTTCCTCCACCCGCTCGCGGCCGCGCTCGTACCCTTCCTCCACCAGCCCGCGCAACTCGTCCGCCTTCCGGCCCGCGGCGTCCACCAGCTCTCGCGTCCGCCGGCGAATGGCGCGCCGCGTCTCGGCGCCAGACTGCGGCGCGAACAGCAGCGCCACGCCCGCGCCAATCACCAACCCCAAAAAGAACGCGCCCAGCCCGGACCCCGAGCGCTCGACGACCATCACCGGTTGCTGCTCCCGCTCCCGTGACATCTCTCCTCCTCTGCGGGACCTCATTCGCCCGCCTCGGCATCATCGGGCGCCGCCTGGGCGGCCGGCCGCGGCGCCGCGTGCCGCAATTCCGGCGCCTTCACGTACCGGGCCACCAACCTGGCGGTGTCACCGATGTTCAACTGATCGAACAGGAACTCGAAGCGCCGCTCCAGGTCGGCACACACCTGCTCCTTCACCTCCGCCGGCAGATCCCACAGCGCCGCCTTGAAGGGGCCGATCGCCTTCTTGCGCGACTTGTAAAGGAACTGCTCTTCCGTATCGGAGGCCTTGCGCTCGCTGGCGCAATGCTGGATCACCCACGCCCTGAGGTCGGCTTTGAGATCCGCCGGCAACGCCGGATGATCGAACACGATGTTCTGGAAATTCGTCGCCAGGTGAATCTCGCAGGCCCCGTACTTCGGGAAATTGCCGAACGCGTCCTCCGGCAGCGTTGACGCTCCATGCTGCACGGCCCCCGCCAGGCGATAGGCGTGGGTCGCCTCTTCCGACAGCGCGCGCAGCGCGTTCAGGTCCAGTTTCACCTGCGCGATCGAGCCGTCGGGAAGCACGACGCCGCCATGCGACGTCCCGGTTTGCACCGAGATCTTGCTGAGTCCCGCGTATTTCCCGAGGCCGGCCAGGACGCGGTTGTAGCCATCCATGAACGCGCGCAGCTCTTCCACCGTGGAGTTCTTGCCGCCCACCTCGCCAATCTCTCCACCCACCGAAATCGTGACGCCGTTCGGCTCCCGCTTGCGCACGTAGGCCGTCAGCTCGGCCGCCCGCGTGTAGTTGTCGCGCTGCTGCTGATCGAGCGTGGGATACGAGAGATCCACCAGCGTGGAGGTGTCAATGTCAATGTTGAAGAACCCGGCCGCGACGGCCTCGTCAATGAGCGCCCGGATCGCCTGGAGTTCGGCGTCTGGCCCGCTCTTGTACTTCGCCGCGTTGACCTGGAAGTGGTCGCCCTGAATGAACACGGGGCCGTCGAATCCCTCGCGCAAGGCAGCCGCGAGCACCACCGTGGTGTATTCCGCGGGGCGCTGATCCGTGTAAGCCATCTCCGACCGCGCGATCTCGCACAGGAACGCCCCGGCCTTGCGCCGCTGGAGCGCGCGGAACACGGCGCGGGCCGAGTCGTACGCGATCACCCGGAGGTTCATGGCCGGCACGGTGAACCCGCCGCATTCCCCCCTGCCGCGCGCCTCGTACAGGCCCTGAATGGACGCCGGCCGACACCCGGCAATCTGCGCGAGTTCCCACACCAGCCACCGCGCGGCATCCCGCAACTGTTCCGTGCCGCCGAATACCGCCTGCCGCACGAGCCGATCCATCGCCGCTCCGGTGAGCGCCTTTCGGTCC
Source organism: Gemmatimonadales bacterium (assembly GCA_035559715.1). Taxonomy (GTDB): domain Bacteria; phylum Gemmatimonadota; class Gemmatimonadetes; order Gemmatimonadales; family GWC2-71-9; genus JACQHC01. The sequence continues at coordinate 3,996 of DATMAW010000067.1, read as the reverse complement.
CTCACCCGCACGGCGCTGCCGTCATAGCTCACCGCACCGCCAAACACGTCCACCGCCTGCTGGATCGCCCGATCCATCACCGGAGCCGTAGTGGTCATGACATTGCCTCTCGCCAGCGTTGCAGCCTCAATGTACCCGGCCCTAAAACCCCCGTCAAAACGAAACCGTGAGTCCGTCGTACGCCGGTTCGATCCCCGCCGGAAGGCGCGCGGCGAGGTCGGCGTGCGCGTACCTGTGCGTGAGGTGCGTGAGCAAGGTTCGCTCCGCTCCGACGGCGCGCGCCACCGACACGGCCTCGGGGATCGAGAGGTGGGTGGGATGTGGCCGGTCGAACAGGGCGTTCACGACGAGGACGCGCACACCGCGCAGGCGCTCCACGGCGGCGGCCGGCACCGCCTTCACGTCGGTCAGGTACCCCAGCGCCCCGATGCGATAGCCGAAGACCCGCATGCCCCCGTGTTCGAACTCGAGCGGCAACACGGGCAGTCCGGCGATCGTTACTTCGCTCCCGGGATCGAGCGGCGTCATCACCAGGTGCGGTCGCGGCGTTTCGGGTTGTGGCGGAGTCTCCGGATCGAAGATGTACGGGAATCGCTGCCGCAGTCGTTCCAACGTATCGGCGGGACCGTGAACCGAGAGGGCGCCGCCCCGCGCCGTGAAGGCGCGGAGATCGTCAATGCCGTGGATATGATCGGCGTGATCGTGCGTGTAGAGCACGGCGTCCACGCTGCCCACGCCGGCGGCGAGGAGTTGCAGCCGTAGCTCCGGAGGCGTGTCAATGAGAATCCGGCGCCCACTCTCGGCCTCGACCAGCGCCGCGACCCGTGAGCGCCGGTCGCGCGGATCGGTGGACCGGCACACCGGGCATCCGCAGCCCACCTGCGGAACGCCGAACGACGTGCCGCTCCCGAGAACGGTTACTCGCAACCTTCACCGGCTTTCTTCAGACCGTCTCGACCTTGAGCAAATTCGTCGTGCCCGGCACTTCGAACGGTACGCCGGCCGTGACGACAATGCGATCGCCGGGCCCCGCGTATCCGCGGGCCACCAGCCGCTCGCGGGCGCCTTCGAGCATCGTATCGTAATTCGGCACGCGCACGGCAAGCTCCGGAATGACGCCCCACACCATGGCCAGCTGGCGGCAGGTCACCGGCTCCGTGGAGAACGCAACGATGGGCACCGCCGGGCGGAACGCGGCGATCTTGCGCGCCGTGAACCCGCTCCGCGTGAAACACACGATGAGCGGCACCGCGAGGAGCTCGGCCGCCGCGCAGGTGGCGAGCGCGATGGCGTCCTCGACCGTGGCGGGTCCGTCGCCCAGCTGATCGCCGCGGCGACGCTGCCGGTGGCGCTGGCCGTCAGGGGCCTCGCGCTCGATCTCGCGAATGATCCGCACCATGGCCCGCACGGCCAGCTCGGGGTACGCGCCCATCGCCGTCTCCGCCGACAGCATCACCGCGTCCGTGCCGTCGAGGATGGCGTTGGCCACGTCAGACGCCTCGGCGCGCGTGGGACGGGGATGCTCGATCATGGATTCGAGCATCTGCGTCGCGGTGATCACCGCGCGCCCGCGGGCGTTGGCCAGCTCGATGATCCGCTTCTGCGCGAGCGGAACCCGCTCGAACGGCAGCTCCACGCCGAGGTCGCCGCGGGCCACCATGATCCCGTCGGCCGCGAGCACAATGTTCGGCAGGTCGGCCAGGGCTGCCGCTTTTTCGATCTTGGCCACGAGCCGCACGTGCGCCGGCACGAGCGAGCGCACCGCGTGCACGTCCTCCACCCGCCGCACAAAGGAGACCGCGATGTAGTCCGCCTCGTGCGCCAGCGCGAGCGTGATGTCCTCGCGGTCTTTGTCGGTGACGGCCGGCGCGCTCACGTGCACGTCCGGCAGATTGATCCCCTTGTGGCTCGTCAGCACGCCGCCGTACACCACCCGCGCCCGAACGCGCGGTGGCCTGACCTCCGCGACCTCCGTGACCAGCAGTCCGTCATCCAGCAGGATCTTGGCGCCGGGCGTCACGTCCTGCGCCAACGCCGCGTACGTCGTGGGGATTTCACCGTCTCGCGCCTCTTCCTCCGGCGCGAACGTGACTTCCCCTCCCTCCACCAGGGTCCGCGGCTCCGCAAGCGCTCCCACGCGGATCCGCGGCCCCTGAAGATCCACCAGCAACGCCACGTGACGTTCCCGTTCGTCTCGCACGCGCCGCACCAGGTCCATCCACTCCGCCCGGATCTGGGGCGTCCCGTGGGAGGAGTTGATGCGCACCACGTCCACCCCCGCCTCGAGCAGGGCGCCGAGCGCTTCCGCGCTGGCGGTGGCGGGCCCGAGGGTGGCGACGATCTTGGTTCGGCGAAACCGCGGCTCCGGCGTCACGGGGGAACCGATGCGCCGGCGGCCGCGGAGTACCGCCGCGCGACGTAGGCCTCCAGGATTTCGAGAAACTCCTCCACGATCCGATCGCCCTTCAACGTGACCGTGAGCTGGCCATCCACGTACACCGGAGCCTTGGGCTCCTCGAACGTGCCCGGCAGGGAGATCCCGATATCGGCGTGCTTCGACTCACCCGGACCGTTGACCACGCAGCCCATGACCGCCACCCGCATGCGCTCCACGCCGGGGTGCCGCTCCCGCCACAGCGGCATCTGCCGATCCAGGTAGCGCTGGATCGCCTGCGCCATCTCCTGAAAGAAGGTGCTCGTCGTGCGACCGCAGCCCGGACACGCCGTCACCGACGGCGCAAAGTTGCGAAGGCCGAGCGCCTGCAGCACCTGCTGGCACACCCGTACCTCCTCGGCGCGATCGCCGTTAGGCTCGGGCGTGAGCGAGACGCGGATGGTGTCGCCAATCCCCTCCTGCAGCAGGATGGAGAGCGCCGCCGTGCTGGCCACGATCCCCTTGCCCCCCATGCCGGCTTCGGTGAGACCGAGGTGCAGCGGGTAGTCGCACTGCGCAGCCAGCTTGCGGTACACGTCCACCAGATCCTGCACGCCCGACACCTTCGCCGACAGGATGATGCGGTCGTGGGGAAGACCCGTCTCTTCGGCGAGTCGTGCGGAGCGAAGCGCGCTTTCCACCATGGCTTCCATGGTCACTTCGCGCGCATCCAGCGGCTCCGGCCGGCGCGCGTTCGCGTCCATCAACTCGGTCAGCAGCTGGCGGTCGAGCGAGCCCCAGTTGACGCCGATGCGCACCGGCTTGTCGTTGGCGAGCGCCACGTCAATGATCGTTCGGAAGTGCTCGTCACGCCGTTTGGCGCCCACGTTCCCGGGGTTGATGCGGTACTTGGCGAGCGCCCTGGCGCAGTCCGGGTACTTGGTGAGCAGCAGGTGGCCGTTGTAGTGGAAGTCCCCGATGATTGGCACGGCCACACCCCGGCGATCGAGCGCTTCCACGATGTGGGGGACCGCGGCTGCCGCCTCGTCGTTGTTGACCGTGACGCGAACCAGCTCGCTTCCCGCGGCAACCAGGTGCGCCACCTGGGCCACGGTGGCGTTCACGTCGGCCGTGTCCGTGTTCGTCATGGACTGCACCACGATGGGGTGCTCGGAGCCCACGGGAACGTGGCCGACCCGGGTCGTTACCGTTGTGCGGCGCGTGATGAGGGGCATTGCGCCCAAATATACTGGCGGTTGAGGGCCGAGGGGCGAGGGATCTCCTCGCCTCTCCTCGCATCGCATGGGTATCTTGCAGCACCATGCCAACCATCATCGGCCCCATCACGCGCCTGCAGATCCAGCGCTCGCCGCTCAAGGTCGGCGAGAAACCCAATCGCCGGTACACCACGGAGCCGCTGGCCAGCGTGGACACGGTGCTGATCACGCCGCTGGGCATCACCGCCCACGTGGACGGCAGGTCCACGTTCGACGTGCATCACCGCGCGCACCCGGCAAAGAAGAACGACGGCGGGCGCAACGGGATCTCGGTCGGGTTCACGTCGCATTACGACGAAATGCGACGGCGGTTCGGGCCCCACCTGTGGGACGGCTGCGCCGGCG
>DATMAW010000066.1:0-49063 GCA_035559715.1 Gemmatimonadales bacterium | reverse complement strand
CGACCCGGTGGCGCGCACCTGCATCTGCCCCGCCGGCAAGTCCCTCTATCGGACTGGAAAGGATCTGGTGTTCGGGAACTTTGTGGGTGAGCGGTTCCGGGGCGCGAAGCGCCATTGTATGCGGTGTCCGCTCCGGACCCGGTGTCTTCGCCATCCCGAGAAGGCGGCCACCCGGCAGGTGGTGTTCTTGCGAGGCCGCTCCGCGCGGCCTCGTCCGCGACGGGAGACCCACACGCAACGCATGAAAGCGCGCATTGACACACCCGAAGGCCGCGCGCGGTACGCCATGCGGTTCGGCGTCGTAGAGCCGGTGTTTGGGAATCTCTGCTACAACAAGGGACTCACGCGGTTCACGCTGCGGGGTCGGGCCAAGGTAGATGCGCAGTGGAAGCTCTTCTGCCTGGTCCACAACATCGAGAAGCTGGCCCGCCTGGCCTACGCGGCGTAACTGGCGGTGACCTGCCCCTGCGGGGGATGCGGCGAGCCGCCGAACTCATCCTGCTCCTCAAACCCCACCGACCCACGCCCCACCGCACGGAAGTGCCGCACCGCACTCGGCACCCCCGAACCATCTTCAATAGGGGGTTTTCCTACAACCTGAACGAGTTGCGGTTGACCTGCGGGCGACTCAGTTGGTCGCCACACAATCACAATTCTTCCTTATCGGCCGCGACGCCGCTAGGTGTCGCACGGGCGCTCGCCGTTTGAGCGCCCGTCAGCGTCCAACCGCGGGTTAGACTGCAGCGGGCGGTCCGGACACGTTGGCAGGCTCATTGGCCTGCAAGAGCTCCAGGAGCGCCTTGATGCGCCGGTCGAGCCGAAACAGCTGCACTAGCATCACCAGGAATAGTGCCATCATCAGCCAGACGGCCGAGTCGTCCGCTGACTTGAACTCGAATACACCCAGGAAGCCCGCTGCGACCGTGTAGGCAAACCAATCACCCCAGTTCGACAAGCGGCGACCCGCTGCCGTCTGCAGTAGCTCGGCACGTCGAGATGTGGTAGCTGGAGGGGCGTCCACGATATCGCTCCTTTCCGGACGAGAGGTTGTTCTGCTGCAGTCTAACGAAAAGTAGACCGCCCATACCTTGGCATTTCGATCAGACCCCCGCAAGTGCATTTCGCGTCCCCCGGCCTATCGCTAATCGGCCCGATCTGCTCGACGCAATTTGGCACCGGTCCGCCTAATCCGGCCCGGGTCCGCGGACCCGGCCCGGCGGATCGACTCCGCCCCCCAACAACCCCTCCAGCGGACTCCGAACCGCCCCAGCCCCCCGCTGCAACACGTGCGTATAAATCATCGTCGTCTCCAAATCCGAATGCCCGAGCAACTCCTGAATCGTCCGAATGTCTGCCCCCGATTCCAGCAGATGCGTGGCGAAGGAATGCCGCAACGTATGACACGTGGCCCGCTTCGAGATCCGCGCCCGCAGCACCGCCTCCCGCATCGCCCGCTGAACCGCGGTCTCGTGCAGATGATGCCGGCGACGCTCCCCCGTCACCCGATCCCGGTATACGCTCGTCGCCGGAAACACCCACTGCCACTCCCATGCCCGTTGCGCGCTCGGTGATTTTCGCGCGAAGGCGCCCGGTAGCTCAACGCACCCGGCTCCTCGCAAGAGATCCCGCTGATGAAGCCGCTCCACCCGGCCCAGATGGGCGCGCAGACGCGGCACGAGCGCCTCCGGAAGGACGGTGACCCGATCCTTGTCCCCCTTCCCACCGCGCACCGTGATCTGTAACCGGGCGAAGTCGATGTCCTTGATGCGAAGCCGGAGCGCCTCGAGTAGCCTCAGCCCCGAACCGTACAGCAGCATCGCCACGAGCTGCTTCGCGCCGGAAAGCTCCGCAATCACGCGGGCCACCTCCTCCCGGCTCAGAACCACCGGAATGCGGCGCGGCCGTCCTGCTGGGGTCACCCCCACGAGAGGCGGCAGCGGCCGGCCAAGCACGCGCCGGTAGAAGAACACCAGCGCGGACCGGGCCTGATTCTGCGTCGAGGCACTGACCCGGCGGCGTTCGGCGAGCGCCCCCAAGAACGCCGCCGCCTCGGCCGGGCCGAGCTCCCCACCCTGACGGGCCCGGTGAAACCGCAGGAACCGGCGAATCCAGCCTCCATAGGCTTCTAGCGTGCGCGGACTGTAGTACTGTACCCGGAGCGCACGCTCCAGTCGCACGAGGGCGGTGCGTGTGAAGTCGGGACTCCCTTGAGCCGCCGGGCCATTCGCAGCCATCGGACCACGATACCACACGACCTCGCCTATCTGGTCATCATTTCAGCGCAAGGCCCGCCCCTTTCTATGCATTCCAGTCCCCTGAGCCCCGGGCGACGAGTGCGCCGGTCACCGGAGACCCCGGTGCTCACTCTGATGGGGCCGCCCGAACCCCCTGAAACTTCGGGCGCCCGGCGCCCGGCCCTGGGGAACCCGCGATACTGCCACGGCATCTCCACGTTCTCGAGCACCGTGAGGTCGCCGATCAGATTGAACGTCTGGGAGATGAAGCCGATCTGCCGATTTCTGAGCCGCGCCCGCTGACTGCCGTCAGGGACTCGACCGGTTCACCGGCCAGGCGATACGCCCCCGCCGAGGGTGTGAAGACAACCGGCAGCAGCGGAGAACATCACCGCGGCACTGCCGGAGTGCGACCGAGGTCGCATCACGGCGCGCGTCACCTCTGGGCCGCCAACAGGGCCTTGATCTCGTCATCCTGGCCCGTCAGCTCCCACCTGATCAGCGACACCGGGATGACGCCCGTGGCGTTCAGTTCGTCCATGAACCGCTTGATGCTGAAGTCGTCTCCGAGCTGCCGGGCACGCACGGCCATCAGCTGCTCGATCTGGATCTTGCCGCTGATGTAGCTCGTCCCGTAGGACGGCTGTTGGAGATAGAGATGCTGCTCGCCCCAGACGGTGCTCCCGTCGGGACGCAGCCAGCCGCGGGGCGTCCACTCCACGGCGAACTTGATGGCCTGGTCCATGGTGAACTGGTTGGCGTGCATGTAGAGATCGCCGAGCGCGCGGGCCGCGCGCTGGGCCAGGAGCACCCAGATCAGCTCGCGCGCGCGCGGACGCGAATCGAGCAGCCCGGCGTGCATCATCATCTCTTCCATGCCCGTCGCCAGACCTTCGGCCCGCGTATCGAAGATGTTGTACAGCAGTGCGCCGCGTCGGATGGGGCTCGCATGCGGCTCCCGCGCCATGCGCGCCAGGTCGAACCAGTGATACCCATGGGTCCGCATGATCACGGGGGCGCGGTAGTCCACTTCGGAGAAGAACTCTCGCGGTTCCGCCGGACTGAACTGACCGAGACGCTCGCGCAGGGCCTGGTCCATGTAGTCTCGAATCGAGACGATCTGCCGGTCTCGGAGAAACGCCATGTACTCCGTGACGGCGGCGTTGAACCGTCGCGAGTGCTCCGCCGCACTCGCCACGGGCACGAGTGGAGGCAGGTGGCGGTTCCGGTGCTCTTCCAGCCGAAGGGCTGCGTGAGCGCGGGCCAGCTCGCGCTGCATGATGGTGACGAGGTCGCGCCAGGTGTATGGGACGAGGTGGACGTTCGCCAGGTACCAGTCGTAGTTGTCGATGCCCACGCCCGAGCGCCCGGTGCGCGACGGAGCCTCAGCCTCGAGCCAGGCGCGGAACCCGTCGGTAGCCTCGATGGCGCGCTGGATGTCCCGGTCCAGCTCGGGGCTCGTGCCCGCCACGCGGGTCGCGAGCGCGCGGAGATCGCTCGCCTGGTCGGCCACGGCCCTGATACCGGCGAGCCAGAGATCCCGCGGATCCTCGTCCAGGTTCGTGCGCGCCTGCTGGAGCAGCTTGGGGACCGTGGCCAGCTCCGCGCGAAGCCGCGCTGCGGCAGCGCTGTCCAGGGGGAACCGGTAGGTCCACAGCTCGATGGCCCCGTAGGTGTGCGGGCCCTCATGCGCCGGCGTGTCGCTCTGCGACGAGAATACCTGCACATAGAACGCGGGGTTCCGCGCCCAGGGCCGCAGCACGCGGTGATCGAACTCGAGCCCGTTCATTTCGGCGCGGACCAGGTGGTAGTCCACCTGCTGCGCAATGGGCCAGGCGCTGGCATCGATTGCGGCCAGGCGTTCCTGGTAGCGGCGGAGCTCTCGATACTGGGCTTCCATCGCGCGGGCGGAATAGTCCGGTACGCCATCCGCCAGCGGCGGTCGGTGAAACGCCCGCCATTCCGCGAACAGCGCGGTCAGCGCGTCATAGCTCGCGCTGCGCCCGGGTGAACCCGGAGGTGCCTCGCCGCCGCAACCTGCGGCCAGCGACGCAACGGCGACCAACACAACGGATCGGGTCATGGGGAGACGGAGCATTGTTGAGACGGCCTCCAGACGATTCGGCGCGGGACTTGTCCGTACCCGTCAAGATGCAGCGGCCGTCGCGCCGGCGCGAGGCGGGAAGACGGCCGGGGGGCCGACGAGCCCGCCGGCCGGCGTTGAACACGCGTTGGGAAAACGCGTGACCGTCTAGCTCAACGCCGAGATCGTGAGCTTGAACCCGTCCGGGTCAACGAGGTTGAAGGTCCGCGTGCCCCATGGTTGCGTGGCGGGCTCGGAGGCAAGCGTCCCTCCACGCGCCTTGATCGCGGCAGCCACGTCGTCCACGTCTTGCGACGTGTTGAGGTAGAGGCGAAGCCCCTCACCCTTCACGCGGTCCCGCCCTTTGGCCCAATCGTCCTGAGAGAGGACGATGAACGCCGTTCCCGCCTTGAGCTCAGCACCTGCGAGCTTCCCGCCGTGCTCCCAGGTCTCTCCCAGCGTGAACCCCACCACGTCGCGGTACCATGCGATGCTCTTGTGGATATCGCCCACGGTGAGGGCGGGAGTGATCGAGCGGAGCCTGAGCGTTTCGGGTTTCTTTCTCGGCTGCTTCCTGGGGCGCGCCGTGGCCCGAGTGGCCGTGCGCCTGGGTGGCATGAGCGTCTCCTTTCGTCCGGCGGTACATCGAATGCACTCGAGGCGTGAGAAGATATACGCCGCTGCCGACTCGCTGAAAGGCGGCCGGTGGCGCACTGGCCTCTTAGGGACTCCGCTGCCAGTCGCAGGGAGGCGGGCAGGCATTGCCGAAGACCACCAGCCATGCGGTGCCGAGCGCTGCGATGAAGCCGAGTGACCAGCGTTGTCACGGCGCACGCATTGGCCGCAGTTCCTTCCACCGCTCGATGAATCGCACAGCGGCTTCCACGAACGCGTCGGTGGTCTGACGGCCTTGCTCGGCCGTCGCGTCGCGGGGATCGCGCTCGCTCCAAGCGCCCGTGTTCGACATTTCGCGCGCGCTCGTCCCTTTCCCGGTCTCCCTGGGCTTGAGCCCTTCGGCGAGGAAGACGAGGTTCGTGACGCGGTCGCCGGCCACGTACTGCGGGAGCATGCGAGTGAGGTGGGCGGGGAATGTCAGCGTGGCCGGTCGCGCTCGGTCAAGGGCGACCAGTGACGGTGCGAGGTACAGCGTGGCCGAGGTTTCTCCGACGCCCCCATGCTGATCGAACGCGCGGGGTAGGTCCTGCGGCGGGGGTGGGGTAGGCCGCATGGCCGCGACCGCATCACCCAACTCCACGGCGACGGCCGGCGTCTCCTGGTTGATCCGGTCCATGATGAAGCGCGTGACGTATTGGTTGCCACCGTGGCTGTTGAGCAGCAGGAAGCGGCGGAACCCGTGGTGGATCAGGCTCTGCGCCGCTTCGACGTACACGCTTTGAATCGTCTCGGACGACAGCGTGATCGTCCCGGGAAAATCCATGTGGTAGGGCGATTGCCCCACGAGCAAGATGGGCGCCACGAGCACGTCGGTGCGCTGGGCGATCAGCTTAGCTCGTTCCACGCCGTTCAGGTAATCCGTCCCAATAGGCAGGTGGAGCCCGTGTTGCTCGAGAGATGCGACCGGAATGATGACCATATCCGTGCGCGTGAGGAGGTCCTGTACCTCCGGCCAGGTCATGTGGGGCAGGAAGTTCTTGACCTTCTGTTCGTGCCAGAGCGGGTTGGTTTGCGCAAGCGCGGGCACGCGGGGCGCGGCAACAGCCAGAAGAACGACCAGGAGTTCGCGGTGCATGGGGCTAACGCTCAGGAAAGGGTGTGGCCGGCAAAAATGCCGCCGAGCGAGCGGAGCGCCAGGAAGGCTGGTCTCTACCTGGCGCTCGCGATCTACCGCGGAACGTGAGGACAGGCCGGCGGTTGCGCGTCGCCGGCCTGGAATCGTTCGGCCTCTGGATCGTTACGGCAGGGGTCTTACGGCGCTCTCGTTCCCCTGGTCCTGAGCTGCAGAACCGAGTCGGCGCCCACGTTCGGGCCAGAGTAGCGGGCGGTCGTGCGGCCCTCGAGCATGCCGTTCACCAATCGCATGACGTTCTCGGTCGTCACGGTCGTTCCGGGTCGGAGCACGCTCTCGTAGGGACCTGCGTGCGTCACTACACTGTCACCGGCCACGACAACGTGTAGCGCGATCGGATCGCGCCCGGGCAGGATCTGGGTCCAGCCCTCGGTCGTGGCGGTGGCGTTCAGCTCGGAGGTCACTAGCACGCTGTCACTCCCCTGGGCCATGGTCTGCATGGTCCATTTGCCGGCGAGATCGGCCAGGGAAATCGTGGGCGTCGCGGCCGCTTCACTGGCGGAGCGATCTTCGGCCTTGTAGCAGCCCAGTGCTGCGGCTGCGGTGCAGAAAAGCAGAACGTTGCGCAAGGACAACTCCAGGTTAAGGTGGAGGGGTCAGGAGGGCAAAAGATAGGATGAGAACCGGAGGGCGTAAGGGGTGAGGGGTGAGAGGGGAGTGAACTGGGTACGTCCGCTCAAAAGCGTCAAGCCGAGTCGGGAACCCGTTCCCGGGCCCGTCGTTCTGAGCCCGAACCTCCACCGGGGACGGGCATGGGTCAGGAGAAGCAGTCGGGGCGTCGCGGGCGCAAGCCGCGCGTGCTGAAGGGGCCGCAGCGGTTCGACCTCGATCGCAGCCGATTCCGGCAGGGCCTTCCTGAACCGGTTGTACGATCCGGCCTTCGATGCCGTGGCGCGGCAGCGCGGCCGGACGCGGGACTGGAGGAACCGCGGAAAAAGTGAAGCTTAAGGCGCTTGACCCTCCAATCCGAGTTCCAGGGGACGGATCGCTTCAAGCCGCTTCGCCGTCTAGGGGCGGGTGGCATGGGTGTGGTGTACGCGGCGCACGACACGCGGCGGGACGAAGTGGTGGCGCTCAAGACCCTGTTGTACGTAAGCCCCGCGGCGGTGTATCGCCTGAAGCGGGAGTTCCGCGCGCTGTCCGACGTGGTCCATCCCAACCTCATCGCTCTGTACGAGCTGATGGGCGACGATCGGGATTGGTTCTTCACCATGGAGCTGATCGAGGGCGCCGGGTTCACGGACTATGTGCGCCCCGCCGGGCTCGATACCGGCCGGCTTCGGACCGCGCTGCGTCAGCTGGCTGAGGGGCTCATCGCCCTGCACGCCGCCGGCAAGCTCCACCGCGATCTCAAGCCTTCCAACGTGATGATCACGCCGGCCGATCGCGCGGTGATTCTCGACTTCGGAATCGCCACCGATGTGGGCGCGCCGGACATCAGCCGCAAGACGGTGGAGACCAGCATCTTCGGGACGCCGGCCTACATGTCGCCCGAGCAGGTGAGCGGCGAGGCGGTGGAGGCGTCCGATTGGTACGCCCTGGGCATCATGTTGTACGAAGCGCTGACGGGCCAGCTCCCGTTCGATGGTCATTACCTCGCCGTGTTGGCGGCGAAGCTTCAGGGGCCGCCCCCCCCGCCCGACACCGTGACAGCCGGGCTGCCGGGCGATCTCGCCGGACTGTGCGTGGACCTGCTGTCCATGGACCCTGCAGCGCGGGCTTCCGGCGAGGACGTTCTGCGTCGCCTCGGGGCCCCGCGCCGCGTCTCGGGCGCGCCACTGCGTCCTGTGCGACCCACGGTGGTTGGACGCGAGCCGCAACTCCGCGCATTGCGAGAGGCCCTCGAGGCCACGCAGACCGGGCGGACCGTGGCGCGACTGGTGCACGGCCCATCGGGGTGCGGCAAGAGCACGCTGCTCGAATCGTTCCTCACCGAAGCCCGGGGCCAGGGCGCCATGGTGCTTTCCGGCCGGTGCTACGTACGCGAAACGGTTCCGTTCAAGGGCCTGGATGGCGTGCTCGATAGCCTGAGCCGATGGCTCATGGCCCTTCCCGCCGAGCGCAAGGCGACCCTGCTCACTCGTGATCTCACCGCGGCGGCTCGTCTGTTCCCGGCCCTTGGACGCATCGAGGAACTCACGTCGGACGAGCTGTTCGGCGCCGGCGATCCGGAGCAGGTGCGCCGCCAGGCCGTGGACGCGCTGCGATCGTTGTTTCGCGCCATCGCAGCGCAAGAGCCGTTCGTCATTGCCATTGACGACTTTCAATGGGGCGACCAGGACGGCGCCCTGCTCCTGGAGGAGCTGCTCAGTCCGCCGGACAATCCGCCGCTCCTGCTGTTGGTCGCCTACCGCAGTGAGGAGGTCTCGGGCCATGCGTTCCTCGAGACCTGGGTCAGCCGGGCGCGCGCCGCTGGCGTTCAGGACGTGGCGGTGGCGCCGCTCGGCCACGAGGAGAGCCGGGACCTTGCCGCGCGCTTTCTCGGTGAGGGAGCGCCGGAGGTGGAGATCATCGTGCGAGAGGCGGGTGGCAGCCCGTTCTTGATCGAGCAGCTGGCGCGTCACGCCCTCGCCACGCGCGATGACAGCAATCCTCGCCCCATTGGGGTTGGCGCCGGGGACATGCTGGCGCGGCGGCTTGCCGAGCTTCCGCCGGAGGCCGGGCCCCTGCTGGAAACGCTGGCGGTGGCGGCGCGACCGCTGAACGCGCTGGTGGCTCGCGACGCGGCGGGGTTGCGCAGCGAGCGTGTGCTCGTGCGCCGGCTGTTGGCCGAACATTTGCTTCGGCCCAGCACCACGGCCGACGAGCTCGAGCTGTACCACGACCGCATTCGAGAAGCCATTGTTGCCCGGATGGCGCCGGCCCGGATCACGGAGGTGCACGGCCGGCTCGCCGGCGCCATGGAGGCCCGCGGCGGCGCCGATCCGGAGACGCTGTACGAACACGTCCTGGCCGTGGGAGACACGGCGCGCGCGCTCACGTACGCCACGCAGGCCGCCGAGCGGGCGGCCCGCGCCCTGGCGTTCGAGCGGGCGGCGGCATTGTACCGCCGCGCCATCGAGCTTGCGGCGGGCTCAGGGCGGGAGACTCATCGGCTCGAGATCGGCCTGGCCGACGCGCTGGCCAACGCGGGCCGGGGACTGGAAGCGGCGGACTTGTATCTCGCCGCGGCCCGAGGCGCCGATGCCGTCGTGGGGCTCGACCTGAAGCGCCGTGGCGCCGAACAGTTGCTGCGGTGCGGCCACGTGGAGCGCGGGTTTCAGGCGGTGGATGACGTGCTGACGTCGGTGGGCGTGCGTCCGGCCAGCTCCACGGCGCACGCGCTGCTGCGGCTGCTGTATCGCCGCGCGCGGATTCGCTTGCGGGGCTTTTCGTTCACGCCGCGACCCGAATCCGCGCTCTCGCCGGAAACCGTTCGGCGCCTCGATGCCTGCTGGGCGTTGTCGCTCGGCATGGTGCGCGTGGACAACCTGCGAGCCGCGGACACGCAGTGCCTCCACCTGCTGCTGGCGCTAGACGCGGGGGAGCCGTATCGGATCGCGCGCGCGATCGCCACCGAAGCGGCGTTCGTGTCCCTCCCCGGCGGACCCACCAGGGAGCGGACGCTGAAGCTGCTCGGCGAAACCGAGCGGATCGCCGCGCAAGCGTCCCATCCCCACGCCGTCGGCATCCTGCACCTGGCCCGGTGTGTCTTTCACCAGTACGTGGGGGAGTGGGCCGCGTCGGTGCGCGAAGGCGACCTGGCGGATCAGGTCCTGCGCGAGCGATGCACGGGCGTGTGGTGGGAGATCGAGCAGGCTCGGATCTTCGTGATCGGGTCGCTGTACTTCCAGGGTCGTTGGGACGAGATGGCGCGGCGCGTGCCGGGGTATTTGCGTGAAGCGATTCAGCACGGGGACCGCTATCTGGCGGCCGAAGTGTCGGCCGGCCGGCCCAACGCCGCCTGGTTGCTCTCGGACGACGTGGCTGGCGCCCGCCGCGTGCTGGCCGAGTCCGTTGAGCGATGGTCCGGCGAGAAGTTCCACGTTCCCCACTGGCTCAACTTCATGGCCGACGCCGGCATTGACCTCTACGAAGGCGGCCATGGCCGCCGCGCGCTGGCCACCGTCAACCACAATTGGAGAGCCTTGCGCCGCTCGATGCTGCTGCGCGTGCAGTTGGTGCGGATTGAGACCACGATCCTGCGAGCCGCGTGCGCGCTGGCCGCGGCGGAGGACAGCGCGGGCGGCGAATCGAAGCGGTACCTCGGCATCGCCGCGCGTGATGCGCGGCGGGTGGAGGAGGAACGGATGGTCTGGAGTACCCCGCTCGCGCGATTGGTGCAAGCCGGCGTGTGCGTGCGGCGGGGGGATGTCGAGCGGTCGGCCGTGCTGCTGCGGGAAGCCGCCACGGGATTCGATGCCGCGGACATGGCGGCGCATGCAGCCGCCGCGCGACGGCGGCTCGGCCAGCTGCTTGGCGGAGATGAGGGAAGCGCGCTGGTGGAAACGGCCGATGGCTTCTTTCGCGCAGTGGGTGGCAGACGCCCTGACCGGCTCGCCTCGCTCCTCGCGCCCGGTTTCGGCGCCTGAAAGGGTCCCACCAGATCCTCCGCTTCACGTCGCGACGATCGCTCGTTCCGCAGCGCCGGCCGAGCGGGGCGGTTGCGCAAGAGACTAAAGAGCCGTAGCTCTGGGTTCCTCTTCCCCCGAGTCCCCCATGTCCGCAGCGACTTCCCCGCCGGCGCCGTTGGTGCCGGGCGAGCCCGAGCGCACCGTACCGGTGCTGCAGGATTGGGCCCAGATGGTCAAGATCTCTCCCCGGTTGTACTACCGGCCGGGGGACTGGTCGAGCGTTGGGCCGTTCGTGGCGAGCGTGGCGCGTGGGGAGCTGGGTCCACGCCGGCTTCGCGTGCCCGGAAGCCTGCATTCCTGCTCCACCATCGCGAGCACCGATGCGGCGATGCTCGATCTGTGCGACCTGCCGCGAACGATGGACTGGGATCCGGGGGACGGCGGGGTCACGGTTTCGGCCAACTGGCCGCTGCGCGACTTCCTCGCCGCGCTCGCCGCGCGCGGGAAGTCCATCACCGCCACCGGTGGCACCGATGAGCAATCGTTGGCCGGGCTGATCTCCACGAACACGGCGCCCGCTACGCCCGCGCACACCGTGTACGAGCTGGTGGATTGGATCGAGTATGTCACGCTCGGTCCCGCGGGATCGCCCCTGACGCGACGGGTGGCGCGCGGCGAGCCGGGGTTTCAGGCGGCCATCTGCTCGTTGGGCGCGATTGGCGTGATTACGCGCATGCACTTCGCGCTGGTGGATGAGCTGTTCTTCCAGACCACGCAGGTCATCGCGGACGTTGACGATCTGATCGCTGACCTGGACGCGACATCGGCGAAGTATCTCTTCTGGCGGGTGATGTGGATCCAGGCGACCGACAAGGGTCTGCTGTGGGCCGCGAACCCCATTCCCAAGAGCCAGGCTGTACCGAACGGCGACTATCCGCCGGATGCGGCGGAGCATTGGCTGCTGGTGGCCTTCAAGTTGATGCAGAAACTCGACCACACCGGGGCGCGGATGAACTGGATGGAGCACCTGCTGCTCGAGGCGTTGGAGCTGTTCTATCGCAAGCCGCAGGTGTTCACGGGGCCCATGCGGAACATGCTGCCGGTGGATCGCTCTGCGACGCTCCGGGTGGGCATGGCGGAGTGGAGCTTCGACCCGAAAGACCTGCCGGCGGTGCGCGGTGCGATGACCGACTATTTCACCAGGAACCGGTGGCCCAACCTGCCCATCGAGATGGAGCTGACCAGGACCGACGATTACTTCATGTCGGCCTGGAACTGGTCCGGGCTTCCCTACATCGTGAAGTTCAACTTCCAGTATCTGCTGGACGTGTGCACGGCCCCGGCCGACCTGGACGATCTGACCGCACACCTGCGCGGGTGCTGGGACCATCTCAACCAGAAGGGTCTGAGGTTCAAAGCGCACTGGGGCAAGCTCAACTTCCTGGATCCGGCGGCGGTGAAGGAGCGGTATCAGCTCGACGAATTCCGGCCGATGATCAATCCGGTTTTTCTGAACCAGTACCTGGTTGACCGACTCGGCCCCGCGTAGGGGCGAGTTCCGACGCATGCGGCGGGTCCAAGCGCGCCTGGGCTCTGCGCGAGCCATGCGAACACGCATTTCACGGGGCAGCAGGGCTGAGCTGTTATACAACGCGATCCGGCTAGAGAGGAGACTTGGGACGCGGTCTGGCAAGGCGCTGGAGTTGGCAAGCGCGATGGCTGGCGAAATAATCGAGCGCGGGCAAGATTGGGATCGTCCAAGCGGCGCCCGGCGAGGGAGCGTTCACAACTCAGCGCCGGGTCGTCTAGATGACGATAGAGGTGCCATGCATGGGCCGAACCCTGGCGATACTTCTTTGCTTTGGAGCTCTACGGGCTCTAGCTCAGCAGGTTAACGATCCGTCGTTTCGGTTCGACAATCCCGATCCGGCCTTCGCCCCTGGACAGCGGCCAGGAGTGTGCATAGACGAGGCGCACTACAATGCCCACACCATTTCGCAGTTATATGCGCCGTTCGCCGCAGTGCTGCGCTCAGACGGTTTTCGCCCGAGAGCGTTCACGGAGGCAATAATCAGCATCGACGGCCTGCGTGAATGTGACATCCTGGTCCTGGGAAGCGGACAGTCCACGAATCCGCAAGCAGCCGACTTCTGGGCCTACCCGCACTCGTCCGCATACTCGAGAGCCGAGATAGATGTCTTGATTCGGTGGATTCGAGGCGGTGGTTCGCTTCTGCTCGTGTGGGATCACTCGCCGGCCGCCGCGGCCGCGGGAGCTGTCGCGGCGGTACTTGGTGTGCAGACGTTGGACGCGTGGGCAGACGCAACACCGCAGGGGAACTATCCCGAGATCGTACGTCGATCCGACCGCCGCGTAGCCGACCACCCAATCGTTCGGGGACGGTCGCCGCGTGAACGGATTGACTCCTTGGCGACCCATGGAGCAGGGGCGTTTTTTCCGTCGAAGCTGATTGAACCAGTGCTTCTCTTTGGTCAAGGTGCGACCGCTTGGGTCCGCCTGGGCGAAATGGGCCAAGGCATCTCGGACATTCCGGATGCGGAATGGCCTGCTTTCGATATCCACGGATGGCTACTGGCGGGGGCGAGGCGCTGGGGGTCGGGCCGTGTGGTGTTCTTTGGTGATAGTACGGCGTGCACTGCGCAGCTTTACGGTTCGAGGCGCACCCCACTCGCGATGAGTCATCCCGCAGGTGCGCAAAACGCTCTTTTCTGCCTGAATATGGTGCGATGGCTGGCAGGCATCCTCTGAGGCCTTCGCCGCACGCCATCTGACGACGCGTTAGAGCCCCAACCCGGAACACCATCGGGCCATCCATCGCTGCTCGTGTGGCTGCGACAGCGTCGGGTTCGCCGCACACGATCCCGCTCGCCCCCGGTGCCCGGGACCCCTTCGGCGCGCGTGGTTTATTGCCCGCTTCGGAACACCAGCGACGAATCCCGAAAAACCGGCCGCCCCTCGAGCAGCGTCAGCAGCACGCGGGTCTTGCCGATCTCGTTGGGCGGGACGTCGAACAGATCGCGCTCGAGGACCACGAGATCGGCCAGCTTTCCCACGGTGAGCGATCCGGTGTCGCGCTCGCTGTCGCTGGCGTACGCGCCTCCCAACGTGTACGCGCGCAGCGCCACGGCCAGGTCAATTCGCTCGTCCGGGTTCCACGCGGGACCGGCCGCGCTGCCCGGCGCCCGATGCGTGACGGCGGTCTCGATGGCCTCGAGCGGATTCATGGACGAGACGGACCAATCACTTCCACCCGCCACGATCGCGCCCGTGGCCGCCATGCTCGCGATGGGGTAGAGCCAGCGTGATCGAGCCGGTCCCAGCCTCGGCTCGGTCAGATCCCGCATGTAGTCGTCCTCATAGGCCCACAACATCTGGAAACTCGCCACGACGCCGAGGCGGGCGAACCGCGGGATGTCGGCGGGGTTGAACAGCTGGATGTGCGCCAGAATGTGCCGGGGGCCGGAGGTTCGGCGCCCCGGTGGGAGCGCCTCGAAAGCGTCGAGCGCCACGCGGATGGCACGGTCGCCGATCGCATGCACGTGGACCTTGAAGCCCGCGCTGTCGAGCGCATCCACCAGCCTCGCCATCTGATCCGGCTGCACGTTCAGCTCTCCCCGGTACCCCGGGCGATCCACGTAGGGCTCGAGCAGTGCGGCGGTCTGGCCCTCAATGACCCCGTCCAGGAAGATCTTGGCGGCGTTCGCTCGCACGAGTCGCCCGCCGTACCTGGCTCGCCGCTCCGCGAGCCGCGTGACCTGAGCCGCTCCGGAGTCCGGATCCACGGATTGCGAGACGACGACGCGCGCCGTGAGCCAGCCGCCTTGCTCGGCCGCCGCATACGCGCGCAGGATGGACTCGGAGGCGGAGGCTTCGTGCAGCGTCGTGATGCCGAACCGCGCTGCCATGGCCAGCGCTCGTCGCAAGCCGTCCTGGTACTCTGCGTCCGTGCGCGGGGGCAGGTGATCGGCCACGAGGCGCTGAGCGCTCTCCCGCAGCGTGCCGCTTGGCTCGCCGGTCTTCCGGTCCCGCTCGATGCGGCCGTTGGGTGGGTCCGGTGTGTCCTTCGTGATGCCGGCCACTTCGAGCGCCCGGGAGTTCACCCACGCCGAGTGCCCGTCCGCCGAAGTGAGATACGCCGGGCGGTCCGGCACCAGGCTGTCGAGCAAGTGGCGCGACGGGTTGCCGTTGGGAAACAGGGGAAGGCCAAAGCCTCCACCACGCACCCACGGCGCTTCTCGGCTGCGCGTGGCGCAGTCGCGCACGATCGCGATAGCCTCCGCGCGTGACCGCGCGGGATTGAGGTCGCAATCGGCCAGCTCCATGCCGCCGGTCACGGGATGAACGTGTGAGTCCTGGAAGCCGGGAAGAACCATCCTACCCTGGAGTTGCACCACCGTGGTGCGGGGACCGATCCACCGCGTGACGCCGCTGTCATCGCCGACGTACACGATCCGGCCTGCGGTAACGGCCACCGACTGCGCCCGAGGGTTGGCCGTGTCCATGGTGTACACGGCCCCGTCACGCAACACCAGGTCTGCGGGTGCGCGCCCGCAGGCCTGGGTCAGGATGGCCGCGAGTCCGACTGCGTAACGCAAGCGCGCTAGGGGCGCTGGCTCCCAGCCGGTCGCGGCGTGGCCGGATAGACGCCCGCCTCTGCCAGCCGCCGGTACATGGCCGGTAAGCGACCGAGCAATGCGTTCACGTCTTCCACGGCCTTGGGCCCGAGCGAGCGAACCGCTGCCACCTCGCGCATTTGCACTTCGGTGGGGAGCGAGGTGGACCCCATGATCGCGCCCTTCAACTGGCCAATCCGGCTCCGGACGTTCGGGGGGCCTCCGAAACCGCCACCGCCACCTGCGCCAGGCAACCCGCTCACACGACGTCGCAGCGAATCGAGGTCAGCGGATAGCGAGTCTACCGCGGCCTTCAACTCCGGCGGCGTGTCTCTGCCGGATGCCAGCGCCCGCCGGACCTGGCCGAACTGCTCGGCGGCCTGGGTGAGGGCGTCGGCGGCCCGATTCACATTCCCCTGAAGGGTATGCAGCTCGCTCAAGACACCAAACCACGTCCGCCGATCCGCGTCCGCAATCTGGATCTCAGGATCACCATGAACGCGCAGCGTGCGCGAACCGGCCTCTTTCCCATCCACGGTGAGCGTCACGCGATAATCGCCCGGCAACACCAGCGGCCCGCGCGTTGCGCCACCACCGAACCCACCACCGCCACCCTGCTGGCCCTGGGGCTGCGGGTGCGGTGTCACCCGCAGGTCCCAGATCACGCGGTTCATGCCGGCTGCCGTGCCGACGTCCTGGCCCGCGAGTTCGCGGACGACCGTGCCGGAGGCGTCTCGAATCGCGAGTGATGCCTCCTTGGCCGGAGCCTTGAGATGATAGATGAGGGTGGCGCCCACGGGCGGGTTCTCCCCCAGGAACCGCATGTCCCCTTCCCAATCACGGCTCTTGTCGTTCGCCGGCTGGCGCTGCGTGGCCGCGGGTGGATCGAACAGGTACGCGTCGGCCGCCAGGGCCTCGCCGTACCGCTGGAACGGCGTGAGATCGTCCAGGATCCAGATGCTCCGCCCGTGCGTGGCCAGGATCATGTCGTTCTCACGCGGGTGAAGCGTGATCTCGTAGATCGGAACGGTCGGCAGGTTCGCCTTGACCCGCACCCAATGCCGGCCCCGGTCCGTCGTCACGAACAGCCCCGATTCCGTGCCGAGGTAGAGCACATCGGCGTTGGTCAGGTCTTCGGTGATCGTGCGAACCACTTCCCCTTTGGGCAGGTCGTTCACGATCGAGCGCCAGTTGTTGCCGTAATCCGTGCTGGCGTAGACGTAGCTGTTGAAGTCGTTGCCGCGATGGCCGTCGAATGTGGCATATACGGTCCCACTGTCGAATCGGGACGGCGCGAGTTCGGACACGTAGGTGTTCCTGGGCAGGTTGGGGAACTTGCCGGTCACGTTGGTCCAGTTGGCGCCACCATCGCGCGAGACGTGCACCAGTCCGTCGTCCGAGCCCGCGTAGTACAGTCCCGCCTTGAGCGGGGATTCGGCGAACGAGACCAGGTTGCCGTACGACTGCACTCCGTCATTCCGCGCGATGCGGATGTCGCTCCCCTTCACGCCCATGATCTCCAGCGTATCGCGGTTGGCGGCGGTGGTGAGATCCGGGCTGATGGCGCGCCAGGAGTGTCCCCTGTCCGTGGACTTGAACACGCGGTTGGCCGCGACGTACACCGTGGCGGGATCGTGGGGGGACAACACCATCGGCGTGTCCCAATTCCAGCGGTAGCCGGTATCGCCTTCCGCCGGCTCAGGCCGGATGGTCTTTCGCTCGTTGGTCACGCGATCCACCCGATTCATCCGGCCGTCCTGGGACTCGGCGTAGAGAACGTCGGGGTTGCTCGGGTCCAACAGCGCCACGAATCCGTCGCCGCCGCCGATAATGAACCAGTCGTCGTTGCTGCTCCCATCCTCGCTCCGCACGGCGCTCGGCCCGCACCATGCGTTGTTGTCTTGCAGGCCGCCGCACACCGTGTAGGGCGTGCGCATGTCGTAGTGCACGTGGTAGAACTGGCCCAGCGGCATGTTGCGGAGAAAGACGTAGGTCTGACTGCGATCGAACGAAATCCCCACGCCGCCGTCGCCGCCGATCATGACGTGGTCCGAGTTATTCGGATTGATCCACATGGCATGGAAGTCCACGTGGATGTTGCGCGCCCCGTCGTCGCGGAACGTGCGGCCGCCGTCGTCCGACACGAACAGCTGGACGCCGAGCACGTAGATGCGCGAGTCGTCCTGCGGATCCACGCGAATCTGACTGAAGTACATGGGCCGCGGGTTGGTGGTGGACAGCTTCCGCCAGGTGGCTCCGGCGTCGTCCGAGCGGTACACGCCGCCCTCGCTGGCGTGCTCGATGCGCGCGTACACGACGTTGGGGTTCTTACGGTAGATGTCGAGACCGATGCGCCCTTTGGCGCCTTCGGGAATCCCGTTCTCCAGCTTCGTCCAGGTTCGGCCGGCATCGGTGGTCTTGTAGATGCCGCTGCCCGGGCCTCCGCCGTTCATTCCCCAGGCCGTGCGCCGTCGCTGGTACAGCGCGGCGTAAATCACCTTGTTGTTCGATGGATCCATGACCAGTTCGGTGGCGCCCACGTCGGGACCACCGTTGAGGACGTTGGTCCAGGTAAGTCCGCCGTCGGTCGTCTTGTAGACGCCGCGATCGCCGCCCGGGCCCCACAGGCTGCCGAGGGCTGCGACGTACACCACGTCGTGATCCACGGGGTCCACGAGGATCCGCGCGATGTGCCGGGATTCCCTGAGCCCCATGTTGGCCCACGTGCGCCCGCCGTCGGCGGACTTGTAGACGCCGTCGCCCCAGGAGGAACTCTGCCGGTTGTTGTTTTCCCCGGTGCCCACCCAAACGAGGTTGGCGTCGTTTGGAGCGATCGCCACGTCGCCGATGGACGACGTGGATTGGTTATCGAACACGGTTTCGAACGTGGTCCCCATGTTCGTGGTCTTCCACAGGCCACCGGTTGCGGTGGCCACGTAGAACACGGCAGGGTTCCGTTCCAGCACGGCGAAGTCGTCAATTCGGCCGGCCATCGTGGCCGGGCCGATGCTGCGGAATCGCAGGCCGTCGAACGGGCCGGCGGCGGGCGTTGCAGCGGCGGTCTGCGCGAGGGCGCGGACCGGCAGGGCCAAGGTTGACGCGACGACGGCGAAGGCGAAAAAGCGGCCGATGCTGCGCATGGGATCTCCGGAGAATCAAGAACGGCCTGAATCTGCACGCGGGAACGAGGCGCTGAAAGGTGCGCTGGCGAAAACGCGTTCTTCATCGCAGACTTCTGCCCGTTTCGTCTGTGGCGCGCTTCTGTGTTCCGGGTGATTCCAGGAGGGGTGTGCATGTCCCGTCGCTCAATCAGCCTGACGACTCTGTTCGCTACCCTTGCACTTGGCGCCTGCGAGCCCGCGCCGCCCCCCGCGACCGGTGGTGGGCAGGCGGCGGCGGATTCGGCGCGGGCCGCCCTGCTTTTGGCGGCGGCGAGCGTGGCGTTGCCGCCGCCCGGTGTGGTGCCGGCTCAGCTGCCGTCCCCGGGGAGCGACGCCGCCAAACTCATCGTGAAGTACTGCACGGGCTGTCACGAGCTGGCGCCCCCCTCAGCCCATTCCACCACGGACTGGCCCAGCGTCATGCGTCGCATGTGGCTGCGCATGGAGCGCGTGGACTCCTCGTTCGGCATCCCGGTGCCTACGCCGGCCGAGCGGGTGATCATGCTGCGCTACATGCTGGACAACGCGCTGCGGGTCGCCTCCGGTCCGCTGCCGGCTGGGCCGGGTCAGGAACTGTTCAGGGTCACATGCAGCCGCTGCCATGATCTCCCGGATCCGCGGCAGCATTCGCCGGCGGATTGGGGGGCGGTGGTGATTCGCATGCGCCAGCGCATGGAGACGATGCTGCGCCATTCGCCCACGCAGCCCGAGGTACAGCAGTTGATCATGTATCTCGAGCAGGCGTCGCGCAGTCGCGGGTAGGTTACCGCACCCCAGCCGCGCCGATCGCCGCGACAACGTCCCGGACCGACCGCACGGTGGGTTCGGCTTCGAGCACCCGGGCCAGGAAGCCTGACACATTGGCAACGGCGAAGCTCGCGCCCGAGAGATTCCGCTCGGGGGGCACTCCTGGGATGGGGCGGGGGTAACCGGAGGCGCGGAAGACATATCCCCGGTCCCCGTCGCCCGCGATGCGCAGTTCGTCGCGCGGGCATTCCCAGTCAAGGACCACGCTCACCACGCCGGGCAGACTGCCGGGCAGCCAGCGGCGCCCATCGTGCTCGCCAACGCCCACGATCAGGGCTCCGCGCTCCAGGGCGCGCTTCACAGCCGGGGACAGGACGGGCCCGCGGTCGGTTCGCGGTGTTCCCAGGCTCAGGTTGAGCACTCGCACGCCGCGGCTCGATGCCCAGTCCATCCCACACACGAGCCGCTGGGGAGACGCGTTGAGGTCTCCGTCGAAGACCCTGACGGCATACAGGCTGGCGTCCGGGGCCTTTTCGTGGATCGCAGCCGCCACCGCGGTGCCGTGGCCCAGCCGGTCAACGTAGTCCGGCCACTCGGCGCCGACTTCGTCCAGTGCGACGCCGCCGGCAACACCGGCAAGGTGCGGATGCGTGGGATTGATGCCGCTGTCAATCACGGCAACGCTCACCCCGCGGCCCGTGCGCGAGGCGAGCGCCGGATGCTCCAGCGTCAGCCGCAGCAGCTCACCCAGCGGACGCGGTTCCCCCATTGCCCGCCCGGGCGAACACGACCCGGCGATCGCTGACGCTTGCTCCGGCGGCAGCCGTCATCGCCTCGGTGACACGGCCCGCCTCCAGCACAAGCACGCGGTCGGCTGCGGCCGCCAGCTCGTGCCGGTGGGTGATCAGGATGATGGTGCGACCGCGCGCTTCCAGCAGCTGCCGGTAGCCGGCGATCACCTCGGCCTCCGCCGCTGAATCGAGCGACGCCGTTGGCTCGTCCAGCACGACGACGGCGGCGTCGGTGAGAAACGCCCGCGCGATGGCCAGCCGTTGCCGCTCGCCCATCGAGAGCGCCTTGCCGCGCTCACCCACGACGGTGTCGTAGGCTCGGGGGAGCGTCTCGATCCAGCCCCAGAGTCCCGCCGCGCGAGCCGCCCGTTCCACATCGGCCCGCGGCGCGTCGGGGCGCGCATAGCGGATGTTCTCTGCGATCGTGGCGTTGAACACGACTGGATCCTGGTCCACCACGGCCACGTGGCGGCGCACATCCGCCAGTTTTAACGAGCGAAGGTCATGGCCGTCCAGCAGGATTCGACCGGCGTCCGGGTCCAGGTGCCGGGCCAGCAGGTCCGCGATGGTGGACTTACCGGCGCCGCTCGGCCCCATCATGGCCACGACTTCTCCCGGGTGAACCACGAACGACACGTCGGCGAGGACCGGGGCGCCGCGGTCGAACGAGTACGAGATGTGCTCCAGCGCGACCTCGCCGCGCGCGCGCGGCAACGGCCGCGCGTCCGATCGCTCCACCACCTCGACGGGAGCGTCCAGAATCTCGCGCACCCGTCTCAGCGACACGCGCGCGGTGGCGAGCCCGGTGTAGACGCCCATGAGCCCCTGGACGGGCGATAGGAGGCGAACCTGGTACGCCGCAAATGCCACCAGCGTCCCGATGGAGATCGCCCCGGCGATCGCACGGGACCCGCCGTACAACACGACGATCGCCGTACTCGCGGCCAGCAACAGGCCGGGGAGGCCCCCGGCGAGGTAATTCAGCCACCGCATTCGGAGCAACGCGTCCACGAACGCCTCGTTGCGCCGGCGGAACCGCTCGATCTCCCGATCCTGGGCGTTCGCGGCCGTGACCAGCTTCATTCCGAGCAGCGTCTCAATGAGAAAGGTCCCGATCGAGGCGCTCCGGTCCCGCAGGTCCGCCACCGCCGATTCGAGCCGGCGGCGATAGCGGACCAGGGCCCACACGGCGAGCGGTAACGGCACGAGGCTCGCGAGGAACAGCCGGGCGTCCAGCCAGAGGAGCATCGCCGTGGTGCCCATGAGATAGACCGCGTTGGACAGCCACGCGAGCGCGGCATCGGAGGCCACGCGCTGGATCTCCCCGATGTCGGTGTTGAGCCGGGAGACGATCTCGCCCAGCGGGGTGCGCGCGTAGTACCGCGGCGACAGGCGTTGGAGATGGCGATACACGGCGCGGCGCATGTCGAACAGGATCTCGGCGGAGGTGCGGGTGTACAGCAGCCCGCTCGTCACGTTGAGGCCGAAGCTTGCGAGCGTGACCGCCGCGATCAGACCCGCGATGCGAACCAATGCCGCCGCGTCGCGCGCCAGGAGCGCGTCGTCCACGAGCAGCTTGGAGAGGTAGGGCAGCGACAGGGACAGCGCCGTGCCGATGAGGCTCGCGGCCAACACGGCGCCGAGCCGGGGCCAGTGCGGCTGGATGAAGCCGAGCGCCCATTGGAGGTCGCGGTCCAGCCCCCGGGCCCGGCGAGCCAACTTGCTAGGGTCCCGCGGCACGCGCTGGTGTTGGGGGGACGATGATCACCGTGGTCATGTCCGCGTCGAGCTCGACCGTGCGGAGGTAGCGGTAGGTGGCTGCGTCGTACACGTCAATGGTATTACCGGCGGCGTAGATGTAGAGGAGTCTGCCGTTCGAGCTGGGCGCCAGGGCCATGCGCGGGCGACCGTTGAACCTGGTCTTGCTCTGCACTCTCCGGTTCGCGAGGTCGAACGTCCAGAACTCGTAGTTGCCGACCTCCTGACGCAGTCCGTACGCGCGAGTTCGGCCCGGCGCCAGGCTGAAGCTTACGGGCTGGTCTGGGCCCAGCACGTGGAAGTCCACGTGTTTGGCAGCCAGGTCAACGCGGGCCACGCCCATCATCCGCCGCCGTTGCACCGGATCGGTCATGCGGAACAAGCCGGTGTAGAATCCCGGTTCCTCATACAGGGTGGCTGGAAACCCGAAGTTGAACCTGCCCAGTCCCTCTTCCAGCGCGTTGGACAGGTCCCACCGGTCGACTTCCTTCAGGTCCTTCGCGTCGTAAATCAGGACGTCTTCCTCGGTGAGGAAGTACATCAGGTTTCCGTCGGGCGAGAACAGAATGCGTGCGAACTCTCGTTCTTCTCCCTTGGGCCAGGGAATTGTGTCGGTGATCTGACGCGCCTTCAGGTCATAGCGGACCAGCGTGGGCGGGCCGATCTCGAATCGGTCCGCCAGTTTGGTGGTCGTCCGCACCAGCATGATGGCGAAGCGCTCCAGCGGGTCCACGCTCAGGCTGCCAATCCGGACCCGCCTGTTGGCGCGCGTGAGCGAAAAGGTGTCTACCGATGTCCGCGTGGCGAGGTCCACCACTTCCACGGTCTGCACGGTGGCGTCGAGCGCGTACAGGCGCTTGCGATCGAACGACAACGTGATGCCGACCGGGATGCCGGCGCGCATGGGGATCTTCGCGGCCACGGTCATGGTGGCCTCGTCCAGCACGTAGATCGCCCTGGCGTAGGTGCCCATGTAGATGGTGGCGTTGCCGCCACCGGGCGCGCGTTGGGCGCGCACCGGGGCCGCGGCCGCAACAACGCCCGCGGCGAGCAGCAGACAGCGGCGGGTGGTCACGGAAAGATCAGGTCGATCTTGCGCCAATCTTTCTGCGCCGAGGCGCACTTGCCGGTCCAGTCTGGAGCGTGGTTGAGCTGATCCGGCACGTGGGCGGGCCAGAAGCAGCCCAGGTGACAATCGAACAGATCCCGTTCCACCGGCTGGCACAGGCCGGCGGTGCTCCCGCTCGAATCCGCTTCCCATCCCGGGGCGAACACGAACGAACAGCCGAGTGGGATGTGCGGCCCCTCCTCCGGGCGCTGCGGCGGCCCGCCGCCCTGGAGCGCCACCACGTCGCGCGTGACCGCGGCCTCGATGCGCCGGGCCTTACGATTTACCGGTGTCAGATGGTGCACCATCGTCCTCCTCAGTTGTCGAACCGGGCGAGCCACGCGGGATTCTTCACGGCCAGCTCGCCGTACACCCGGAGGCACGTGTCCGTCCAGCTCCGGATCCAATCACAGTAGTGCAGGTTGGGGCGAGAGGTGTCGCCGTAGCGCGTGTGCGCCTCGTGGTAACACCCGCCCGAGCAGATCGGTCGCGCCCAGCACACCGAGCAGTCCGTCTTGCGCGCAACGTGATGCCGCTCGAAGAACGCGGTTTGCCGTCCCCGATCCAGGCCGTCGAACACCGAGCCGATCGTGTGCGCCTCCGAGCCGGCGAAGCGATGGCACAGGGCCACGTTGCCGTCGGTCGCCACGCCCATGAGCCCCAGCCCCGCGCCACACGGGTACGCCTTGCTCACGCCCTTGTGGATCTCTTCCAGCGTGTCCTTCACGTTGGAGAACCCGTGATGTCGGTTGGCCAGCGCGGCATCCAGGAAATCGCCGGCCAGGGCGTCGAACTGCGCCAGCATGCGATCGAAGCCGTCGGCCTCGATTGCGTGGCCGCGAGCGGCGCTGGTCGTCACGGGCGCGAATCCCACCTCGTGGAACCCGATCTCTTCGGTGAGATGCCGGTAGATGCCCGTCACGTCCAGGTTGTAACGGGTGAGCGTGACGCGGGCGCCGATCGGACGGCTGGTATGGCGCCTGAGCAGCTCGCGAATCTTGGGGACCACGATGTCGTAACTGCCGTGGCCGTTCTTGAACACGCGAAACTCATCCTGCGCGCTCTTGGGCCCGTCAACCGACACCGTCACGGCCACGTCGTTCGCGGCGAGCCACTCGATCACGTCCGGCTTGAGCAGCGTGGCGTTCGTGGTGATGCTGAACTCGACGCGCTTGCCTACTTCCGCGGCGCGTTGCCGCGCGTAGGCCAGCGTGGCTTTCACGACCCTGAGGTTGAGCAGCGTCTCGCCGCCGAAGAACGTGAGATGCGCGACGGGATTCGTCCCCGCCTGGCGCAGCATGAACTCCACGCTCTGGCGCGCGGTGGCCTCGTCCATGAACGGCGGCGTCGGCTTCGCGGGGAGGCGGTCCTCGCCGTACTCGTAGCAATAGGCGCAGCTCAGGTTGCACTTGCTGGTGACGTTGAGAACCAGCGTGGAAAGCGGGAATCCGTCCGGCGGCAGTTCGACAGGAGCGGGTTCGGGGAGCGCGTCGGCCGGTCCCACGGCCCTGACCTCCTGAAGCTCGCACATCGCCCGACGTACCGCCGGCGCCGCGAACCGTCCGGCCAGCAGATCAACGATCTGCTCCGCGGGAAGCACGCGTTCCTCCAGCGCGTCCAGCACGGCGCGGGACGGTGGGTCCAACCTGAACACGGCCGCGGAGGGCACGAGGTAGACGAACGGCTCCCCCGCGGCGGTGAATCGGTGCATCTCGCGCACCTGAAGAAGGGTCACTGCTCGATCCTCCAGGGCTCCCATCGGAGGTACAGCGGCACCGTGACCAGGAGGTGGGCGCGATGGCGCAGCGGCCTGGCGCTACCGCCCTCGGTGTAGGTGGCCACGGCCCACACGTCGCCGACATTGTTCCGGTTGCCGCTGCGCGCGGCGTTCGGTCCGTCCAACGCCGGCGTGAACAGCCCGGTTGCGTCCAGCTGACCCACGAACCGGGTATCGTCATCCTCGTAGGTGACCGAGTACTCCTCCAGGCTCCACGTCACCGGCACGAGTCCCAGGTTGAGGTCGTCCTTGGTCTCCGGTTTTCCGTCGGCTCCATTGTGATAGCCGTACGCCTCAAACTGCTGGAACTGTTTCGGAAAGCGGGCGCCGCCGATTCGAGCCATGCCGGCCTGTGGCTCCACGCGAATGCGCTGCACCTGGTCGAACACCACGATGGCATCGCGGTGCGCCACGCCCGCCACGAACAGGTCCCTCGCCCCAATCGGCGCATTCGGGGCGACGCTGATGCGGACCGTGATCGCTTCCGGACTCGCCCTGGCGATTGACCGCACGTCAATGCCGGGCCCGAAGTCCACACTCGATGGTTGCGGCGCCGCGGGGAGATTGGCGCCGTAGATCGTGACCTCGTGCTCCCCCGGCCGGGCCGCGCGGGGATGCACCCCGGCGATCAAAGGTTCCTGTCCCACCCGGCGCAACGTCACGTCCACGCCGAACTCGTCGTATGCACCCCAGTACCATCGGCCCGACATCTCGCGCCAGTCTCGCTCCACGTGCATCACTTCGCGCATGCCGGCCGAGTCCCCCGGCCCGGCGAAGGATCGCCCGCGCCACTGATGGCCCGTGTATACCACGGCCCGGCCTGACCGCCTCGCCGTGCGTCCCGACATTGGATACGTGTAGGTCGCCTCCGTCCTGAACTCGTCCGGCCCGGGTCCCGGTGCGATCTCGACGTGTCCGTAAACCGGGCCCTTTCCGGGCTCGTGGCCGGCGAGCGACCAGGTTCCCTCGAGGCGCGGCGGACGCATGGTGGCGGCCCACGCCGTCCATTCGGGCGTCTCGAACGGGAAGGCGCCGGACAGGTGCTCGATGGCCTTGTCCATGGGATGGCGTGAGTCCGGTGGGCGCCCGTCGGGACCCGGCTCGCGGAGCGGAGGGCCGGTTCGGCGGAAGGCCTGGAACTCGGACAAGGGGTAGTAACCGCGATGCGTGGCCACGAGCAACGCCCACTCCTCCCCGGTGCGTCTTTGCGTGATCACCCGGCCCATGGAGTGGCACGGCTTGCACGTGTTCTCGGTGTCCTTGTCGGGAGAGTAGGTGTAGTCAACCAGGCGGCGCTCGACCTCGAACCTCCCCGGCCGCAGCTCGTCCGGCGCAAGCCCGAGCGTGTTGGACAGATAGCGGACGATCTCTCGTGCGTCGTCGGGCTCGAGTCGCACGCCGTTCAGCGTCACCATGCGGCGAACGGAGGTTTCCCAGCCCTCGGGCGTTTTCCGCACGTAGGAGATTCGGGTCATGCGTCCCGTCGTGTCCCGGGCGTGACAGGCCGCGCAGTTCCGAATAACGGCGTCGCTGGTGATGGGCGTCCCCTCAGGGCCCCTCTGGCGGGGGGTGGCGGAAGCCTGCGCCGCCGAGGATTGCGCGCTGGTGAGCACGATGAACAGCGTGAAGGTGCCGATGGCAACCCGGCGCGACACGGCCATGGAACGGGTAGTCGGAGGGTGACGGGGGGGTAATAGCACGACGAAAGGACGCTGTCAAACGGGTCGGTGTTCCAGCATTCCATCCGCGATGAGCGTGGCCAGCGCGGCAAGGAACTCGGGCAGGCCCACGGCCTGGTGTGCGCGATTGTACGCCTCGAACAGGTCCGGTACCTGACGATGCTCCTCGGCCAGGGGTCCAAGGCGCACGACGTCCACGCCGTAGAGGAACCGCGTGCCGGCCGGGTCCCGCGGCGTCGGCAATCGTTGCTCGAGCACGACCTGGTTCTGCAGCACAGCGGGGCGCGCCGTGACTTTCCATCGGGACGTCCGCGCCAGGCGAATGGCCGGGCGCTGCTTCAGGTCCTCGAGCGCGTCGCGCACTTTGGCGTGCGGAACGGCGACAGTTGCAGCGTGTCCGGGGTCTGAGTCATCAACGGCCTGGACCACCGCCCGGTCCGTCCAGAACGCGTGATCGTGCCGGCCAGTGACTCGACCGAATTGCTGAGCTGCCAGCCGGCGGTACGCCGTGGAGATCTCCAGCTCCCGCGTCTCGAACAGCACGAGGGCCGCGGCCTCCATGGCGGGCGTGACCAGCGCCGTATGCACCGTGACGGCGGCCAGCCAGGCGGATGCCAGCGCCTTCTTCACCCCCGCCGAGGACAACGGGTCTATGAACGAGCACGCATCTCCCACGAGCAGGAATCCCGGATCGCAGGCCCGCGTTGCGTGGTAGGGGGAGGCATCGTGGGCGGCGACGGCGCCCTGGCGGGACGCGGCTGCCGTGAGGCGCCGGAAGACCACGGTCTTCCCGATCTCATTGCGGTACATCGCGTCCGCCTCGCGCTCCGGCGCAAGCGCCGTGACACCGGGACGCGGGTCAACCATCACGGCCACGTGCCGCAACGTGCGCGAAAGGGGGACCGACCACGCCCATCCGTCGCCGTAGCTCTCGACCAGCGTGTGGGTCTCGTCGGGTACGTCCCAGCCGTCGGCCTTGCTCCAGGCCGCCACCAGCGCCAGTGTGCGCAGCCCGGGCTCTGCTCGCCGCAGGCCCAACGAGCGGGCGAGAACCCCACTGCGACCGGTGCAGTCGAGCACCCAGCGCGCCGTTGCGTGGCGCGCGCCGTCGGTCGAGTCATAGTCCACGCGGGCCGGCGCTCCGCGGCCCGCGGCGAGGCGCACCGCGCGCACCGATGCGTCCCGGCGGACTTCGGCGCCGGCCTGTTCCGCAAGCCCGATGAGCAAACGATCGAACCGCTCGCGAAGAACCTGGTAACCGGTGCCGCCCGCGAAGGACTCGACGCGAGGCTCTGCGCTTTCCCACCAGACCGTGTTGCCGGTTGAGCGGTAAAAACCCGCTGCCTCGACGGCGTTGAGTAACTCCGCCTTTGCCAGCAGTTTCTTGGTGCTGGGTGGAAGCGACACGGCGAGGGGCGGACGCGCCGATTCGGGACGAGCCAGCAGGAGAACGCGATGGCCCCAGCGGGCCAGGAGTCGGGCCGCCGCGGCGCCCGCTGGCCCGGCACCCATCACTACCGCTTCGTATGGCTCGTAATCGGGGGTCATTGCCCGGGCAAGCTACCTCTTCTCGTCGCCTTCATGAATCGTTCACGCCTGATCTGGCTTCATGTGTAGAAGATGACGACAACCAGTTCGCGCCGCCGAGCCGCCGCGCGATTGTCAGGACCGACTGATCACGAGGTGCAACATGAGGTGCAGCATGATGAAAGTGCTACGCATTCCGAGCATCACTGCAGCGCTCGCGCTCTGGACCTCCGCCCTGCAAGCCCAGACCTTCTCCCTGTACGGCTTTGGCGGCGGCTACAGCGCGCTCAACGATCTCACGCCCGCAACGCTTAGCACCGTGAACTTCAAGACCGGGTGGAACGTGGGCGCCGGCCTGGGCCTGTCCCTCCTGAGCGTCCTCGAGATCAGAGGTGAGGTTGCCCTGGTGAACAGCCGGCGACAGGGTGCCGGAACGAATACCGATTGGCGCAAGATCTTCTCCGGTGGGGACCTGAAGCTCAGGCTGCCGCTCCCGCTCGTCTCGCCGTACGTGTTTGCCGGCGGCGGCGTGGTGATGTTGGATGAAGAGGGCACGACGACGCCCATCTCCAGTCGCCGCGCCGGACGCGGCGGCGTTGGCGTGGACGTTTCGCTGGGCAGGCTGGGCGTGCTCGCTCAGGCCGCGAGCTGGTTCTATCAATGGGACGCCACGAAGTTCCCATCGTTCACGGAGCAACAGTTCGACGTGTTGTATTCCGTTGGTTTGAGGTACCGACTGGGAAGCTGACGCCGAAACCCGGAGCGCAGGGCCTCAGAACCGAGAAGGTCCAAACGCCCAATACACGGCGATTCTGGCGCCGGTGCTCAAGGCGGCCATCGGACGACTGCGCGAGGAAGACCGGTTGAACACCTGGAGACCAGCGAATGAATGATGCGCGTCACTCTCCTGTCCGCGCGCGATTAGATCTCGGTGGCTGCGAGGGGCTGTGAGGCGAAGATGAGGTTACAGCCGGGCCGTAAGTGCGAGGTTGAGACGAAGGTACGGTGAATCGCCGCCACCCGGCGACATGTCGCCGCGGATGAGGAAGTCAAGCGCCGTTTCTGCTCTCAGTCCAAAGACGCCAGAAAGAGGCAGGTCGAGCCCGCCGGCGCCGGTCATGAAGGGGACCCAGCCCGGGTCATAGGGAGGTGTTATGACACCTCCACTTCCGTAGTACAGCAACCCGAACCCGAATGCCGCATCGGCGATCGGATGCCAGGGGGAATCAGGGCGCGATGAAGAACGCAGAGCCCCGTGCGCCCTGAGTCCTGTTCGAGAGGCAGGGCCGTCTCCGGAGAACACGATCTGCACACCAAGCCCTCGTGACCCGGACCACCGAGTCGCACTCAGCCCGACGCCAGTTGTCCACACCGACGGCGCATATGATGTCTGGGAAGCCCAACGCCACCGCGAGACTATCACTCCGAATTGTGTGAATCGCACTGGTTCCTGGGCGCGAGCAGCCTTGGCAGAAGAAACAGTCGTCGCGACGCTGAGGAGCCCGATGATGAACAGAGCGGGAACGCGATGCCCGACTGTGGATGACTGAGGGCACTCGACACGACTAATCCGCCGCCAACCCCGACTGTACAGAACCGCCCCAAGGCCGGGGGTCGTGCCGAAGGCCGTCACAAGACGACCCTCCCTAATTCCGGGCAAGCGCTCAAAGCGTAACAGTGAGCTTTTGGGCCATCCTACTCCTGGGGTGCTGCGATTCACCCGATCGGCTCTCCCGACGTGACCATGGGATGCGCCTCGAACGCGCCCTCAACCTCGACCGTCGCGGCATCCTCGGGCGGCGCCGCAGGTACGACGCAGCCGCCGTGAACGGGGCAGTAAAGGAACCCGACAAAGTGAAAAGTTCCCACAATCCGGTCACCTGAGGATTCGCTGATCTCGATCTCCCCCGAGGTCGCTATAAAGCCCTCGCCCGCCCGAATGAATGTGGCCACGAACCCTTGGGCGGAGGGGCGTTCAAGCTGTTCCTGCGACAGATAACTGAGTGGATGCACGCCTGGCTCGGGCAATCCAACCCCAAGGCCTAAGATACGGAACTCCGCGGGATACGTTGGGTCCATCGTAGCGGAACTCAGCACAAACTCCAATCGGTTCCCGATAAGGCGGTTTCTGTCGGCGTCGAAGTTCCCAGTCCCCCTGTAGGTCTCGACCAAGCGAGTGCCGGCAAGTTGCAGGTTAATCTTGGCTTCGAGCCATCCGGCGCCCTCAGGCCCCCACGGCCAGCACCCGAGCGAAGGCAACGCAGCAATGGCCAGTGTCGCCAAGTTGCCGCGTGCCAATCGCCGAGGCGCTGTGGCGCACGCCCGAGAGGGCGGAAGGGCTATGTCGGAACCCATGTAACCTCCCAGGGGCATACATGCAACGCTTGCCCGCTGATCACGCCCGTTACACGGTATGAGCTTCGTTCACGGAGCAACAGTTCGACGTGTTGTATTCCGTTGGCTTGAAGTACCGACTGGGAAGCTGACGACAAGGACGAAGAGAGACGAGGAGGGCCGGCGCGTACCACTCCTCGCCTCTCCGCGCCCCTCGTCGTCCTCCCTCACCTCCCGCGAACGCAACCTTTCCCCCCCGCCGCTGATCTAACGCCGTGACCTCCTTCAGCGGGTCCTCCGGCCATGGCTCATTTTTTCCTTTCCGGTACGCTCCTGGCGTTGCAGATTGCGCCAACCAGCGAGCCTCGGCGCTCGGGGCGGACGGGAGCT
The DNA here is from genome assembly GCA_035559715.1 of Gemmatimonadales bacterium. Lineage (GTDB taxonomy): Bacteria > Gemmatimonadota > Gemmatimonadetes > Gemmatimonadales > GWC2-71-9 > JACQHC01. Next base: position 18,480 of record DATMAW010000066.1, on the reverse strand, counting down.
CCGCCCGTGGTGATCGCCGCCGCCGCCCGCGTTCCTCCGGTCATTGACGGGCTGGTCACGGACGACGTCTGGCGCACCGCGCAGCGAATCACGGAGTTCCGCGAGTTTCAGCCCAGCGAAGACAAGGATCCCCGGTTTGCCACCGAAGCCCGCGTGGCGTATGACGCCCACAACTTTTACGTCTTCGTCCGGATGTTCGATCCGTCGCCCGACAGCATCCTGCGCCTCATGGCGCGGCGAGACGTTCGGACGGCGTCGGATCAGATCAAGATCCTCATTGACTCCTACCGCGATCGCCGCACGGGATACGAGTTCGCCGTCAATCCCGCCGGAGTGAAGCGCGACTACGCCATCTACAACGACGGCGAAGAAGATGACGCCTGGGACGCGGTGTGGGACGCCGCGACCACCATAGACTCTCTGGGTTGGACGGCGGAGTTCCGCATTCCGCTGTCCCAACTGCGGTACTCGCCCGGGTCCAGCAACACGTTTGGCTTCGGTGTGTGGCGCGACATCCAGCGGTACACGGAGCGCGTCAGCTGGCCGCTGTACCGCGTGTCCCAGGCCGGGCTCGTGTCTCAACTTGGCGAGGTGACCGGACTCGAGGGGCTGGGGGCGCCGCGCCGGATCGAAATCCGGCCCTACGGGGTCGCAAAGAACGTCTCAGTGCCGCAAGCCAACGGATTCAGCCGTGGCCAGCAGTTCACCGGCGGCGCGGACATCAAGTACGGTTTGACCTCCAACCTCACGCTGGACGCCACGGTGAACCCGGATTTCGGGCAGGTGGAGGCGGATCCCGCCGTAGTGAACCTCACGGCCTTCGAGACCTTCTTCGAGGAGCGCCGGCCGTTCTTCGTCGAGGGCACCGGGTTGTTCCGGCTGCCCGTGAACTGCTTCGTGGTGTTCGATTGCAGCACCGGCGAGGGGTTGTTCTACTCTCGTAGAATCGGTCGGGCCCCGCAACTCGCCGGCCGCTATTCCACGGTCGAGACACCGGCCGCAACCACGATCCTCGGCGCCGCGAAACTCAGTGGCCGGCTCTCCAGCGGCCTGTCCCTTGGCTTGCTCGATGCGGTCACGCAGCGCGTGACCGGAGCGGGCGGCGCGAGCCTGGAGCCCGCCACCAACTACGCCGTGATTCGAGCCCAGCAGGATCTGCGCGACGGCGAGAGCAACGTGGGCATGCTCGTTACCAGCGTGCATCGGGATCTCGATCCGTGGTCGTCTCCGTTCCTCCGCCGGGATGCCTACGTTGGCGCCGTGGATTTCCGCCATCGGTTTCCGGGCAGGCGATATCAGCTGTCGGGCGGCGCGGCCGCCTCGCGGGTCAGCGGCTCGCCTCAGGCGATGACCGCAACGCAGCGTGACCCGGTGCACTACTACCAGCGGCCGGATGGCGCCCTACAGTTCGATTCGACGCGAACGTCGCTCGGCGGGTTCGCCGCGGAGATCCGGTTTGCGAAATTCGGCGGCGAGCGGACGCGCTTCGAGACCGGGTACGGCCGTCGCTCCGCCGGATTCGAGATCAACGACCTCGGCTACCTGCGCCGCGCGGACGAGCAGAACTGGAGCACGTGGTTCAACCTGCGATGGACCCGGCCGAACGCCGTCTACCAACAGGCCTACTGGAACTTCAACTGGTGGCAACTATGGACCACGGAAGGACTGCCCACCGAACGAGCGTTCAACAGCAACACACACATCCAGTTCAAGTCCCGCTGGTGGCTTCATTTCGGCGGGACCGTGAGCCGGGTTGGCGGCACGTACTGCGATCGTTGCGCCAGAGGCGGACCGGCCCTCCGCGTTGATCCATCGCTCTCCTTGTGGGGTGGTGTCAACGGAGACGACCGCCCGGCCGTGGTCCCCAATTTGTGGTTCAACTACTCTCGGGAAGATGAGGGGCGCACGGAGACCTTCAACACCAGTCCGGGTGTGAGCGTTCGTGCCTCCACGCGGTTCTCCAGCTGGATCGGCGCGAGCTTCTCGCGGAACCGGCGCGACGCCCAGTGGTACGGCAATTTCACCGACGCCTCGGGGGTGAGACACCACACGTTCGCCCATCTGGAGCAGCGCACCGTGTCCCTCACCTGGCGCGGGAACTACACGTTCACCCCCGACCTCACGCTCCAGGTGTATGCCCAGCCGTTCGTGAGCAAGGGGACGTACTCGAGCGTGCGCGAGCTTTCGGCAAATCCCCGCGCCGACCGCTACGACGATCGGTTTCGACCGTACGCGGATTCTGCCGTACAGGCGAACCCCGGTGGATTCAACGTGAAGCAGTTCCGCTCGAACGTGGTGCTGCGGTGGGAGTATCGCCCCGGGTCCACGCTGTTCCTGGTGTGGAACCAGGGCCGCCAGGGCTTCGACGGGGCGGCCGGGGATGGCTCGCTGGTTCGGAACCTCGGGGATGTATTCGACCTCAGAGCCGACAACGCGTTCCTGGTGAAGGCGAGCTATTGGTTGAACTGGTGAGGGGTAAGGGGGCCACCCCTCACCCCCTTACCTCTCACCCCTCACGCCGTTCGGGACGGTCTCTTACCGGCTCGCGGTGACTCGACGCAGCTCGATGTCGCCGTTCCCCGTGCGCAAGCGCAGGTGCGGTCCGCCCTTGCCGATCCTGCCGGCCAGTCGGTGCGTGCTGAAACGACCCTGCGTGGTGATGGGGAAATCAGACTCGAACTCCCCGTTGCCGGTCATGATCTCGATGTCACCCTCGAAGGCGGCCGGGAGGAGGACCGTCACGCTGCCGTTGCCGGAGGTGAAGTCCATTGGCGCCGATGCGCCGAGCGCATCCATCCTCACCCACACCTCTCCGTTTCCCGTCCCGGCGCTCACGGGGCCGCGCGCCGTGGTGACGCGGATGTCGCCGTTGCCCGAATTGGCCGTCACGCGGTCACCAGCCCCTTCGACGCTCACGTCGCCGTTCCCGGAGGAGACGTCCACTTCGGACGTCGCGCCGGTGACGCGGACCTCGCCGTTGCCGCTCGATGCGGCGAGCTTCACACCGCGTGGAATGCGCACCGTGATGGAGGCCGAGGGCGAGTCCCCTCGAGAGCGTCGTCCGCGAGAGCGGCCCGAGACGCCGGTGCGACTGCACGTCTGATACTCCTCCAGCACGCAGACAATCAGATCACCGCCATCTCGTAGCACCTCATACTGGAGTTCACGGCCTCGCCCCCCTGAATGAGGCGCCGGCTCTCCCCGGATCTCCGCGTCCGAGCCCAGGGCGGCGAGAACGCGTACGTCGCCGTTCGTGCTGTAGACGCGGACCCAGGCGCCGGAAGCCACTGGCTCTCGGACGGTGAAGGGGATTGCCTGCCGCACTGGTTCCTGGGCGGCGAGTGACTGAGCGGCAAGAAAGAGCAGAGCGAGCGCGCGGGTCATGAGTTTGCCTCCGACAAGTCGAAGATGATGTGGGATCAACGACTTGGATAGCCGGAGGCCGCAGATGGTTGAGCGTGGCCCAGACGACCGGTGCCTTGCAACATGCGCGATTCATCGGCATATCTTGCAAAGAGACCAATGAATCGAGGCTGATGGCGCAGAAGCAAGTGGCGAAACGACAAGCGGTTATCGAACTCGCAAAACAACGTGGAGCGCTGCGCGCTGAAGACCTTCAGCGGTTCGGTATCCCCCGTTCTTACCTCCGCTGGCTCCATGACGAGGGTGAGCTGGAGCGGGTGGCGAGGGGGACGTATCGGCTCGCGGGGGCACCTGTGACTGAGCATACGCCGATGCTCGAGGTGGCGCGCCGCGTCCCGCAGGGTGTCGTCTGTCTGCTCTCCGCGCTGTCGTTTCACGGGATCGGAAGGCAGCGCCCCCAGGAGACGTGGATCGCCATTGACCGCAAGGCGTGGAAACCCCACGTGCCCGAATTGCCCATCCGGATCGTCCGCTTCTCAGGCCCGGCCCTCAGCGAAGGGGTGGAGCGGCATCAGGCGGAGGGCGTGTGGTTCTCGGTCTACTCGATTGCAAAGACCGTGACCGATTGCTTCAAGTATCGCAACAAGATCGGCCTGCTCGTGGCGCTCGAGGCGCTGCGCGACTGCCGCAGGCGGCGCCTGTGCTCGCTTGCAGACCTGTGGTTGTACGCCGGCATCAATCGAGTGCAGCGGGTGATGAAGCCGTATGTGGAGGCGTTAGGATGAGCATCGCCCGCCGTCACGGCACGGCGACCGGCCCACACCTCCCATCCGCCCCGCGCACCGTCGGATATGTGATTCCGAGCTGTTCGAGATAGGTCCCGAATCGGGTCGGGTCGTAGTAGAACCGTCGCATCTCCGGCCGGTACTTCGCCATGATGTCGGCGTTCAACTCGATGGCGGGCTTGTCCTCCGGCCGGATCAGCGGTTGGTACTTGATGTCTTTGGTCTGCACGTTCCGGAAGTACTCCCACGCCTGTTGCACCAACTCGGGCCGCATCAGGAAGTCCAGCAGCGTCATGGCCTGCGCTTTGGCCCCGGCGGTGGCCCCCTTATGCGCGATCGGCGTCGCCATGGCGATGGCGTTGGCCCAGTTGTGCCCCGGCAGGTTGGGGATGTTCGACGGGAAGCTCAGCACCGCCGTGGGGACATTCCAGGAGATGTCTCCGATATCGTCCGCGAACCCCGCGATCCCCCGCATCTCCGCCGGCAGGGCGCGCGGCGGGCCGGCCGGCGCCGTGTCGAGCCCCACCTCGGGCGCGCCGATCTCCTTCTGTAACGCCCGCGCAAGCGTGACGTCTGCCTCGCTCCATTGTGGCTGGCCCACCTGCCGGATGTTCTCGTACATCGCCTCGGCAATCGTCTTGTTGAAGTGCCCGGGCCACGCCGAACCGCGAATCTGGATCGAGGCGAGCCGGGTCCCTGTCATCATCGCCGCCCCGCGCGCGATCGAGTCTCCCACGGCGAACAGGCCCTGGATCATCGGGTAATCCAGCTCGCGGAAGTAGAACCAGATGGACGCCGTGGGCGGCACCACGTTGGGTTGATCGCCGCCGTCCACGATGACCGAGTGCGAGCGGTGTTGCAGCCGGAGATGCTCGCGCCGGAACTGCCAGCCTACCTCCATCAACGTCACGGCGTCGAGCGCCGAGCGTCCACGCCACGGCGCGCCGGCGGAGTGCGCGCTCCGGCCCTCGAATGAGAACAAGGCGGAGATCAGCCCGGTGCCCGGCGTGTCGCCCCAGCCCGTACTGAGATTGGACCCCACGTGCGCGTACAGCACGATGTCCACGTCCCGGAAATAACCGGCCCGGACGTAGTGCGCCTTGGCGCCGACCAACTCCTCGGCGACGCCGGGCCAGATGCGGATGGTGCCGGGCATTCGCTCCCGCTCCATCAGCTCCTTGACCGCGAGGGCGGCCGTGATATTCACGGCCTGGCCCGCGTTGTGGCCCTCGCCGTGACCGGGCGCGCCGGGTACCAGCGGCCGGTGACAGGCGACGCCCGGGGTCTGGGAGGCCTGTGGGATGTCGTCAATGTCCGTGCCGAGCGAAATGACGGGCTTTCCCGAGCCCCACGACGCCATCCACGCCGTGGGGATCCCCGCGATGCCTTCTTCCACGGTGAAACCGTTTTTCCGCAGCAGGTCCACCAGGTACTTCGACGTCTCGAACTCCTGAAACCCCAGCTCGGCGAAGCTGAAGATCTGATCCACTATCTGTTGCGTGAGCCGGGCGCGAGCCTCCACGCCACGAACGGCATCGCGCTTGAGTTGCGTGAGACGGTTGGATTGACCGTAAGCGGCGGAACTCAGGGCCGTGAGGGTAACGAGGGCCGCTGCCACGCGACGGTAGGTCATGGTAGTGAAGTCCTTGGTTGTTGGGCGATGGCGGGCTATGCAGGGTGATCACAGGCAATGTGGCTCTCCACATTGGCGGCGATCTGGTCACCGGGGGCACACCACCCGTGATCGCCTGTCGCCACCTGTGATCGCCCGTTGGTCTCATCGCCCCCGTCGAAATCACGGAATGGCGCTCGGCCCACACCGGCCGTCGGCGCTGCGCAGCGTGGGGTACGCCACGCCCAACTGTTCGAGGTACGTACGGTAGCGGGACCGGTCGTAGTAGAACCGCTGAAGCTCGGGCTGGTACTTCGCCATGATGTCGCGATTCAGCTCGATGGCCGGCCGGTCCTCAGGGCGAATGAACGGCTCGTACTTGATCGTCCTTGTTTGCACGTTCCGGAAGTAGTCCCACGCTGCCTGCACCAGGTCGGCCCGCAGCAGCACGTCGAGCATTGTCTGCGCCAGCACTTTGGCGCCCGCTGTGGCGCCCTTGTGCGCGATCGGCGTGGCCATGGAGATCCCGTTGGCCCAGTTGTGTCCGGGCAGGCCCGGCATGTTCCCGGGGAAATTGAGCGTGACGGCCGGCACGTTCCACGTGATGTCGCCGAAGTCGTTCGATCCGCCGCCGCGACGCTCGTTCTCTCGGGGCGGGTCGGGCAGGCGGTCCGGCACGGTCGTGATCAGGCCCTGCTCCGTGACGCCCAATTCCTTCTGTAGGCCGCGGGCGAGGGTGTGGTCGGCGTCGTCCCACGCGGGCATGCCGACGCGCTTGATGTTCTCGAACGTGGCCTCCGCGATGGGCTTGTTGAAGTGCGCGGGCCAGGCCGAACCCAGCACGCGTTGGGAGGCGAGCCTGGTGCCGGTCATCATCGCCGCGCCGCGCGCGATCGAATCGCCGATGGCCCACAGCTCCCTGATGTGGGGATAGTCGTTCTCGCGGAAGTAGAACCAGATGGAGGCCGTGGGCGGCACCACGTTGGGCTGATCGCCACCATCCACGATCACCGAGTGCGACCGCTGCGGCAGCCGGAGATGCTCGCGGCGGAACTGCCAGCCCACTTCCATCAGGCTCACGGCGTCGAGCGCGCTGCGGCCACGCCACGGCTGCCCGGCCGAGTGCGCGCTCCGCCCTTCGAACGAGAACAGTACCGAGACGAGACCGCTGCCCGGCGTGTCGCCCCACGCAACGCCGAACCCGTCGCTCACGTGGGAGAACAAGACGACGTCCACGTCACGGAACAGCCCGTCACGGATGAAGTAGGACTTGGCGCCAACCAACTCCTCCGCCACGCCAGGCCAGAGCTGGATCGTCCCGGACAAGCGTTCGCGCTCCATGAGTTGCTTCACGGCGAGCGCCGCCGTGACCGCGACCGCCTGGCCGGCGTTGTGTCCTTCGCCATGGCCCGGCGCTCCGGGCACCATGGGACGATGGCAGGCCACGCCGGGGTACTGCGACGCCTGCGGCACGTCGTCAATGTCCGCGCCGAGTGAGATGACCGGTTTTCCGGAGCCCCAGGTCGCGACCCACGCGGTAGGCATCCCCGCGATCCCTTCGCGTACCGTGAAGCCGTTGTCCCGCAACAAGCCGGTCAGATACCGCGCCGTCTCGTATTCCTGGAAGCCCAGCTCACTGTACGAGAAGATCTGATCCACGATCTCCTGCGTCAGCTTGCCGCGCGCATCCACCTGCTCGGCGGCCTCCCGTTTGAGGCGCTCGAGGCGGGATTGGGCGGGAAGCGGCGATGTGGCAAGCGCCGTGATGCTCGCAAGAAACGTCGTGACACGGATCGGCGTCATTGCCGGTGAACTCCCACGTCCTGGGCGACGGCGGGCGGCTGCAGCCGATGTGCGCTCCCGCCGGCAGCCGGTTTCCGTGAGCCCAGATCGCCTGCGATCGCCCGACATCGCCTATCGTCGCCCGCGGTTTTCACGGTACTGCCGCCGGTCCGCATCTTCCGTCCGCCTGCCGCACGGTCGGGTATGCCACGCCGAGTTGCTCGAGATACGTTCGATAGCGTGATGGATCGTAGTAGAACTTGCGCATCTCGGGCCGGTACCGGGCCAGGATGTCCGTGTTCAGCTCGATCGCCGGCCGATCCTCCGGGCGGATCAGCGGCTCATACCTGATCGTCTTCGTTTGGACGTTGCGGAAGTAGTCCCATGCCTGCTGGATCACTTCGGGCCGGAGCAGCAGGTCGAGCATTGTCATGGCCTGGGCCTTGGCGCCCGCCGTGGCGCCCTTGTGGGCGATCGGCGTCGCCATCGCGATCGCGTTCGACCAGTTGTGGCCCGGCAGTCCCGGGATGTTGGACGGGAAACTCAGGACGATCGTCGGGACGTTCCACGACACGTCGCCGATGTCGTCCGATCCTCCGCCGGTGCGCCGTTCCGGGGCGATCGGCGGCTGGAGCGTGTCGAGCCGCACCGCGAGCCCGCTGTCCGGCACGCCGAGCTCTTTCTGCAGCGCTCGGGCAAGTTGTTGGTCCGCTTCGTCCCACGTGGGGAGTCCGATCTTCTTGATGTTCTCCGCCATGGTTTCGGCGATGACTTTGTTGAAGTGGCCGGGCCAGGCGGACCCCAGCACGCGCGTTGAAGCGAGCTTGGTCCCCGTCATCATGGCGGCGCCCTGCGCGATGGAGTCGCCCCACGCCCACATCTCCTTGATGTGGGGGTAGTCCAGCTCGCGGAAGTAGAACCAGATGGACGCCGTGGGCGGGACGACGTTGGGCTGGTCGCCACCATCCACGATCACCGAGTGGGAGCGCTGCGACAGCCGGATGTGCTCGCGGCGGAACTGCCAGCCCACTTCCATCAGCGTCACGGCATCGAGCGCGGATCGGCCACGCCACGGTGCGCCGGCCGAGTGCGCGCTCCGCCCCTCGAAGTTGTAGATCACCGACACGAGCCCGTTGCCGGGCGTATCGCCGTAGCCGGTTGAGAGGTTGTTCCCCACGTGCGAGAACAGCGCGACGTCCACGTTGCGGAACAGGCCCTCGCGCACGAAGTACGCTTTTGTGCCCACCAGCTCTTCGGCCACGCCGGGCCAGAGCTGGATCGTGCCCGGAATGCGATCGCGCTCCATGATCTTCTTCACGGCGAGCGCGGCAGTGATGTTCACCGCCTGGCCGGAGTTGTGACCCTCGCCGTGTCCCGGCGCGCCGGGAATCAGAGGGCGATGACACGCCACGCCGGGGGTTTGGGACGACTGCGGAATCCCGTCAATGTCCGAGCCGAGCGAGATGACGGGCTTGCCTGATCCCCACGTTGCGACCCATGCCGTGGGAATCCCGGCGTAGTTCTCCTCGACCGCAAAGCCGTTCTGGCGCAGGACGTTCACGAGGTACTTCGAGGTCTCGAACTCCTGGAAGCCCAGCTCGCCGAAACTGAAGATCTGGTCCACCATCTCCTGGGTGAACTTGGCGCGGGCCTGCACCTCCTCTGCGGCCTCGCGCTTCAAGCGATCGAGACGCGCGGTCTGCGCCTGGGCGGTTGCTGAGAACGCGGTGATGCTGGCGAAAACGCACGTGAGACGGATCAGCGGCATAGCCGGATAGCTCCTCGGTTTCGGGCCATGGCGGGCCATGAAGGTACGGGCGATCACGGGCGATCGCAGGCGATCGCTGCTTCCGTACCCGGGTAGCGGGCGCCCGCCGCAGGGCACATCGCCTGCCATCGCCCACCATCTCCTGTCATCGCCCGCGTGTTTCACGGCACCGCAACCGGCCCGCACCGGCCATCCGCCGAGCGCAGCGTGGGGTATTCCACCCCAAGCTGTTCGAGGTACGTGCGGTAGCGTGACGGGTCGTAGTAGTACTTCCGCATCTCGTCGCGGTAGCGGGCGAGGATGTCGCGGTTCAGCTCGATGGCCGGGCGATCCTGCGGCCGGATGAACGGCTTGTATTGCATGTCTTTGAGCTGGGTCGTGCGGAAATAGTCCCATGCCTGCTGTACCAGCTCGGGGCGCATCAGGAAATCCAGCACGCTCATCGCCATGACCTTGGCGCCCGCTGTCGCACCCTTGTGCGCGATCGGGGTCGCCATCGCGATCGCGTTGGACCAGTTGTGTCCCGGGGTGCCCGGCACGTTGGACGGGAAGCGGAGCGTCGTGGTCGGGACGTTCCAGGAAATGTCGCCGATGTCGTCCGAGCCCCCGCCCATCTGGCGCTCGAGCGGGACCTGACCCTCGAGCGAGTCGATCTCGGTGGCCAGGCCTTCCTCGCGCACGCCGAGTTCTTTCTGGATGCCCTTGGCGAGCCGGACGTCGGCCTCGCTCCACTGCGGCAGGCCGACGGCCTTGATGTTCTCGTGCATCGCCTCGGCCACCACCTTGTTGAAGTTGCGCGGCCAGGCCGATCCCAGCACTCGCGTCCCGGCGAGCTTCGTGCCGGTCATCATCGCGGCGCCGTTGGCGATCGAGTCGCCGATGGCCCACATGGTCATCACGTTGGGGTAGTCCAGCTCGCGGAAGTAGAACCAGATGGAGGCCGTGGGCGGCACCACGTTGGGCTGATCGCCACCATCCACGATCACCGAGTGCGACCGCTGCGGCAGCCGGAGATGCTCGCGGCGGAACTGCCAGCCCACTTCCATGAGCGTCACGGCGTCGAGCGCGCTGCGGCCGCGCCACGGCGCGCCGGCCGAGTGCGCGCTGCGGCCCTCGAAGCTGTACAGCACCGACACCAGCCCGTTGCCGCCGCCGATCCCCCAGGCCACGCCCAAATTGTTCCCGACGTGGCTGAAGATGGCGATGTCCACGTCCTTCAGCATGCCTTCACGCACGTAGTACGCCTTGGTGCCGAGCTGCTCCTCTGCCACGCCGGGCCAGAGCTGCAACGTGCCGGGCAGTCGCTCGCGCTCCATGATCCGTTTCACGGCAAGCGCCGCGGTGATGTTCACCGCCTGGCCGGAGTTGTGACCCTCGCCGTGGCCCGGCGCCCCGGGGATCATCGGCCGGTGACATGCAACGCCCGGCGTCTGCGACGCCTGCGGGATGCCGTCAATGTCCGAGCCCAACGAGATGACGGGCTTGCCCGAGCCCCACGTGGCGACCCAGGCGGTGGGAATCCCGGCGTAATTCTCCTGGACGGTGAAGCCGTTCTGGCGCAGGATGTTCACGATGTACTTCGAGGTTTCGAACTCCTGGAACCCCAGCTCGCCGAAGCTGAAAATCTGATCCACCATCTCCTGGGTGAACTTGGCGCGCGACTCCACGTCGGCCGTGGCTTCGCGCTTGAACTGCTCCAGCCGGGTATTCGCGCCGCGGCCCTGCCGTTGGGCAACGGCCGGCTGCGTGAGCGCAACGAGCGTGACGATGGGAACGGAGGAGCGAAGGAAGCGAACGACGTGCATGGCCAGCCGTCTCCTGGTGAGGGAAGGACGGTGGCAAAGATGGTGGCGGGTGCGGCGAGGCGGGAGGGTGCTCGAACGGGACAAGAAAGCAACGGGCCCGCGGCCGGTCACGACAGCGCCGGCTGCGGGCCCGACGTCCATCGCCCTCGATCGCGCTAACGGTCCGGGGTGAGCGCCGGCTCGGTGAAGCGCAGGATGCGCACCGGGACATCAGGCACGTCGCACACGGAGAGCGCGAAGCTCGTGGGTTTCTTCTCGAGCTTGAACGCCACCCACAGCACGCTTTGCCTTCCTTCGAGCCGCCCGCCGGACGATGCCGGTGCATACGTCTTGCGGTCGGCGGTGAGCATCATGTTGTCCTGGAGACTGATGCCCATCTTGCCCAGGTCGCCTTCCTTGACCTTGAGGCGAACGGTGACCACGAGCGCGGTGTCCTGCCATTGAGGCTCGATCTCGAGGGTCACCTGGCCCGTGCTCACCTGCTTGCCATACGACAACTGCGAGCCCGCCTGGGCCGCTCCAACAGCCGGCACGAGCGCGAGCGCGAGGGCCAACACTGAGGGTTTCATGCTTCCTCCCGTTCCGGTCTGCCGGAAACAGCCGGCTGGGGAGCCCCCGAGGCGGTCCTTTCGCGTGCATGCCCCTGTTCCGCAGCCCGCCGCTGGCCCAACCGGCAACGTGAATCTCACTCGGCGGGCTTGAAGACAGAGTCAGTTCGGCCTGAACTATTCTCTAAAGAGGCGGTAAAGGCAGCGGCTCGGGAGGCTGAGCGGTTCGTCTCCCGGGTTCGCGAATCTACTGCGGCTGCTTCCGCCGTCCCGACGTGTGCTGGTGCACGATCACCCAGCGCCCGTCGCGCTTTTCCAGGACCGCCGTGCCCCGCCCCTCCACCTCGACGTGCCCATTCTGCGTGTCCATTGCCAGCTCGTAGCGGAACGAGGTCCACGCGACGGTGCCGCGAACCGTGGGCTCGATCGCGTAGTGGCGGTACTTGAAATTCTGGAACTCGGCCAGTTCACGCCCCAGGTGATTGTCGCGGTAGTCCACCCACCCATGGTTCACGCCCGCGCCCTCGATGATGTGCACTCCACCACCAGGGGCGTACAGCGTATCCATCGCCGCCAGGTTCTTCGCCTGAGAGAACTCCGCGATCGCCTCGATGACCTGGCGAACTGCATCCTGGTCCGGCGTCTGGCCTGCCACCAACCGCGCGTACCCGGCCAGACCGGCCAGCACCGCCACGGAACGGCCCACGACATGACGCATACATCGCTCCCACAGTGATTGCTGTGTGGTAGTCCGCATCCTTGAACCGCCCCGGTCGTGCGACAACGCCCGGGTCACCCGCCCGGTCGCCGGGGCGGCAGCTCGAGGCTGGCGCGGTCCCGAATCTGGAACGTGAAGTCCACCGAGTGAACGGTTGGATCATTGCCTTTGCGGAACGTGAGGACCGACTGGTACTCGCCGACTTCTGTGAAAATGTGCTGGGTCTGGTACAGCCCGGGATCTCGGCGCACCGGCCGCACCGGGAAGGGGCCGTATCGCTGTCCGTTCCGCGTGACGGTCGCCGCCGCGTCCTGAAGGTCGGTGTACGCCGTGGAGTCAGCCACCACGCTGATTCGCCAGCGCAGAAACTGCATCTCGTCCGTAATGGCGGGCTCCGGTTCGGCGCCGAACACGACGGCCAAACCGGCGACCACTTTACGTTCGTGAACCACAGCGTCGTGGCGGGCCTTGGTCCCGCCGGCCATGGGTCCGAGCAAACCAAGCGCCATGAGACTGGTGAACGCGACCGAGTTCCTCATGAAAGTGACTCCTTTCGACAGGGGTGGTGGCCGCCGCCGGCCGGTGTTCAGTGGGCGCCGGGGCGTCACTGGCGGTCAGCGGCACGGCGCCGCAACAGCGCGACACCCGATGCCAGCGCCGCCACAATTCCGGCCACCACGGTCCAGGTCAGGAGCGGGCTCTCGGCGCGATCCAGCGCGAGCGGCGCGTCCGACGGATCGTCCGCCATCTCTTCATGACCCATCGCGGCGTGGTCGGCAGCCGCGGCCGCGGGCGACACCGTTACATCTACGGACGCAACCTCGTCGCCGTCGTCGGCGATAGCCACCAGCCGATACGAACCGGCTGCGGCGTTCGCCGGGACGAGCAACGGTAACGCGAACTTGCCTGTGGAGTCAGACCGGACCGTTCCCAGATTCAACTGGCCTGTGACTCCCAGCAGGGCCAGGGTCATGGAGGAGTTCCTGGCGAACCTTTCACCCTGGACGGATACGCTGTCGCCGGCCACCAGGGTCCGGGTCACGAGCTTCAACACTCCTTCCTCGTGTACCGCCGCCACGGTCATGATGGCGAGCAGCACCAGTCCTGCGGTCCCGGCAGCATGCCGCAACTTCTGACGCCATCTCGTGTGGTCGTTTCGCGTGTGCATCGTGATCCCCTCAGTTCAGCTCACATCGGCATGTTGAGGTGCGACTGTCCGGGCGCTAGTGCCGCATAAACGATAGCGATGATCATCAGTCCGAACAGGACCACGCCGGCATAGCGTGTCACCCGCGCGCGAGCGCCGTCCGTGCGGTCGGCCACGGGTACCAGCGCGAGAAACCCGAACAAGACTGATGGCGCGATCAGCATGCCCGCCATTCCGAACAGGTTTTCCGCCGCGTAAATCCACAGGAACGGCCAGAACGGCTTGGTTACTTCGAACCCCTCCATGCCCGGTGAGAGCAACGAGGCGGGCCAGGCCAGGGACACGGCCGCGACCGCGGCTACCAGGAGCAACGCGAAGCCGCTGAGCGGTCTCAAATGGGTGCGAAAGGCCGCGCGCTCCTCGCCCGCCGCGCTCACGCCCAGGTGGCGGATGAGCCACATGTGGAGCGCGAGGATGCCAACCAGGGCCAGCGGCAGGACGGAGACGTGCAGCCCGTACATCCGCGTGAGCAGGGGGCTTGAGGGCGTGAAGCCGGGGAGGAACGGCGCCCCGGCCGGGCCCGCGAGCTGGGCTCCCGCCACGGCGTGCGCCAGCGCCTCTACTGCTTCCTGATCCGCGCGCAGCACGGTGCCCGTGAAGGCAAGCCCGAACAGCAGGGCCAGGAGCAACACGCCGCTCCACCACAGCACCTCGCGCGGTGAGCGGAAGCCCCGGCGCCAGAACACGGCGGCCAGGTGGGCGAACACGAGCACCACGGCGCCGGTCGCGCTCCAGACGTGGAGATCGCGAAGCCAGGTCACGAGCGGCAGCTCGGTGATGATGTAGCGAATCGAGTCGTGGGCCCCAAGGGGGGCGGGGTTGTAGTACTGCGTCAGCACGATCCCGCTCACGCTGAGCGCGGTGAGCGCGGCGAGCGTGAGCGCACCGAGCATGAAGTCCAGGCGATTCGCGCGCGCGGGGATCGAGTAGTCGAGGGCACTGAGCGCGAGCCGGGACGCAATCATGCCGCCGGGGCGCTGCGCCAGATGGGCTTCAGTCGTGCTCGGCTCGCCAGAGAGGCGCGGATGGTTCAATGAAGCTCCAATTGTCGAGGGCGGAGATGCTGGCGTGGCGAGGGGCGTGCCGTTGGAGGGCCGACCCGCCTTGCGCCGTGATGTGCGGCGGCACGCCTGATGCCACTTGCATCGCGGGCTGAACTATCTGTCTCTGAGGCGCTTAGGCGGGTACGGTGCGCGGAGTCGTGCGCGGTGGTGCGCGTTCTGCCCCATTTCGTCGGGGCAATTGACCCGACCCCCCCTCGCGGTTGTGACCGCGGAGGACGTGGGGTGACGAGCACGGACCCGACATTAGCACCGCGGACGCGGAGCGCATCGAGGTCGTCCGTGGACTACAGAGTGTGCTGTGCGGCTCCGACGCGCCGGGTGGGGTCATTACCGTCATCCCGCAGGAGTTCCCCGACGGGATCGGATATGAGCCGGCGGCCTACACGCTGGTGCACCTGGGCGCGGGCGTCGCCGTCCGGACAGGAGCGAGGGAGATCCACTTCGCTCTCACGTTGCGGAACGCGTTCGATCAGGCGTACGCCGACTTTCTGAGCCGCGTGAAGACGAGCGCCCGGAATCCGGGACAGGGGCGAACGCTGATCGCGCGGATGACGACCGAATTCTGAGTTCGGCCGGGAACTCTACGCGGTAGCCCAGCGAAGCCGCAGCGCGTTCGCCACGACCGACACCGAGCTGAAGCTCATGGCCGCCGCGGCGATGACGGGGCTCAGGAGCACGCCGAAGAACGGGTAGAGCACGCCGGCCGCGATCGGAACCCCGGCGCTGTTGTAGGCGAAGGCCCAGAACAGGTTCTGCCAGATGTTGCGCACCGTGGCGCGCGAGAGGCGCCGGGCCCGCACGATGCCGCGCAGGTCGCCCTTCACCAGTGTGACGCCGGCGCTCTCCATGGCGACATCTGTGCCCGAGCCCATCGCGATACCCACCTGCGCTTGTGCCAGGGCGGGCGCGTCGTTGATGCCATCGCCCGCCATCGCCACGATCCGCCCTTCCCGTTGCAAGCGCTTGATCACGTCGGCTTTCTGATCGGGCAACACTTCGGCGATCACTTCGTCAATCCCGAGCCTCCTGGCTACGGCTTCGGCCGTGACGCGGTTGTCGCCCGTGAGCATTACGATGCGAATCCCATCCTGATGCAGCTGGCGTATCGCTTCGGGCGTGGTCTCCTTCACGGGGTCGGCCACGGCCAAGAGGCCGGCCAGGTGCCCGTCCACCGCGACGAACATTACCGTCGCACCCTCGCGCCGCAGCTCGTCCGCCTGTGCGGCGGCTGCCGTCGCGTCAATGCTCTCCTCCTCCATGAGCTGCGCGTTGCCGAGGGCGACGCGGCGGCCTGCCACCCGGCCCCGCACCCCTCGCCCGGGGAGGGCTTCGAAGTCCGCCACCGCCGCGAGCTCGAGCCCGCGCTCTTCGGCGCCCTGGACGATCGCGGCGGCGAGCGGATGCTCGCTGCCGCGCTCGAGGCTTGCCGCCAGCATCAGTGAGTCACCGGGATCCGCCGTCCCGACGGGCACCACGTTCATCAGGCGTGGCTTGCCGACGGTAAGCGTGCCCGTCTTGTCCAGCACCAGCGTGTCCACGGTGCGCAATACCTCGATGGCCTCCGCATTCTTGAACAGGACGCCCAGCGTGGCGCCTTTGCCCGTGGCGACCATGATGGACATCGGCGTGGCGAGACCGAGAGCGCAGGGGCAGGCGATGATGAGGACAGCCACGGCGTTGATCAGGGCGTGCGCCATCTTGGGGTCGGGACCGGCGACGCCCCAGATCACGAACGTGAGCACCGCGATGATCACGACCGTGGGGACGAACACGGCGGAAACGCGATCGGCGAGCTTCTGGATCGGCGCACGGCTGCGCTGCGCCTCGGCCACCATGCGCACGATCTGCGCCAGTAGCGTTTCCGCGCCCACCCGCTGCGCCTGCATCACCAGCGATCCCGTGCCATTCACCGTGGCGCCGATCACGCGGTCGCCCGGTCCTTTTTCCGCCGGGATGGGCTCGCCCGTGATCATGGACTCGTCCACCGCGCTGCGGCCCTCCAACACCACACCGTCCACCGGCACCTTCTCACCCGGGCGCACGCGCAGCCGATCGCCGGGCTGCACCTGATCGAGCGGCACGTCCTGCTCGCTTCCGTCATCGTTGAGCCGGCGAGCGGTCTTGGGGGCGAGGCCGAGCAGCGCCCTGATCGCCGCACTGGTGCGGCTGCGGGCCTGAAGCTGGAGTACCTCGCCCAGGAGAACGAGCACCGTGATCACGGTCGCGGCCTCGAAGTACACGCCGACCTCGCCCCTCTCGTTGCGGAACGAGTCCGGGAAGATCGCGGGGAAGAAGTGAGCCACCAGGCTGTAGCCGTAGGCCACCACCACGCCCAGCGCGATCAACGTGTACATGTTGAGATTCCAGGTGACCACGGACCGCCAGCCGCGGACGAAAAACGGCCAGCCGCCCCACAGCACGACCGGCGTCGCGAACAGGACTTCCAGCCAGCTGAGCAGTTCGTGCGGCAGCAGCCGGCTCAAGGGATCGCCGGGAATGACATGCCGCATGGCGATCACGACGACCGGCAGTGTGAGCAGCGTGCTGACCCAGAACCGCCGCCGCATATCTACCAGCTCGGGGTTTTCTTCCTGGTCCAGCGTGATGGTGCGCGGCTCGAGCGCCATGCCGCAGATGGGGCAGGCCCCCGGGCCGTCGCGTACGATCTCGGGATGCATCGGGCAGGTGTAGACGGTGCCCGCCGGTTGCGGAGTCGGCGGCTCGCGAAGCTGCGGCGCGGCTGAAGCGGCGTATCGCGCCGGGTCGGCGCGGAACTTGGCTGCGCAGTGTGCGCTGCAGAAAAAGTACTGCGTGCCGCCGTACTCGATCTGGTCGGCCGCGTGTGCTGCATCCACCATCATTCCGCACACGGGGTCCTTGACGGGCTCGCCCGCGTGCTGGTGCCCTGCGTGCGTACCGTGAGCGTGCGTCGCGTCGTGTTGCATGGCTTTCGTCCTCAGGCACTTGGGCTCGCGCCCGCAGTTCAACTCCCTGCTGTCACGCCTGCTAACGGATCAGGTGAGTGAACATTATACCGGGGCCTGCCGCCCGGGGGCCGGTGGGTCAGTTCTGTGAGCGCGTCGGGCCTGAGAACGGCGGGCAAGGGTGCGCCTCGGCTCCGCGCGGCGCAGATCTCTGCGTATTCCGGTTTGAGCATTTGCCCCACAGGATCGCCTGGCGGTCAAGCGTACCGTCAGTTCCCTGAGGATCCCCTCATGCGGTCCTTCGATCGGCCTTACATGCCCCGGTTACACTGGAGAGCAACCTTTCATCAGGATGGGTTGGATGAGACACTCCTCCCGCAGTCTGCTCGCGGCGCTCGGCGTGCTCGCGTTAGCAGCGTGTCAGGACGTCACCGCACCCGTCGGCGATACCACGGTGGCTTCCCTGGTACCTGCTGGCGGCGCCACCAACGTTGATCCCGCAGTGCCCCTGGTAGTGGAGTTCACCCACCCCATGGGGATGGCCATGGAACAGTACGTCGCGCTGCACGAGGGCGACGTCACCGGCCCCGTCGTCGGGGGCGAGTGGAGCTGGTCGAGCGACCGACTTCGGCTCACCTTCACGCCAGCGGCTCCGCTGAAACCTGGAACCCGGTACGCGCTCCACCTCGGCGGGGGCATGCAGGACGCGACGGGTAGGCTCCTCAACTACGACCATTGCGACACGCAGCACGGCGGGCAGTGGGCCACGTCGTCCATGATGACCGGCTCCATGATGAGTGGCTCGATGATGGGCGGGTCGGGGATGATGGGGGCGGGCTGGCGCCACGCCAATGGGACGTACGGGATGGTGTTCTACTTCACCACGGCGTAGCCCGGGCCACGG
>DATMAW010000065.1:0-29318 GCA_035559715.1 Gemmatimonadales bacterium | reverse complement strand
GGTGTACCGGATTCCAGCGAACGGCCCGTTGTGCGGGCCGGCGCGAGCGGACCCGCCTGAGCCAAAGAGATACCCTCCCTGGAGGAGCAGGATCTGGCGGGCTGGCAGGTCGCGATAGGGGGAACGCTCAGGTGCGTGCCCAACCTGGCCCGGCGCCGACCGGACCCAGAGGACGATGGCGAGGGCAGCTAGCGCTACCGAACGTCTGTTTGACATGCTGAGATTGAGGTCGTAGAATGGTCTAAGTTACGAAAATGACGCAATCTAGCCTGCATCGACCAACCCAACCAGCCTGCCTGTTCGCCATCCTAATGGCCCTGGTTTTGGGGCCTCACGCGGTCGGAGCCCAAACCCGGTTTCAGGTATCACGCGCTGAGCGATTTCGGTTGGAGCCGGGGGCATCGGGACGCGTGCTGGGCACCGTGGCCGAGGGTGCGGAGCTGGGCGGGGGTGTGGAACGCGATGGGTTCACGCAGGTCACCCTCGAAGGCTGGATCTGGGGTCGGTCGGTCACCGCCGCTTCGAGGGACGGCTTCGATCTGGAGGTAAGGGCAGCTTCCGGCGAGAACCTGCGTCAACGTCCCAACGGCCCCCTGATTGCTCGCCTGGCCCGAGGTTTTCTGCTCGAGGAAGTCGAGCGCAACGCGGACTGGGTGCGGGTACGCCGGACGGGCTGGATAGCGACGGACGGGCTCAGGGCACTGGACGCGTTGCCAACTCGCAGCGCCATGACGGATTCGGCGCCTGCGCCTCCGGCCACCACCGGGCGGCCGGGTCTCGATCACGGCGTCACAGCCGGTGACGTGGATCTCAGGGTCGTGCCCGATGGGGCCGTGTTTGGCAAGCTTTCAGCCGGCTCACCGGTGCGGGTGCTGGCGCGGTCGGGCGAGTGGATTCGGGTGGAGGCGGAGGCGTGGATTCGGGAGAGTGACCTGCGCCCTTCAGCGGCCGGTGTGTTGCTTGGGGTGAGCGCGGCGGAGGTCACGGCACGCCCGCGCGATTTCGAAGGCAAACTCGTCCAGTGGGCCGTGCAGTACATCTCCTTGCAAACGGCGGACGAGTTGCGGCCAGAGCTTCCGCGCGGCTCCCGCTACATGCTGGCGCGCGGGCCGTTGCCGGAGTCGGGGTTCGTTTACGCCGTGCTGGAGGCTCCGCACGTTGCGTGGGTCGAGCAGCTTCAGCCGTTGTCCGAGATCGTGATGCTCGCGCGGATTCGCGCGGGACGCATGCGGTATCTCCACAGTCCCGTCGTGGACGTGGTCGAGTTGTCGTTGCGGCAGCCGTGACGGAGGGTGGGTGATGAACGAGGTCATGCGCAAACGCGTACTTCGCATGCTGGAGAATCTGCCGGACGAAACCGCGTACCAGGTGATGGACTACATCGAGTTCCTGGAGCGGAAGTACGGCACGGGCACGGCCCAGGCTTCACCGTTGCAGCGGATCGCCGAAGGTGTCGAGGACACGCTCCGCGCCACGCGAGTACCCGTCGCGGCGATTCGGGGCACGATGAACGTGGTGGACTCGGCGACCCGTCTCATGGAGGGGCTCGCGTCGGCCGGGCGCGCCGCCGTGGACGAGCTTCGGAAGACCGTCCCGCCGGACAGCCGGGCCACTGCGGCGCCACCTCCGCCGCGAGCGGACGGAGCAGGGAAGGACGCCCCGTCACCGCCTTGACCCTCCGCAAAAGCGCACGCTACCTTGTGCCATGGAGAGACGAATTCGCCCCCGAAAGCCCGCCTGGCCGCGCCGCGGTCGGCGGGTTCTGTGCGTTGTGACCGATCCGTGCGGAGGTGGATGATGAGCCAGCTCCGTCCGGGGTATGCCCTGACGTTCGACGACGTGTTGCTCGTGCCGAGGCATTCCACCGTCCACCCGCGCGACGTGACCGTTCGAACGCGCCTGACCCGAACGATTCCCCTGAACATCCCCGTGGTCGCTGCGGCGATGGACACGGTCACGGAATCGGAGATGGCGATCGCTATGGCCCGCGCCGGCGGGATTGGGGTGATTCACAAGAACATGCCGATCGATCGTCAAGCGGCGGAAGTGGATCGGGTGAAGCGCTCCGAGAGCGGGATGATTCTTCACCCCATCACGCTGGGCCCGGATCGTCCGCTGCGTGACGCCATCTCCCTCATGGCGCGCTTCCACATCTCCGGTGTCCCAATTGTGGATGATGGCGGCCGCCTGGTGGGGATCATCACGAATCGCGACCTCCAGTTCGAGCAGAGCCTCGACCGGCCGGTGCGTGAGGTCATGACCAAAGAAGGGCTGATCACGGCCGCGGTTGGCACCACGCTCGACGAGGCCGAGCGAATTCTCGGTCGGCACCGCATCGAGAAGCTGCCGGTGGTGGATGACAAGGGTATCCTGCGAGGCCTGATCACGGTCAAGGACATTTTCAAGCGGCGGCAATACCCGGATGCGAATAAAGACGAGCACGGCCGGCTCAGGGTCGCGGCTGCGGTTGGGGCCGGCGGAGACACCCGGGCGCGTGCCACAGCGCTGCTGGGCGCGGGCGCGGACGTCATCGTTGTTGACTCGGCGCACGGGCACTCGGAAGGCGTCCTGAATACGGTCGCGATGCTGCGGGAGTCCTTCCCCGAGGCGCAAATCGTGGCGGGCAACGTGGCCTCCACGGAAGGCGCCCGAGCGCTCGTGGAGCGCGGCGTGGACGCCGTCAAGGTGGGGGTTGGACCGGGAGCCATCTGCACGACGCGCGTGGTCACTGGGGTGGGTGTGCCGCAGGTCACGGCGATCATCGAGGCCGTGCGTGGCGCCGGCGAGACGCCGGTAATCGCGGACGGCGGCATCAAGTACTCGGGAGACGCGGTGAAGGCCCTGGCCGCGGGGGCCTCGAGCGTGATGATCGGTACCATGCTCGCCGGTACGGAGGAGAGCCCGGGTGAGAGCTTCCTGCTCGAGGGACGGCGCTTCAAGATGGTACGTGGCATGGGGTCCCTGGCCGCCATGCAGGAAGGGTCCGCCGACCGCTACTTCCAGGAGGGAGAACTCTCGCCGCGGAAGCTGGTTCCGGAAGGGATCGAGGGACGGGTGCCGTATCGCGGCCCGGTGGCGGATGTACTGTTTCAACTCGTTGGCGGGATTCGGAGCGGGATGGGGTACTGCGGTGTCACGACAATTGACCAGCTGCGCTGTGAGACGGAGTTTGTGCAGATCACCTCGGCCGGCCTCCGCGAGTCGCACCCTCACGACGTGGTGATCACGCGGGAAGCGCCGAACTACAGTCTCTGAGGGGATCCCTGGAGATCGCACCATGAATAAGCGGCGAGGTAAGCTGCGGCGGTTGTGGGACAATCTGGCTGCCCGGACCATCGGGTACTATCTGGTTCTGCTGGGAGCGGTCTCGCTCCTCTGGCAGGCGGAGGGTGCGCGGGCGCTGCTGCTGGCGCCGGCCGGAGCCACACCGTTGCTCGAGCAGCTCGGCCGAGGGGCGTCGATCGAGCAGCTGGCGGCGGCCGTGCCTCAGGGGCCGTTCAACCAGATGGCGCGAGCTGCGGTTGCGATGATTGTGGCGGCCTTGCTCGCCTTGCCGATCGCGTGGCTGTACATCCTGACGCGGCGGAAGAAAGGGTTCCGGCAGTCGCTGGTCCATACGCTGATCGTGCTGCCGGTCGTGGTCGCGGGCATCGTGGTGTTGGTCAAGAACAGCCTGGCGCTGGCGTTCGCCCTGGCGGGCGTCGTGGCGGCGGTGCGGTTCCGCAACACACTGGAGGACAGCAAGGACGCCGTGTACATCTTCCTCGGCACGGCGCTTGGACTCGCCGCCGGTGTGGACCCACCCGTCGCGCTCGCGGTGTCGCTGATCTACAACGCCATCATCCTGCTGTTGTGGTATTCCGATTTCGGCCGCACGGCCGCGGTGTTCGAGGGTCAGATCGCGGAACACCGGCTCCAGGAGGCGCGGCAGTTCGCCGGGCGCCAGAGCAGCTTCATTGCGAAGCTGGATGATGAGATCCTGAAACAGCTGTCCGCCGAGCAGCTGGACGTGCTCGCCGACCGGGCGGCCAAGCGGCGCAAGGAGGCGGCCGAGGACGTCGAAGGCAAGGACGAGGAGGAGCCGAGCTTCGACGTGTTGCTCCGTATCAGGACGCGGGACGCGCTCGAGGCCCGCCCCGCCGTGGAACGCGTGCTCGACGAGCACCTGAAGAAGTGGCGGTTCAGCGGGATGTCGTCGGACGGGGAGACCATGGTGTTGGAGTATGCGGTGCGGCTTCGCAAGAAGATGACGCCCAATACGCTGCGGGACGCGCTCCAGGCGGCGGCCAACCCCTACGTCCTGGGCATCGAGGCGCAGTGACGAGCCCCCACCCCGCGGGCTACTTCTGCAGGACGATCACTCCGCGGGCGTCGAGCCC
Organism: Gemmatimonadales bacterium; assembly: GCA_035559715.1. Classification (GTDB taxonomy): domain Bacteria; phylum Gemmatimonadota; class Gemmatimonadetes; order Gemmatimonadales; family GWC2-71-9; genus JACQHC01. The sequence goes on along the minus strand of DATMAW010000065.1, from coordinate 24,939 downwards.
GACTATCTGCGCCTCCGAATAGCCGAGTTCCGTCAGCACTTCCCGCGTGTGCTCGCCAAGCATCGGCGCGCCGCGCCTCACATCCGCCGGTGTTTCAGACAGCGCGATCGGGAAACCGATCGTCTTCACGCGTCCCAGACGTGAGTGCGGAACCTCCGTCACCATCCCGCGGGCAATGGTCTGCGGATGCGACAGCATGTCGCCGACCGAGAGGACCGGTCCCGCGGGAACGCCTGCGGCTGCCAGTCGCTCGAGCCAGGTGGCGGATGGTCGGTGTCGCAAGATCTCCCCCAGGATGTCGGCGAGTGCCGCACGGTTTCGCATCCGATCGGCGTTATCCAGAAAGCGAGCGTCCGACGCGAGATCCGGGCGCCCGATGACCTGGGTCAGCTTGACCCACGTGGATTGGCTGGAGGCCCCGACGGTAATCCACCCGTCCGCCGTCTGGAACGCCTCGTAAGGTGCGGTGAGCGGGTGGGCGGAACCCATCGGGCCGGGCGAGATGCCGGTGGCGAGGGCGATGGCGGCCTGCCAGTAGGTCTGGGTGATCCCGGCCTCGTAGAGCGATGTGTCCACGCGCTGCCCCTGGCCGGTGCGGTCGCGATGGAGGAGCGCGGCCAGCACCCCCATACATGCGATGATCCCCGCGGTGACGTCCGTAATGGGTGGCCCACATTTCACCGGTGGCCGACCGGGGCCTTCACCCGTGATGCTCATCAGACCGCTGTAGCCCTGCGCGATAAGGTCGAACCCGCCGTGCTGGGCCATAGGGCCCGTGCGCCCGTATCCTGAGATCTCGCAGAACACGAGGCCTGGATTGTCACGCCGCAGTGACTCGTATCCCAGGCCGAGCCGCTCCATCGCGCCCGCGCGGTAGTTCTCGATCACCACGTCGGCGCGCCGCAGCAAGAGACGGACGATCTCCTGGCCCTCGACGGTCTTCAGATCCACAGCGATACCGCGCTTGTTGCGGTTCAACATCATGAACGCGGCGGATTCGCCGCCCACGTCCGGTGGCAGGAAGCTGCGGGACGTGTCGCCGTCTGGGAGCTTCTCGACTTTGATGACGTCGGCGCCGAGGTCAGCGAGCATGCGACCGCACACCGGCCCGGCCATGATGTGCGCCAGCTCGATCACGCGGAGCCCGGCCAGCGCGCTCACGGCGAACTACTTCCCCTTGAACTTGGGCTGTTGCTTGGCGAGGAACGCTTGGTAGCCAATGCGGTAGTCTTCCGTGGCGAACGCATCGAACGCCTCGTCCAGCTCTTGCTCGGTGAGCGGCCCACCGCGGTCCAGTCGGCGCACGAAGCGCTTGTGCCAGCGGTTGACGAGCGGCGCGCCTTCCGCGATCCGCTCTGCGGACGCGTATGCTTCCCGCTTGACGTGATCGTCGGGCACGACACGGTTCACCAGTCCCAGCGCGAGTGCTCGTTCGGCGTCGACCACCGCCCCCTCCAAGAGAAGTTCCAAGGCGGCCGCCCTGCCGATGGCGCGGATGAAAAACTCGAGCTCGGGATACTGCATCGTGAGTCCCAGCCGGTTGATGGGCACGCCGAATCGGCTCGACCTGCCGCAGATGCGGATATCGCAGGCAACGGCGATCTCGAGACCGCCGCCCACGCAGGGGCCATGAATCAGGGCCACGGTGGGATGTCGGCAGTCAGCCACTGCCATGACCGCTCGATGCTCCACGGCGCCGTATTCCCGCGCCTGTTCAACGGTGTGGCGCTCGCTGGCGAATTCCGTGATGTCCGCCCCGGCGGCGAACGCCCGCCCGGCCCCGCCGACCACGATGCAGCGTACCTGATCGTCGCGGTCCAGCTCGTGGAACGCGCTGGTGAGCCCGGCCCACATTGCGCGGTTGAGCGCGTTGAGCCGCTCGGGCCGGTTGAGCGTGACCGTCGCGATTGCGCCGGAGCGCTCGACGAGAACGACGTCCGTCATCGGTGCCACCCGTTCACAATCGTTATCGGAACGGCGGGAACGTAGGTGACCAGGAGCAGCGCCGCCAGCAGGGAGGCGATAGATCGACGCAAGGCCCCCGGCGCTCGGCGCGCCGATGCACTAATCGGCGGGTGCCCGGAGGACGTCCAGCGCCGCCGTCACGCCGCTTCGCGCGAGGGGGACCCCGGTCACGCGCAGCGCCATCTCCACGCCGCACAGCGCTCCCGCGAGCATCAACTCATTGAAGTCACCCAGATGCCCGACGCGAAAGACGCGTCCCTTGAGCTTCCCCAGCCCCGCGCCGAGCGAAAGATCGAACCGCTCGAGCGCAACACGCCGCACCGCCTCGGCGTCATGCCCGTCCGGGAGCAGCACGGCGGTGACGGTGTCACTCCGCTCGCCTGGATCGCGCGCCAGTACGTCGAGCCCCCAGGCGGCCACGGCGCGGCGCGTGGCGTCGGCGAGGCGCCGGTGGCGGGCGAACACGTGCGGCAGCCCTTCCTCCCTGAGCATGCGGAGCGCCTCGCGCAGCCCGAACAGCAGATTCGTGGCCGGCGTGTACGGGAAGAAACCGCTTGCGTTGAACTCCAACATGTCGTCCCAGCTCCAATAGGAGCGTGGAAGCTTCGCGGTTCCATGAGCGCGCCAGGCCTTGTCGCTGATGGCATTGAAGGACAGTCCGGGGGGCAGCATCAGGCCCTTTTGGGATCCGGCCACCGTCACGTCCACTTGCCATTCGTCATGGCGATAATCCATCGACGCGAGCGACGAAACCGCGTCCACCATGAGCAGCGCCGGATGCCTCAGCCCATCGAGCACGTGCCGCACGGCGGACACGTTACTTGTGACGCCCGTCGAGGTCTCGTTGTGCACGACGAGCACCGCCTTGATGGCGCGCTCGCGATCGGCGGCGAGCTTCTCCTCGAGCACCGCGGGGTCGGCGCCCCGGCGCCAGTCCAGCGGCACCAGGTCCACCTCGAGCCCCATCCGCGCGGCAACTCGCGCCCATCCCACGGCAAAGAACCCGTGGTCAAAGGCGAGTATCTTGTCCCCCGGCGAGAGCGTGTTGACCAGTGCGGCTTCCCAGGCCCCGCTTCCGGAGGCAGGATAGACCACCACGTGCCCCTGCGTGCCGAACACTTCCTTGAGCCCGGACAGTACCTCGCGAGCCAGCTCCGCGAACGCCGGACCGCGGTGGTCGATGGTTGGGCGATCCATAGCGCGGAGCACTCGGTCCGGAACGTTCGTGGGTCCGGGGATCTGCAGGAAATGCCGCCCGCTGCGATAGGTCACGTGTGGCCTCCACTGGGTGACTCGGCAATTGTACGGTTGCGGGTCCACCCGAGAAAGGCGCGCCGCGCTTGGCACGGCAGATGACGAGCGGGCGGCGTCCGGGCGACCGCCGGCTCGCGGCGCGGTTGCGGCGCGAAACGAGTGCCGAGGTGCTGTTCGACGCGTTCGACCGGGGCCGTTACAGCACGGATGCGTCGTTCTATCAGATCGAGCCCGCCGGTGTGGTCGTGCCGCGCACGCGGGAAGACGTCGCGGCCGTCGTCGCCATCGCTCGCGAGGAGGGTCTCTCCATCACGCCGCGCGGCGCCGGGACGTCCCAGTGCGGTCAGGCGATCGGTCCGGGGTTGATCGTGGACACGAGCAAGCACCTGACGCGTGTCCTGGCCATTGACGTCCCCAACCGGTGCGCCACGGTCGAGCCCGGCGTCGTCCTGGACCGGCTTAACGCAACACTCCGGCCTCATGGCCTGCATTTCCCCGTGGACCCTGCGACGTCGAGCCAGGCCACGATCGGCGGAATGGCGGGAAACAACAGCGCCGGGGCGCGGTCCATCCGGTATGGCCTGATGGCTGACAACGTGCGCGCCATCGAGGCCATACTCGCCGACGGGAGCAGCTATCAGTTCGGCGCCGGCTCGGAGCGCCTCACGGCCGACAACGGGGTGTCACCGGGGTACGTCGAGCTGGTGCGCGCCCTTCGGCTGCTCTACCTGCGCGAGGCGGATGAGCTGGAGCGTCGCGTACCGAAGGTCCTGCGGCACGTGGCCGGATACAACCTCCATCGCATCGGCCCGCCGGATTTCAACGTCGCCCGGCTTTTGGTGGGGTCCGAAGGGACGCTCGCGTTCTTTACGGCCATCGCACTCGATCTGACCCCGCCACCCCGGCACACGACGCTGGGCGTGTGCCATTTCCCGACGCTGCACGCCGCCATGGCGGCCACCCGGCATGTCGTCGAGCTGGGCCCCGCCGCGGTCGAACTCGTAGACCGAACGCTCCTCGGACTCGCCCGCGAGAACCCCGGCTTTCGCGACGCCGTTCGGCGATTCGTGCGGGGAGAACCCGACGCGCTGCTGCTGGTCGAGTTCGCGGGGGACGATCGGGAGGCGCTGGCGCGCGCCCTTGATCGCCTCGCCGAACTCATGGATTCGCTCGGCCTGCCGAACGCCGTGGTGCGCGCCGAGGAGCCTGCGTTTCAGCGGGAGATCTGGGCCGTCCGTAAGGAGGGGCTCAACATCGTCATGTCCATGACCGGTGACGTGAAGCCCGTGTCGTTTATCGAGGACTGCGCGGTGCCGCTCGAGCACCTCGCCGACTACACCGACGGGCTCTCCGAGCTCTTCCATCGTCACGGCACGAGCGGAACGTGGTACGCGCACGCCTCCGTGGGGTGCCTGCACATCCGTCCCGCTCTCAACCTGAAGGACCTGCAGGACGTGGCGAAGATGCGCGCCATTGCCGAGGAGGCGCACGCTCTGGTGCGAGCGTTCAAGGGCTCGCACTCTGGCGAGCACGGCGATGGGCTCGTGCGCTCGGAATTCATTCGGCCGATGCTCGGCGACCGCCTGACCCGTGCGTTCGAGGAGGTGAAACGACGGTTCGACCCGGACGGGCTGTTCAACCCCGGCAAGATCACCAATCCGCCGCGCATGGACGACCGGTCGCTGTTTCGCTATCGGCCCGAGTATCGGGCCATCCCGCTTGCCACGGCTCTGGACTGGTCTCGCTGGGGCGGCGTGACCGGCGCCGTCGAGATGTGCAACAACAACGGCGCGTGCCGAAAGGCGAATCCGGGCGTTATGTGTCCGTCGTATCGGGTTACGAGCGATGAACGAGACACCACCCGTGGTCGAGCCAACACGCTGCGCCTGGCGCTCACCGGGCAGCTCGGTCCCGGCGCGTTGACGTCCCGGGAGATGCACGAGACGCTGGACCTGTGCGTGAGCTGCAAGGCGTGCCGGCGGGAATGTCCCACCGGCGTGGACATGGCACGCCTCAAGATCGAGGTGCTGCACCAATACCATCGGCGCCACGGGTTCTCGTTGAGCCAGCAATTGGTGGCGTACTTGCCCCGATACGCGCGTTGGGTCCGGCCGCTGGCGCCCTTGGTCAATTTGCGCAACCGCAGCCCCGCGCTGGCGCGGTGGACCGAACGATTGCTCGGCATCGCGGCGCGTCGGACGCTCCCCGCGTGGCGCCGCGACGCGTTCCGACCGCGCACGACCGCGCTGGCGGCGGAGGAATGCGCGCTGCGGGACGTGGTGCTGTGGGTGGACACGTTCAATACCTACTTCGAGCCCGAGAACGCCCGCGCGGCGCTCTCCCTCCTTCGGCAGGCCGGCTATCGCGTACTGTTCCCGCGGGCGAGCGACGGTGCGCGGCCGCTCTGTTGCGGCCGCACGTTCCTCGCGGCGGGGATGGTGGAACAAGCCAGGACCGAGGCGCGACGCGTGATCGACACGCTGCGGCCGTACGTGGAGCGCGGCGTGCCGGTCATCGGGCTCGAGCCTTCCTGCCTGCTCACCGTGCGGGACGAATACGAAACGCTGTTGCCGCGCGCCGAAGTGGCGGCACTAGCGGCGGCGGCCAGGTTGCTGGAGGAATTCCTGGCGGGAGAGCTCGCAAGCAATCGCCTCACGCTCGCCCCCGGCCCGCTGCCCGTGCGCCGGCTCCTGCTACACGGACACTGCCATCAGAAGGCGTTCGGCGTGATGCCGGCCGTGGAGCAGGTGTTGCGGCTGATCCCCGGTGTGACCGTGGAGACGATCGACTCGAGCTGCTGTGGAATGGCCGGCGCGTTTGGCTACGAAGCCGGCCACTACGACGTCTCGGTCCGCATGGCGGAGCTTGGACTCCTACCGGCGATTCGGGGAGCCGGCGACGACACGTGGATCGTGGCGGATGGGACCAGCTGCCGGCATCAGATCCGAGAGCTGACGAGCAAAGCGGCAATGCATGTCGCGGTGGTCCTGGCCGAGGCGCTGCGCTCGCGCCGCTAGTATCCCACCACTCGCCCATCGAACGATCGTGAATCCGCAACGCCGTACAGCATCCCGCGTTCACGATCGAGGAAGATCCCCATGGCCTGACCCTGGGTTCCCACGATTTCAACCCGGTGTCCCATCATCTCGAGCAGCCGCCGCGTATCTGGCGAGATCGCCCACCGCTCGAGCCGCACCACATCCGGAAGCCATTGGTGGTGGATGCGCCCGGCCTCCACGGCCTGCGCCACGTTCATTCCGTGATCCACGACGTTGAGCACGACCTGAAGCACGGTGTTGATGATCGTTCGCCCGCCGGGGCTGCCGATGACGAGCACCGGCTTGCCGTCCTTGGCCACGATCGTGGGCGTCATGCTGGAAAGCATGCGCTTCCCTGGAGCCACGAGATTGGGCGCCGTACCAATCAACCCGGTGGTGTCCGTGCGCCCTGGAACGGGGTTGAAGTCCCCCATCTCGTTGTTGAGGAGGAATCCCGCGCCTTCGACGACGATCCGCGCTCCGTATCCCCCTTCGAGCGTGTAGGTGAGCGATACGGCGTTCCCCGCCGAATCCACCACGGAGAGGTGCGTGGTGTGCTCGCTCTCGGGTTCCGCCGTGATGGCCTCGGGGTCGCTCGGCGAGGCGCGGAACCAGTCGATGCGTTCGCGCAACTCCTTTGCGTAGTCCTTTGAGATCAGTCGGGGGATCGGCATGCCGGGGTTGAACTCCGGGTCGCCCAGGTACCGCGCGCGATCTGCGAAAGCCCGGCGCATGGTCTCGGCGAGCAGGTGCAGGTACATGGCCGAGTTGTGGCCGATCTGCTTCAGGTCGTACCCCTCCAGAATGTTCAGCATCTGCACCAGCGCCACACCACCAGAGCTGGGCGGCGACATGGAGTAGACGTCGTAACCGCGATACGTGCCGTGGATCGGCGGCTGTTCGACGGCCTGATACTGAGCGAGGTCTTCTTCGGTGATGAGGCCGCCGTATTTCCGCATGTGAGCGGCGATCAGCCGGGCGGTTTCTCCCGTGTAGAACCCATCATGCCCCCGATCGCGAATGCGCTTCAGCGTCACGGCCAGGTCTGGTTGCCTCCAGAGTTCTCCCGGCTCGTAGGGCTCCGTGCCGTTCTTGAGAAACACTCGCGCCGTGGTGGGGTACGCCGCCGCATTTGCCCGCACCCACTGTAGGAAGCCGACGTCGTACCACGACATCGGGACCCCCTTCTCCGCGAGGTCCACCGACGGTTGTACCAGCTCGCGCCAGGGCCGATTGCCCAAGCGGCGGTGTGCGAGCGCCAGGCCGGCCACCGTGCCGGGCACGCCCACGGACAGCAAGCCCTCGTGATTGGAGTTGTCACGGACTTCCCCCGACTGGTCGAGAAACATCGTGGCCGTGGCCGCGAGCGGCGCCTTCTCCCGGAAATTGAACGCCGTCGTGGTTCCGTCGGCGCCGTGGTAGACGAGGAAGCCGCCGCCGCCGATGTTCCCCGCGAAGGGTAACGTCACCGCGAGCGCAAACGCCGTGGCCACGGCCGCGTCCACCGCGTTACCGCCTCGCTTCAGCACGTCCACGCCGATCTGCGAAGCGAGGTAATGACTGCTGGTCACCATGGCGCGCTTGGCGGGGACAGGTGTGCGACCGGACTGCGCCGCGAGCGGAGCGGCGCAGCTGACGAGGAAGAGCAGCGCCCTCACCGCGCGGCTCGCTCGCTGGATACCGAACCTGATGCTCATCTCATGCTCCTCATAGCCGTGCTCACGCGGCGACGGACTGTGGCGCCGCCGTGGTCAGCCGCGGGCACGCCGACAAGTTGAGGACGGAGGCGACCGCGTGATGGACCGGACGGCGGCCCCTGACTACTATGATAACCTACGCCGTCGCGAGTTTCCGTGCCCAAGCGGTCGCCTACGAACACGAAATCCCCATCCGCGCTCCTCGTACCAGTGGGGCGCCGCCGAGCCGCTCGGGACCTGGCCGATCTGTTCAAGCCCGGCATGCGGGTCGCCCTGACGACGCACGTGAATGCCGACGGCGACGGCGTTGGGGCCGAGGTGGCCCTGTGGCACTTGCTGACCGCGCGCGGCGTTCGCGCAGCCATCACCAACCCGACCCCGTTTCCAGACCGATACCAGTTCCTCCTCGCCACCACCGACCGCGCCGACAAGACGAAGGAGGCCGTGAAACACCTCCGCCGCGCGGATGCGATCGTGGTGCTTGACATCTCGGACCTGGGTCGGCTCGGGCAGCTTGGTGAAGCCGTGCGGGCGGCGGGTGTACCGGTCGCCTGCGTTGATCACCACACCACCAACGGCAGCCTGCCCCCCGGCCCGCGGTTGGTGGACGCATCCGCGTGCGCCACGGGCGAGCTGGTGTTCGACCTTGCCCGGTCAGCGCGATGGTCCATTTCGAAAGACGCGGCACGGGCGCTGTACGTGGCCTTGCTCACGGACACGGGCGGGTTTCGGTTCAGTAACACGTCCCCCCGCGCCTTGCACGTCGCGGCTGACCTGCTCGGCCAGGGGCTCGATGCCGAGGAGATCTATCGAGAGGTCTACGCGACGGCGACGGAGGGGCGCATTCGCCTCACAGCCGACGTGCTGCAGACATTGGTCGTGGAGCCCGAGATCGGGCTCGCCTGGGTGACGGTGCCACCGGGCGCGCTCGAGCGGCACGGCGTGGACGCCGAAGAACTGGAAGGCATCGTGGAGTTTCCCCGCTCCATCCGCGGCGTTCGCCTGGCGCTCTTGTTTCGCCAGGTCACCGGTGGTCGGGTCAAGGCCTCCTTCCGCTCCGTGGGGGACGTTGACGTGGCGAAGCTCGCCGGGTCCTTCGGCGGGGGCGGGCACACCAAGGCGGCGGGGGCCATGCTGAACGGTTCGCTCGCGGAAGTGCAGGAGCGGGTGTTGGCGGTGGCCCGAGAGGTGCTTGCGCGCCAGAGGTAGCGTGACCGAGCCCGTGGCGGCGGCATTGCTCCGGCCCCGGCGCACTCCCTATCATTGCACCGATGACTACCAGTCTTGAATCCCTCGTGGCCTCCGCGCTCGGGAAGGTCCGCAATGAGCGCGTGGGTAGTGACGTGTTGTCGGCCGGCATGGTGCGGGATCTCTCAGTGGACGGCGCCGGGCGCGTCTCGTTCACGTTCTTGCTGTCGCGCGACGACCCCGCCACGATCGTGCGCGAGGCACGGCGGGCCGTGCAACAGGTGTCCGGCGTGTCCGACGTGCACATTGACGTGGTGGAGCCGCGGGCGCAGCCGGCGCCCGAGGGCACCCGGCCGGTCGCGCCCGCTGCCCATGCAGCCCATGCCCCGCCTCCGCCCGCCGCGCTCGACGACCTGGGCCACATCATTGCCATCTCCAGCGGCAAGGGCGGCGTGGGCAAGTCCACGATCGCCGCCAACCTGGCTGCCCAACTCGCGCGGGCCGGCAAGCGCGTGGGCATCATGGACGCAGATGTGTACGGGCCCAACATCCCACGGATGTTCGGTGTGAACGAAAAGCCCCCGGTGCAGGACCAGAAGATCATCCCGCTCGAGCGGTACGGCGTGCGGCTGATCTCGCTGGGGTTTCTGGTCGATCGTGACGCGCCGGCCATCTGGCGCGGCCCCATCGTAACGAAGATCATCCAGCAGTTCTTGCGCGACGTACGCTGGGGAAAGCTCGACTACTTCATCGTGGATCTGCCCCCCGGCACCGGCGACGCGCAACTCTCCCTCGCCCAATCGGTACAGTTGGACGGCGCGGTGATCGTAACCACGCCGCAGGAAGTGGCAATCGGAGATGCGTTGCGCGGCGCCAAGATGTTCGAGCGCGTCAGCGTGCCGGTCCTCGGCATCGTGGAGAACATGAGTTGGTTCGCCTGCCCGCATTGCGGGGAGCGAACGGAGATCTTCCTCGGCGGCGGCGGCCACCGGCTGGCGACCGAGCTGGGCGTTCCGCTGCTCGGACAGGTGCCGCTGCAGGCCGGGATGGCCGACCTCGCCGATGCGGGCAAGCCGATCGTGATCGCGGAGCCGGACTCGCCGGCGGCGCGCGCGCTGGCCTCCATGACGCGTGAGGTGGAAGCCAAAGTCGGAGGCAAGAAGATCCGCCTGCCGATCCTCACCGGATAGCTCCTTCTGTGACGGCGATCATCACCCTGCTGACCGACTTCGGACAGCGGGACTCCTACGTTGCCGAGCTGAAGGGGGTCCTGCTGTCGGCCGCCCCTGACGCGCGGATCGTGGACATCACTCACGAGATCGCGCAGGGCAACATCTTCGCCGCCCAGTACGTGCTCGGCAGGACCTGGCAGCGGTTCCCGGCAGGGACGGTGCATCTGGCGGTGGTGGATCCGACGGTGGGTACCAGGCGACGAATCATTGCGGCGGCGAACCATGGACACCGCTTCGTGGCGCCGGACAACGGCCTGCTTACGCCGGTGCTGACCGGTGCCAGCGTGGTGGACGTTCCGGTTCCCTCCGATGCATCTCCCACGTTTCAGGGCCGCGACGTGATGGCGCCTGTGGCGGCTCTCCTCGCGCAAGGCTCGTCGCTCGAACGCGTCGGACGCGTCATTTCCAACCCGATTCGCACGCCGGTCCCGACTCCCCGGGTTGACCCGCAGGGATTGGTCGGGTGCGTGGTGTACGTGGATCGATTCGGGACTTTGGTGACGAACCTGCGAGAGTTGGCGGACGCCGAAGCAGGAGCGACGCCGCGGGTCGGGAAGACCGAGAACGAGTCCTCGGTGGCCGGCTCGGAACTAGCCGGAACGGCGGCGGTTGTGGTGGCGGGTCGCGCGATCCCGTTGCGCAAGACGTTCGCTGATGTGGCGCCGGGCGAGTTGGTGGCGTTCGTGGGGTCCGGTGGCACGATCGAGATCGCTGTGCGGGATGGCTCGGCCGCGGAACACCTCGGTGTCAAAGAAGGTGGGGAGGTGCGACTTCGCGCTTGAATCCCGGCTTCGCGTCTCTCCGCCCGTCCCTCCCGCCTACCGGTTTGCCGGGACCCAGCGCACCTCGACGCTTCCCATCACGGCCTTCGCATTGATGTGTAGCTTGGTCGATGCGGCTTCATACGTCGCGGAGTAATACCGGTCCCCGCGCCTCCGGAGCCCGGCCCGATCGAAGCTCGCCAGGAACCGATCCATCTCGACCGCCACGCCGAGCCCTTCGGGCAACACGAGCGTCACCGACCCAAGGCCGACGGCGATCTCCGCATGGGCCTCAAAGCTCTCCGGCCAGGCGCCCGTGAGATCGAATGTGATGTCTGCCGCCCCGCCCTTCAACGTGATCCGTTGGCAACGCGCGTTGCCAAGGCGTTCGGTGGAGAGCGCAATGGCGCCGACTTCGAACGAAAGTTCCTCGCACCTCATCCGGTTCGGCTCGTTGAACCGGACCGTCGTCTCCGCAGCGCCGGCTTTGAAGTGGGCGCGCCGAATCGAGAGCCCGCCCAGGTCCACATCCGCCTTGCCGGCCCCGAACTCCAGGTCCACGTCGGTCGGGACTGCCGGTGACAGCTCAACCTCGAGCCGCTGTTCGGGCAGGTTGTCGCGATCCCACCCTCGCCCGCGTCCGTTCAGCCCCTCGATCCCGAGGCGCACACGGCGGCCCGCGGCGTCGTAGCGCATGACGGGCTCAAACGCCTCGGCGTCATACCGCAGCCGCGCTCGATACAGGACCTCCTCGGGCCCCGGCTTGAGGAAGAAGCGCCCCACGCCGAAGCCCACGTGCACGGACAGGTCTGCCTCATTCCCTCGCTGCCGCGACGCGCTTGTCTGCCGCATGTCCTGGGCATCCGCCCGCGCCGCAGCCAGTGCCCCGACTGCGATGGCGAGCGCCGCTGTCGCCGAGCGTATCACTGTGCCCTCCGCGTCTCTCCCGTGCTCGCGGTTGACCGAGGCGTCGTCCAGGAGAAGTCAGCCGAGAGCTGCGCCACCGGCTTGCTGCCGAAGCTGCTGCGGGTCCCGCCCCGCGACAGCACCACGGCGCCCAGGCCCGCCGTGGCAATCACCCACGTGAAGATGATCGCGGCCAGCATCAACGCGACTCCGGCGCCCGGAATCCACTGCAGCGCCAGCGCCGGTAACCAGATCGCGAGCAAGCCGACGAGCCCGTAGACGAGGTAGCGATACGTGGCCCAACCAGTGGTGTACAGATTCTGGCGGCCCGTTCGGTGAACGTAGATCTCTCCCATGACCCGGGCGACCGCGAGATAGCCTCCGAGGACCGACGCGATCAACGCGAGCACAAATCCGATGATTGCCACAGGCACGACCAGGATGCCGACGATGGTGAGCACGAGCCCCACGACCATGGTGAGCAGCGCCGGCAACAGCAACGGTTGAGTGAACAGCCCGGCGAAGAACGCGCGAACCGGAGATCGCGCTACGGTGTCGGCCACGACTTCGAGTCGCTGCGGCACGAAGAAGACCGCGCCAAACCCGATGGATGCAAGCGCCACGAGCATGCCGAACAGGCCCATCACGTCAGTCACGACGCTTCCCACCGCGAACGAGGGCTCGCCTCGGCCTTGCAGGCCTTGCGCCCGGCGCGCCTCGGCCACTGCGGCGCGGACCTCTTCACCAATGTTCCCGATGTCGACGTTCACATCGGGGATTTCGACCTCGGCAGTCGCCGGCGCCTCCGGAACGGCTGGAAGAGGCGGCACCGCGGTTCCTGGCGGGACGGCCGGAAGCGCCCTCGTCAATTCGCTCCACGCGTCCTGGGTTTCGGGACTCAGTTCCTGAACTGGCAAGCCGCGGATGGCGAGAACGAGTTGATCGCTCGTGAGTTCACCTGCCCGTCCAATGAGGCGGCGCCATGCCCGGTCGAGCGATGCCCCCTGCTGATACCTGCCAATGGGGTTGCCGTCAACGGAGATCTCGCCTCGACGAAACGAGATCACACGCTGCTCGCCGTTGGACAGCTCGAATGTGACGGTGGCCTCGCGCCGTGACTCCTCTGAGGAGTGCGCGACGGCCGTGACCGCCTGATTGGCCTGCGCCGGGGCACTGGAGGACGCGAACGCCAGCAGGGCGGCGAGTGTTGTCGTGATAGTCTTAACGTCCATGATTGGCCTTCCTTGCCTGCGTTGCCGGCCGGAAGGCCAGCATCAGTCCAACAACCGATACCGGGATTGCCAGCGCGGCGCCAGCCAACGCCCCGGCCAGATTTGACGGGCCTCCTTGCATGATCAGCCCGGCAGCTTCTTGCCCGAAACCGGCCGACCACCGGGTGAGTTGTTCCACCAGCGTCGGCCACCCCGCGAGTGCGACCGTCATGGCGGAGGTCAGCCTCGCCCCGATGGCCTCGAGGTTCGGGATGGTCCACGCGGTTAGCGCAGCGCTCGTCAGGGCCGCCGATCCCGCGAGCCCCCATCCCACCCCCGGTCGGCGCAGCACGGCCGGCACGATCTGAGCGGCGCGCCGGGTTTCCCTCTCGACCAGGGCAACGTCGGGGTGACCCACCAGCTGAGCCATGACCCGCTCGGAAAAGCCCGGCCCCGGCTCAAACCGCGGCAGCGTTGCGAGATAGAGGTCGAACAGCCGTTCGGCCTCGGTCAATTCGGCATCATTTCCAGAGTGGTCTGTCATGCGTTTCCCCCTACGGCTTGACCGTGTCCTCGGTTTCACTCACGCAAGGGACCAAGGGCGTCCATCAACTCCGCCCGGGCCCGATGGATGTAGGTCTTCACCGTTCCCAGCGGCAAGCCGAGGGTTTCGGCGATCTCCTGGTATGATCGCCCCTCGATATGTCGCAGGATGATGCAAGACCGGTATTCCGGCCTCAACCGGCCGATTGCCTGCTCGATCGCTGATCCCAGCTCGCGGGCTTCCACTTCTTGTGAGGGGTCCTCGCCACGGGCCGCGACCTGGATCTGCGTGGCCTCTGCCTGTTCTTGATTCGCGGCGTCGGGGGCGCCTTCGAGGGCCAGCGTGTCGAGCTGACGGCGCCTCAGGTGATCGATGGCCGCATTGTTGGCGATCTTGAAAATCCAGGACGAGAACTTGAACTCCGGTCGGTACGTCTTGAGGGCGCCGAGAACCTTCACGAACGTCTCCTGAGCGAGATCCTCCGCTGCCTCACGGTCCCGCACCATGCGATAGATGAGCGAGAAGACCGGGCGTTCGTATCGGCGCAGCAGTTCGCGGTAGGCGTCTTCCCGGCCTGCCAACGCCGCGACAACGACCTCCTGATCGGAGGCGTTAGAGAGTCGCCAGGCCTGGGTCACGAGTGATGATGATTCGGACGATCGTGGGCGTCGGCTGTTGTCCGGGGTCTCGCGCGCGTAGCTTTAGGCCTCCATGACGTCGTCGCCCCCCGCTCTGTCCCCACTTTCCGGCGACACAAAGCGCTCGTACGTGCGGCAGATGTTCACGGCCATTGCGCCGCGCTACGATCTGCTGAATCACGTGTTGAGCCTCAACGTGGATCGGGGGTGGCGACGGCGCGCGGTGGACCGGATGCTCGGCGCGAGGCCGGATAGCAGCATGGGCGTGTACCTCGACCTCTGCGCCGGAACGCTTGACCTGTCGCTCGCGCTGACGAAGCGAACGAGCTTTCGGGGGCGCGTCGTAGGCGCGGATTTCGTGATCCCGATGCTCCAGCTTGGGCGTGCGAAGTGCCCCGACGGCGCGAACGTGAGCGTTGTGGGAGCGGATGCGCTGGAGCTGCCTTTCCCGGACGCCCGGTTCGACGGCTGCATGGTCGGATTCGGGATCCGCAACCTGGCCGACCTCGACCGGGGGCTGGACGAGATGCGTCGCGTCTTGAAACCGGGTGGGCGACTCGTAATTCTGGATTTCGCGATCCCCGATGCCCAGCCCGTGAAGTCCCTCTACCTATTCTACTTCCGGCACGTGCTGCCGCACGTCGGCCGCCTCGTCTCGAAACATACGACCGCCTATTCCTACCTGCCAGATTCCGTGAGCGAATTCCCGTCGCCCGAGCGACTGGCTGCGCGGATGACGCACGCGGGATTGAACGGTGTTGGCTTCGAGCGATTGACGTTCGGGATCGCGGCCTTGTGGTGGGGTGACGCGGCCAAATCGGGCGATGACCATCGATAACCTGACGCAATTCGTGGCCGCGCTCGACGCGGCGGGTGAGCTGGTGCGCGTAAGCCGGCCGGTGTCCGTGGTCAAGGAAGTGGCGGAGATCGCGGATCGATGCATGAAGTCGGCTGGTGGTGGGCCGGCGTTGATGTTCAGCAGCCCTACGCTTGCCGGCGGCCGCCCCGCTCGGATGCCCGTCGCGATCAACTTGTTTGGCTCCGAGAGGCGCATGTGCCTCGCACTTGGCGTCGAGCGCCTGGACGATGTGGCGGCCCGGATCACGGAGCTGCTCACGCTGAAACCGCCCGAGGGCTGGCGCGAGAAACTCGCCATGCTGCCGACCTTGGCGGAGTTGATCAAGTTTCCGCCGCGCACCGTCTCGGGGCCCGCGCCGTGTCAGGACATTGTGCTGCGCGGGGCCGACGTGGATCTCGCGGAGTTGCCCATCATCACGTGCTGGCCCGAGGACGGCGGACCCTACATCACGCTGCCCCAGGTCATCACCAAGGACCCGGTTTCGGGCGTGCGGAATGTCGGGATGTATCGCGTCCAGGTGCTGGAGCGCGATCTCCTGGCAATGCACTGGCAGCGCCACAAGGTGGGGGCTGCGCACTGGCGGGAGATGGCGGCGCGCGGTGCCAGGATGCCGGTGGCGATCGCCCTGGGGGGGGATCCGCCGTCCATCTACAGCGCGTCAGCACCGCTCCCACCTCACATAGACGAGTACTTGTTCGCCGGTTTCCTGCGGCGCAAGCCGGTGAGCCTGGTTCGGGCCGTGACCAGCGACCTCCTGGTGCCCGCCGAAGCCGAACTGGTGATTGAGGGCTATGTGGACCCCGCCGAGCCGCTCGTGCTGGAAGGCCCCTTTGGCGACCACACCGGGTTCTACTCGCTCGCCGACTACTATCCCGCCGTGCATGTCACGGCGATTACGTCGCGTAAGAATCCCGTCTATCCGACGACGATCGTGGGCCGGCCGCCCATGGAGGACTACTACCTGGGTCGCGCCACCGAGCGAATCTTCCTTCCCTTGCTCCGGCTGACCGTGCCGGAGATCGTGGACTACCACATGCCGGCGTACGGGATCTTTCACAATCTCGTGTTCGTGAGCATCAAGAAGCAGTTTCCGGGGCAGGCCTGGAAGGTCATGAACGCGCTGTGGGGGATGGGGCTGATGTCGCTGGCCAAGGTGATCGTCGTGTTGGATCACGACGTGAACGTTCAGGATCCCGAGGAAGCCTGGTGGGTGGCGCTGAACCACATCGATCCAGAGCGAGACGTTCGCTTCACGATGGGGCCGATCGACGTGCTGGATCACGCTTCCCGCGCGTTCACCTACGGCTCGAAGATGGGGATTGATGCCACCGCCAAGTGGAAAGAAGAAGGCTTCGATCGTGCGTGGCCGCGGCGGATCGTGATGGATGACGACACGAAACGGCGGGTGGACGAAATATGGGCGGACCTGGGGATTCCCACGTGAGATTGGACAGGCGAGGGTGAGAGGTGGTCCCCGTGGCTTCGGAGAAGTCCCGTCTTTTTCAGGACGCACTCGCGCGTGAGGTCGGGACAGGCTGCTCAAGAAGCTGCCGGGAGCGGATCCGACGCTGAAAGGGGATCCGGAGCCCGCTGCTGCACACCCCTGTGCTCCGGACGCGGTTCCATTTCGGGGCGTCGGGTTTCAACGGCTGATTGCAGTTATCTCGGAACGGGTCACCAGCGGCGGTTCGACATGGATCACATCTCTCAGGCTCCAGTGGGCGTAGCCACGCGATGCGTTGCGCTGTGCACCCTGCTGCTTGCTGCCCCTGCGGTGGCGCAAGAGCCAACGGTCCCGGGTCCCTCGTTCAAGGACGTCATCTCGCTTAAGAGCGCCGGCTCGCCGGTCGTATCGCCGGACGGCCGGGCAATCGCCTACACCGTCACGTCCGCGGACTGGGAGGAAAACCGATTCGACACGGAGATCTGGCTGGCACGCCTGGGCGAGGAGCCGGTCCCACTGACCCACACGCCGAAGGGAAGCAGCACCAGTCCCACGTGGTCGCCCAACGGGACGTGGCTTGCCTTTCTCGCCGATCGCGGCAACAAGCAGCAGATCTTTCTCATTCGGCCGTCCGGCGGCGAGGCCCTGCCGCTCACCGCCGTGAAGGACGGTGTGGCCGCCTTTGCGTGGGCTCCGGACGGCCGCCGCTTGGCTTTCACGTCCGAGGAGCCAGAGTCTGCGAGCGCGAAGGAACGGCGAGAGCGTTACGGTGAGTGGGCGGTCGAGGACGAGGAGTACCGCCAGCGCCACCTGTGGCTGGTCACGCTACCCGCTGACCTGAACAGGCCGGTGGGCGATCCCCAGCGTCTCACCGAGGGGACGGACTTCGGTGTGTTCGGGTTCGAGTGGTCGCCGGACGGATCACACATCGCGTTCGAGCGGCGTCCCGATCCCCTGATCAACTCGTCGTCGCGGTCGGACATCTGGTTGCTCGATGTCGAAACCCGCACGACGCGGCCGCTCGTCACGAGCATCGGTGCCGACGGTAATCCCACCTGGTCGCCCGATGGCCGGTGGATCGTGTATTCGTCGTCGGGCGGAGACACGACCTCCCACTACTACCGTAACGGGCAACTGCTGAAGGTCCCTGCGGCTGGAGGTTCGCCGACCCGCCTGGCTGCGAACCTCGACGAGAATCCCGCTCAGGCGCGCTGGACCGCCGCCGGTCTTTTCATCATGGCATGGCAGAAGACCCGGCGCCACGTCTTTCGGGTCGATCCCGAGACGGGGCTCGCCACGCCGTTCGCGATGGAGCCGCAGAACATCTTCGCGCTGGACGTCACACCGGACGGTCGCACGATGGTGCTCCTCGGCCAGAGCCCCACGACGCTGGCCGAGGTGTATCGAACGGCGGTGGATCGCTATGCGCCCGAAGCCGTAACTACCCTCACGCACCAGATCGCCGGTTGGGACCTCGGCAGCTCCGAGGTCATCTCGTGGAAGAGCCGGGATGGCGTCCAGATCGAGGGCGTGCTGCACAAGCCCGGGGGGTTCGATCCATCGCGCCGCTATCCGCTGCTGGTGCTGATTCACGGTGGACCGACCGGCATTGACTACCCGATGCCAGTGTACGGGTCGGTGTACCCGGTGCACCAATGGCTGGCCAAGGGCGCGCTTGTGTTGCGTCCCAATTATCGCGGCTCGGCGGGATACGGCGAAGCCTTTCGCTCGCTCAACGTGCGGAACCTCGGCGTGGGCGATGCCTGGGACGTGCTGTCGGGCGTGGACCACCTCGCGGAGCGCGGCATGGTGGACACGAGCCGCATGGGCGCAATGGGCTGGAGCCAGGGTGGCTACATCTCGGCGTACCTCACAACCACCACGCGACGTTTCAAGGCCATCTCCGTCGGGGCCGGTATCTCGAACTGGGTGACGTACTACGTCAACACAGACATCCATCCGTTCACGCGGCAGTATCTCAAGGCCACGCCGTGGTCGGACCCTGACATCTACGCCAAGACGTCACCGATGACATTCATTCGCCAGGCGCGGACGCCGACGCTCATTCAGCACGGCGAATTCGACCGCCGCGTGCCGATCCCGAATGCCTATGAGCTGTACCAGGGACTCCAGGATGCCGGCGTGCCGACCCGGCTAATCGTGTACAAGGGGTTTGGCCACGGCATCAACAAGCCCAGGGAACGCCTCGCGGCGGTGTGGCACAACTGGCAATGGTTCGGACAACATCTCTGGGGCGAGACGATTGAGCTGCCACTGGACCAGCGGATCGCGGGCGACAACGGCCGATGACCGCCGGGCGGGGAATGCCATGGAGCGATTGACCGAGCTCGGTGTGACATGAGACGAACTCGCCCCTGGTCTCCAGACCTGAAGCCTATCCTGACCTCCGAGGCACACGCCGAGAGGGGTCTGCCGCCGCAGGGACCGCGCGAGGGGCAAACGTTCGAGGGCGAGTCCCTTCTGGTGCGGTACGCGAATCTCGTGAAGTTGCCGCACACCGTGTTCGCGCTGCCGTTCGCCTTGATCGGCGTGGTGTATGCCTCCGCGGTGGACACCGTGTCGGTGGCCAAGGTGGTCTTGGTGGTGCTGGCGTTCACAGCTGCGCGATCTTGCGCCATGGGGTTTAACCGCATCGTGGATCGTGAGCTGGACGCGAAGAACCCGAGGACGCGGGGACGGGAGCTGCCGAGTGGGAAGTTGTCCCTCCAGGCTGCTTGGGCGGCCGTGGCGGTGGGAGCCGCGGTGTTCGTGGCGTCGGCGGGCATGCTGAATCGCGTTTGTCTCTCTCTGAGCCCCGTGGCGCTCCTGTGGATTTGCGGTTACAGCTACACCAAGCGCTTCACGAGCTGGTCCCATCTGTGGCTTGGTGGCGCGCTCGCGATCGCACCGGTGGGCGGCTACCTGGCCGTGGCCGGGCGATGGAGCGATCCCGCGTGGACGCTGGTGGCGCTCGCCGCGGCCGTGGCGACGTGGGTCGCGGGATTCGACGTGTTCTACGCGCTTCAGGACGAGGCATTCGATCGAGAGCACGGCCTGCGGAGCGCGGTGGCGCGATTGGGGCAGGCGCGCGCGATTCTGCTGGCGAAGTTGGGTCACGGGCTCGCGATCGTACTGCTGTTCGCGTTCGGTGTCGGCGCCGGGCTCGGCTTGCCGTATTACCTGGGCGTCGCGGCCGCGTCCGGACTGCTGGTCTGGGAGCATCAACTTGTGAGGCCAGGAGACCTCTCTCGGCTCGACGCCGCGTTCTTCACGATGAACGGGCTGATGTCCGTGGTGGTGTTCGCGGGCGCGCTGGCGGACCGGCTCCTGTGAGCCGTCAACGCCCGGGCCGGGATGGGTCACCGGTCGCGACATCGCGGCGTGGCAAACTGGTGCGCCTTCCCCGGCGTCCTGCGCCCAAGGGCCCGCCACGGCACCCCCCCAAGGCGCCGGCACCGGCGCGCCGGGGCCGATAAGGGCGTGAGCGCTCCCTGGATTTTCGCCATCACCGGCGCATCCGGAGCGCCGTACGCCGTTCGTCTGCTCGAGGTGCTCGTGCGGGCCCAGGTGCCCTTGCAGCTCATCGTGTCGCGTCATGGGTGGCGGTTGCTCGAAATGGAAGCCGGCGTCGCGTCTGACACCGCGTTGAGGCAGGCGACCGGCGGCGACTGGTCGAGCGTCACGGTATTCGACGATGCCGATCGGGGAGCCGTGCCGGCCTCCGGCTCCGCCAGATCAGCCGGCATGGTGATCTGCCCGTGCTCGATGGGGGCGGTGGCCGCGATCGCTGGTGGAACGAGCCGGTCGCTGATCGAACGGGCGGCTGACGTGACGCTGAAGGAACGGCGCCGGCTGATTTTGGTGCCACGGGAGACCCCGCTCTCGCTGGTGCACCTCCGGAACCTGACGGGCGTCACCGAGGCTGGAGCCGTGGTGCTTCCCGCGGCTCCCGGGTTCTATCATCGGCCCACCAGGGTGGAACAGTTGGTGGACTTCGTTGTGCAGCGGGTGCTGGACCACATGGGCGTGGAGATTCAGCTGACGCCGAGGTGGGAGGGTACCCGGTGAGCGGCAGCGGGGTGCGGGGCGCGCCGTGCGGCTGGGGATAATCTCCGACACGCACGGGAAGCTGCGTCCCGAGGTGTTGGACGTGTTTTCACGGGTGGATCACATCCTGCATGGCGGCGACGTCGGGTCGCTCGAGGTCCTGGACCGCCTCACGTCGCTTGCGCCGGTGACGGCCGTGTACGGGAACGTGGATGGCTACGAGGTCCGAGCGAGGTGCCCGCAAGTGGCTCAGGTTGAGCTGGACGGCTTTATCGTAGTAGTGACACACGGAGACCAACTTGGTTCTCCAACGCCCGCGGCGCTCGTGGCCGAATACCCCGACGCCGAGATCATCGTATACGGGCACACGCACCAGCCACTGCTCGAACTGGTGAACAGGACGGTTACGGTGATGAACCCGGGTGCGGCGGGGCCCGCGCGGTTCGGTCAGAAGCCGACCGTGGGGATCATGGAGCTGGAGCCCGGGATTCCGCCGCGGGCGAGATTGGTGCCGCTGGGCGGCATGACCGACGCTTGATGCACCGCGTCCCCTCACCCACGAGGTAACCATGCCCATCTTCGACTTCGCGTGTCAGGCCTGTGGTCACGAGTTCGAGGCGCTGGTGCGTGGCGACGCCGCCGTGACGTGTCCGTCGTGCAAGCGCGGCGAACTGACGCGCCTACCGTCCCTCCCCAGCGTGCGCACGTCCGGGACGCGCGCGAAAAGCCTCGAGAGCGCCAAGCGCCGCGACGCCTCTCAGGCGAGAGAACGAATGCACGAACAACTCCACTACGAACGAAGCCACGATCGGCACGGGTAGTCTCACGCGGCTTTGGGCACGGCCGCGTCGGCGCTCGTGCTCAGGGCTCGGAGGAACGCCTCGTGTACCTCGGGACTCCACCAGTGGCGGCAGGCGGTCATCTCTCCCAGGGCGACGTCTCGTGACAAGGCGGGCCGGTACGCCCGCGT
Organism: Gemmatimonadales bacterium; assembly: GCA_035559715.1. Taxonomy (GTDB): domain Bacteria; phylum Gemmatimonadota; class Gemmatimonadetes; order Gemmatimonadales; family GWC2-71-9; genus JACQHC01. Next base: position 3,185 of record DATMAW010000065.1, on the reverse strand, counting down.
TGTGGTGAGAGCGTCGAACACGTCGGCGATGCCGATGATCTGTGCCGAGAGCGGGATCTCGGCGCCGCGCAGCCGGTCGGGGTAGCCGGTCCCGTCAGCTTTCTCGTGGTGCCATCGGATGATGGGTTTGATGTCCCACGGGAACTCCACGGCGGCGAGCAGCTCGATGCCCCACACGGGGTGCATGCGCATGATGTCCATCTCCGCGCCGGTAAGCGGGCCCGGCTTGTTCAGGATCTCGTGTGGGACGCGGACCTTGCCGACGTCGTGGAGGTAGGCTCCGATGCGGACGGTGGTGATCTCGTCTTCGCTGAGGCCCAGCTGGCGCGCAACGGCCACGGCGTATTCCGCCACGCGTTCGCAGTGGCCATGTGTATAGCTGTCGCTGGACTCGATGGACTGGCCCCAGTCTCGAACGACCGCGAAGTAGGTTTCCTCCAGCTGCGCAACCTTGCCGCCCACGTGTACAAGGTCCACGCGAGCGTCCAGGCGCCGGAACAGTCGGTGGGCCGTGTTGAGCGCCGTTAGCGCTTCCTGATTGCGGCCCATGGCCTGATAGAGGAGCGCCAGTTCGCGCGTGGCCTCGGCCTCGTTGAGGACCGAGCCCGCCGCTGCCGCAAGCTCGATGGCGCAACGCAATCGTGACTCAGCCAGAGCGGCCTTCCCGGTCTCGCGGTACACCATGCCAATGAGCCGATAGGCGTCGGCCTTGGCCGCTCGATCGTCCAACTGATCGAAGATCAGCAAAGCGGCCTCGGCGTTGTGCCGTGCCTGCTCGAACTGCTGCCGGGCGAGGAACACCTCGGCCTGGTTGCCGAGGCACAGGCCCTGCAGGTATACGTCGCCACCGGCCTTCGCGATCGCGAGGCTCTGCTCGAAGTAGTTGTATGCCTCCTCCCACAGACCCCGGTCGGCGCTCACCATCCCGAGGTTGTTGTACGCGATGGCGCACCCATGCTCGTTGCCGGATCGCCGGTGTGCCTCGAGCGAACCACGATAGTGACCCAGCGCGGCGTCGAAGTCGCCGCGGATATTCGCGAGGATCCCCAGATTCTGCTCCACCCGCGCTCGGATATCGGGGGACGCACCACCAAGCGCGTACGCGCGGCCAAACGTCTCCCGCGCGGTGTCCAGAGAGCCGGTCTGGAGATCGATCACGCCAAGCGCGTTGAGGGCCTCCGCCGCGAGTACGTCCTCGCCCGCCGCGCTGGCGACGGCGTAACTCCGTTGACACAGGTCGCGGGCAGCGGCCTTGTCGCCTCGATGGTGGCGAACCGCGCCGAGCCGGCGAAGGGCTTCCGCCAGTACCCGGACGTCCCCGTTGCGCTCGGCCGCCGCGATCGCGGCCTCGTAATGCTCAGCGGCTTCGGGCAGGCAGCCTGCGCGCTCACGCGCGCGGCCCTCGAGCAGCAAATCCCCGGGGCGAACGGTTGCACCGTCCGCCCGGGGCCGGTGCATCCGCGAGGGCGCACCGTTCAGCGTCAGGTCACCAGGCGACTGCATAGTTGGAGAAGTGTTCCAGCTTGCCCGTGACTTGCTCGTTCTCCAGGTCATCGACGGACGGCAGGTAGTACAAAACGTCGAGCACGCCGCTGATGTATGCGATGCGCTTGGGCAGGAGCAGTCCCAGCGTCCTGCACCTCTCGTAGCTCATCGTGAGGGCCGCCGGTTTGGCGAACTCGAGTCCCTCAGGTTGGAACTCAACCACTCGGCGAGAACTGGTGGGAGCTTCCGCCGTAATGGTCACGGGGGCGGTGAGGGCGCCTTTGGGCACGACGAGCCTGTGGGGCCCGACCGTGATGGTGCCGCCCTCAGGGCCAATGGTCTTTGTGGCGGAGGCGTACGGAAGCGGAGAGCAATCGAGTAGCCCGGTGGGTTTCATTAGCCCGTCGAGCAGGCCGAGGTTGGGCGGCGGAAGCTCGGGGCCAGTGGCGGTGCGATCCTGCACGCAGCTCGTGATTGCGACGAGCGCCGCCATCCAGAATAGGGCGGAGAGATAGCGTTTCGGCTTCATGACGGCAGGCCTCCGGTAACTGGTGATAGGCAGGTGGCCGGAACCTGCGTCAGAGGGAGTTCCGGGCCGCTGGGTGCCGCATCGATGCAATCAGCGCACCACTCTGGGGGAGCGTCCTACGAGGCGCGCAAGTGACGTCCAGCACATATCTTCGGCGACGAAGGCCGGCCTCGGCCGGGTGGTGTCGCAACGGATGTAGGAGGATGGCAGCAGGAGGGATGCACGTGACGCACGTCACACTCACTGCGCTCCGCTGAATCGCCTTGTGCTTGAGTGATCCGCGCGCTCACCTACGCCACGCTCTTTGTGGCGGTGGTACTCGTCTTCCTGCCAGCCGAGGTGCTGGAGTTCACCGGTGTGCGAAGCCCGCGCATCATTGGAGCCGCGCAGATCGCCGGCGCAATCGTCACGATAGGCGGCGGCAGCCGGGCACTGTGGTGCGGCGGCTGGCTACCAGGATTCCCGCACAACGCTCGCTGAAAGGGACATCCCATGTCTGAGGTATCCGCCGCACGATCGAAAGACGCCGCCAAAGTCGGTGTCGGGTTCGGAACCGCTCTCGCCATCACGATCTCGTGGAGCGCCAACAAGTCCATCTTGTGGGCGATCATTCACGGAGTTCTGTCTTGGATCTACGTTATCTACTACGCGATCAAGTACTGAGCCGTGCGGTCGGGGTTGACCGTGCTACCCGGCGATCGTATCGTGACATCATGAACGCGAGCTGCACGGGTCTCAATCGAAACGCAGGCAACGACCGGAGTTCACCGGGGCCCGGCTAGGCTCGTTCGGTTCGCGCAATCGAGACGGCCCGCCGGGTTTCCGGCGGGCCCTCTTGTTTTGGTGTCCTTGGGGTGTAGGTCAACTGGCAGACCGCCGGACTGTTAATCCGGAAGTTGCAGGTTCGAATCCTGCCGCCCCAGTTCCTTCTCTCCCTGACGCAGCGCCGTCTGCGTACTTTGGACCGCCCATTTAACTCCTGCACGGCAGTGTACTCATGGCTAGAGCGGTGATTCTCCTTTTCGGCGCCGGTACCGCGCTACTTCTCGTGCCGGTCCTTCGCCAGGGCACCGGAGGCCCTGAGTTCACGCCGGTTCAACCCGAGTTGTTCTCAGCGCCCGGCGCGCAGCCCAATGCGTGGGCCGACTTCGACAACGACGGGGATCTGGAT
>DATMAW010000064.1:0-28232 GCA_035559715.1 Gemmatimonadales bacterium | reverse complement strand
TGGACGCCCTCCATCCGGACGCTCCGGCGCTCGACGTCACCGCCGTGATCCTCGGCTCTGGGCGCGGATCGCGGTTGTGGCGCGACGTACGGGCGCCCGGGCTTGCCAGCGTGGCGCAGGCCTCGCACTACACGCCGACCGAAGTGGGGGTATTCGAGACGACGTTGGAGTGTGACCCGTCGCGCGTGAGGACGGCCGTCGCTCGCGCGCTGGACACGGTAACCGGGATCGGAGCCGAGCCGCCCGGTCCTCTGGAGATAGAGCGAGCGCGCGCCCTGCTCGTGGCGCAATGGGCCAAGCAAATCGAATCTATGGATGGTCGAGCGGCATTGCTCTGCCAGTTCGAGGCCCTGGGGGATTACCGGCTTGCCGACGACATGCTGGATCGCATGCTTCGCGTGACGGCCCAGGACATCGCGCGAGCGGCGAGCGAGCACCTGCCGCGGGCGGCGAGCTGCTGCGTGGTGTACGCTCGCACCGGTGAGGCCGGTCTGGGCGACGACGATTGGCCGCTCCCGCCCGGTGAGCGCGCCGCCGTCACCGTGGACGAGCCGCCCCCGCTTGCTGCCGAGCGCGGTGCGGCCGCCGCGAGAAAGACACGAAGCAAACGTCGGCGGACGGGCCAGGTTGCCTGCGTCACCGCCGACGGGGTGGACTTCCTCGTGTGCGCTCGGCCCGGCGCCGGACTAGTGTCGCTGTCCCTGTCGGCACTCGGCCTGCGCGACCACGAGACCGACGCTACGGCCGGACTCACGGCGTTGCTGATGCGCACAGCCTTGCGGGGTGCGGGCGGCATGAGCGCGGAGCGGCTGGCGGTGGCGGCGGAAACACTCGGCGGCGCGGTGTCGGCCTCGATTGGTACCGAGGCCGCCGGGTTTACACTGACGGTTCCCTCCGCCTCCGCCGCCCCTGCCGCACGGTTGCTCACCATGATCGCGCGAGAGCCGCATCTCCTGGAGGCGGACGTTGCCGTGGAACGCGATCTGCTTGCCGGCGACGCGGCCCGCGCGCGCGACGACATGTTCGGTCATCCGCTCCAGGCGGTGCTGCGGCAGGCCTTTGAGGGCCATCAGTACGGGCTCCCGGCGCTCGGGGATCCACAAGGTGTCCGGCGCCTGCACACGGGTATGCTGAGGGAACACGCCCACCGGTTGCGCGCCGCGCCGGCCGTGTTCGTCGCGTGTGGGGACTTGCCGGAGAAGGAACTCCTTGCTGCGCTCGAGCGGGCGTGGCCCGGCAGGAGTGGCGACCCTCCGGCGGGTCCGCGAAACGGGATGCCTGTGTGGCGCGCAGGGCGCGGCCAGGAGCAGCGCGACAAGGCCCAGACGGCCCTCGCCCTTGCGTTCCCGGCCCCGCCCTTCGGGGCACCCGAGCGGTTCGCGATCGAGGTGCTGTGCGCCTACCTGGCCGGCCTCGCGGGTCGCCTGTTCCGCGCTCTCCGGGACGAGCGCTCGCTCGCCTACGCCGTTTCTGCCCTCCCATGGCTTCGTCGGCGAGCGGGCGCCGTGATCGCCTACATTGCCACCTCACCCGAGCGCGAGGAAGAGGCACGAGCCGGCATGTTGGAAGAGCTCAGCCGGGTCGCGGAGGAGATCCTGCCCGGTGCCGAGCTAGCGCGAGCCCGGAACTACGCGGCCGGACTGGTTCAGATCCGGCGGCAACATGCGGCGGCTTGGGCTGCCGAGATTCTCGAAGCACACGTGCACGGCGACCTGGAGGCCATGGAAGCGGTCCCCGAACGCCTTCGGGCAGTGAACGCCGCGGAGGTCACGGACGTGGCACGAGCGATGTTTCGGCCCGATCGGGCCGCTGAGTATGTGGTGCGAGGTGTGGGGAAGAGCCGTTGAAACGCCGAATGGGCCCGCGTACTTTGTGGCGGTGCAGAGACGGACCGGCTCAGAACATCGACATTGCGAGGAACGACCGCAGGTTGTCGTTGGTGACGCGCAGGCGCTCGCTCAGAAGCCGCACCACCGACCACAGCACCTTGTAGGCAATGTCCCGGTTGAAGTCGAGCAACATCTCGAAGTCCGACCGCGTGATCGTGATCAACGTGCAATCAGTGTTGGCGATGGCGTCGGTGGACCGCTCCGACCGATCGAACACCGCCATTTCGCCGAAGCACGCTCCGGGCTTCAGCACCGTCAGCGCTTCCTCTCCCGAACCTGGAACCACGCGCGAGATTCGTACATCCCCTTCGGACAGGATGTACAGTCGGTTGCCGGGCTCCCCCTCCTTGAAGATCGTCTGGCCGAACTTGAACTTCTGTTCCTTGCAGACCTCGGCGACACGCGCAAGCTCATCCTCGTCGAGGTCGGCGAAGATGGCGGCTTTCTTAAGCAGTTGAAGATCCACGCGAGCTCCCGGTCTGCCAGATGCAAGGTATAGGTGCCTCGGAGGTCGGGCAAGCAAGACCACTGGTCACTCCGCCGGATCTCCTTACGGCGCTTCGAGTTCCGCTGGCCCTGGCATTCCTGCTCGCGGACGATACCAACGCTCGGCTGGTCGTCGTGCTGGCCGCAGCCGCGAGTGACGTGGCCGATGGTATTTGGGCCCGGCGCCTCGGCGGCTCCCGAATCGGCGTGGTGTTGGACCCCGTCTGTGACAAGCTATTCATGGTCACGACCTTCGCCATCGTGTGCGCCAGCGGGCAGCTGCCGTTGCTCGAGTTCCTTGGGGTGCTGCTTCGGGACATCGTGGCGTTTGTGGCATTCCTCACGACGGTGGTCTTGCGCCACCCAACCACACTCCCGGCGCGCGCCGGCGGCAAAGCGGTGACGGTATGCCAGATTCTCGTGTTGCTCGCGTTCCTGACCGGCTCCGAGCTGTTGCGACCGCTGGCGTGGGCCACGGCGGCCATCTCGCTATACGCCGTGGCCGACTACGTCCAGGCGGCCCGACGGCATTGATTGGGCGAGCCATCCTCGCCGCGATCCTCGGCGCAACGCTCCTCGGTATGGGTCGGCTGGGGGCGCAAGAATTCGTTCCCCCCGACGAAGACACGACGTCCGGGCCGTTCCGCTTCAGCCTGCTCGGGTTCGCGTCGCGCGCGGGGATCGACTTCACCAATGGCGTCCACCCGGTCGTGTCGCTCGCGTTGGATGCTGGTGATGTCTACACGAGCCGACTTCGGCTGCGCCCATCGTTCGAGATCGGGCTGGCCGACACGACCACGCACGTCGCGAGTCTCGAGCTATTGTTTCGCTTCACGGGTGATCGAGAGATCGCGGTGCCGTACCTGGGAGGCGGCCTGGCGGTGTGGGGTCGGCAGCAGTGCAGCACGATACCGGACTGCCCCGGCATCTGGCTTCAGGCGGTGATCGGGTTCGAGCTCCATCTCAAGGATCGAATCAACTGGCTCGTGGAGTACCACGCCGAGGATGCCTTTGACCGCCATCGGTTTTTCGTTGGGCTCACCACGAGGCGAGGGTCATGACGCAGTCCAACCTGCGCGCTGCGCACCTGGAGTGGACCGGAACCTCGCTCAGGTTCCGCGGTGGCGGTACCGATCCGGTCACGCCCACCATCGAAATCGATGGGGACGGCGAGACGGGACCCACGCCGACCCTCTTGCTGTTGTTGTCAGCGGCGGCGTGTTCGGCGTCCGACGTCGTACTGATTCTCACCAAGGGGCGCGTGACGGTTCGCAAGGTGGCGGTGGACGTGCAAGGCACGCGGCGGGAGCAGGAGCCCCGGCGGTATGTGGCGATCCGCTACCGCTTCACGGTGGCGGGCGACGGACTCGACCGCGCGAAGGCCGAGCGAGCGGTGAAGCTCTCCGTGGAGAAGTACTGCTCGGTGATGCACACGCTGGCCCCAGACATCGCCGTTAGCTACGACGTCGCGCTGGAATAGAGTCGTCGCGACGGTCGCGGCCTGCCTGCTGGCACCCCTGACCGCGCTCAGTGCTCAGGGTCGCTCGGAGTGGCGGCTGCTGGGAGCGGCGCTTGTGGCCCCCGAGGTATTCGCGGGGGCAGGGCTCGGCGTTGCGCGGTGGAGCGCTTTCCGTGCCGGCGTCGGCGCGAGTGCGCTCGTGGGCACCCGGACCGGCGACCCCGCCTTCCGGGGCGAGCTGTGGGCCGGCTATCACCTCAACCCGGGGCGCTCTCGCGGGCCGGCGTTCTATGGCGGCGTTGGCGCGGCGGTGGAGGTGATTGCCGCGGGGGTCGGAAGCCCCAACGATGATGTCGCCGCTTATCTGCTCGCGTTCATCGGACTGGACGGGCGGCCCGCGGCTCGGAGTGCATGGTTCGTGGAGGTGGGAGCCGGGGGGGGTGCGCGGGTGGCCGTCGGCTACCGCGTCGGTCGCCTTCGCCGCGCGTAGGGGGAAACGAAAAGCCCCCGCGGGGTGCGAGGGCGCTTTGTGAATCCGTCAACGTCTGGGCCTATTTCGCGGCTCCGACGGGCGTGGGCCGCTGGATGACCGGCCTGCAATAACGCTCGCCCAGCTGCCTGAGCTGCCGGAGTTCGTCGTCGGTGAGGTCCTCGTACCGCTCCCCAAGGTATTCCATCGTGTCGTCGAACCACTCCGCCTGCTGCTCCGCTGCCGCCTCGAGCACACCGCACCGCAGAATGTGGCTATACATCTCGTCGCGGGCCTGTTCGAACATCCGTGGTGCGCTCTCATCTCGCTTGCTGGGCTTGCGTCTTGCCATCCTGTCTCCTCGCTGACTGGCGGTGGGCGGCGAGAAACCTAATGCGCTCAGAGGCGTCACGCAAACCGTGTCGCACGCGGTTCCACGGGTCATTAACTTCGTATGAAGTTCCAGGCGGGTGACCGGGCGCAGGCAGTGCGCCACGCGCGAGCACGCGGAAAGGGAACCATGAACGAACAGGTATACGACCCCGAGCGGACGGCACGATTGGTCGTGTTGTTGCGCGCCATCGCCGAGAGGATTACGCAGCTCGAGCGGGACCATGAACTCCTGGCGGCGGGTCCGGAGCTGATGAAGATGATGGGCGATGCCCGCAGCGAGTTGTTTCACTACGAGGTCCGGGCCACGTACGACACGCCAGACGTCGCTGAGAGCCGGCGCATCGTGCGCGAGGCCCTCGAGCGCGACGCGGCGGTTTGGGAGGACGACGACAGGGGGGACGAGCCATGGCGCGCCCGCTAGGGCTCAAGCCGTTCTACGCCCTGCTGGGAGTGATCGCCGCGGGGGGGGCGGCCTGGTTGTTCCTCGCCGCGCGCAGCGACTCGCCGCCTTCCGCGGAGCCGTTGCCGCTGGGCGCGGTGACGGCGGCCTCGGGGTTCCCCGGTTACGCGCTCGGCAGCGACTCGGCCCCGATCGAAGTCATCGAATACGCGGACTTCCAATGCCCGGCGTGCGGCCAGTTCGCGGTCCTCACGATGCACGATGTGCGCCAACGGCTCATCGCGACCGGGCGTGTCCGCTGGCGATTCCGTGATTTCCCGCTCGACAGCCACGATAAGTCACGCCTGGCTCATCATGCGGCCGCCTGCGCCGGGGAGCAGAACCGGTTCTGGGAGATGCACGACCAGCTGTACTTCGGTCAGGCCCGCTGGTACGGTGCGAGCCCCGGGGCGGCCACGCGCATGTTTCGCGACTACGCACGCGCCGTCGGCCTCGACATTTCCGCCTACGACGCCTGCATGGACGGCGGCCGATACCGAGCTCGCATCGAGGCCTCGGTGAAGGAAGGGCTGGATCTGGGAGTCAATTCCACGCCCACGTTCATCATCGGCAACACGCGCATCGCCGAGGCCCTGCCGTACGACCGCTTCCGCAGGATCATTGACAGCGTGGCGGCTCCGGCTCGGTGACTCACCGGATGATCGTCGCCACGCTGGCCATGGTCGGGCTGATCGTGGCGGCGTACCTCTCGCTCTGGAAGATCGGCGTCATCGGGACGCTCGCCTGCGGCGTGGGCGATGGGTGCGAGTCCGTTCAAACGAGCCCGTACGCCGACTTCCTGGGCATTCCGGTGGCGTTCTACGGCTTGGGCGGTTATCTGGCGTTGCTGGGAACCGCGCTGATAGGCCTTCAGCCGGCGTGGGTTGGCCGGCGAACGCCCACCGTTGTGCTCGTCGTGCTGTCCGGACTCGGCGTCGCGTTCTCGGCCTACCTCACGTACCTCGAGGCGTTTGTGATCAACGCGTGGTGCCGGTGGTGCGTGGTCTCGGCAGTGATCATCACGGCGACCTTCGTGGTGAGCCTCGCGGGATTGCGGACCGGGCGCTCATAGGCGGTCGCGGCAACCGGCGGGCGTCGCGAGGGACGGCGGGGCGATCACCGCTACTTTCGGCATCGGCTCCTGGCGCCGCCATCTCCTACCATCAGCCGCCCATGATCGCCCGTCATCAACTTTCCTGCTCCTCGTACTGCTGCTTCAGCGCCGCCACCACCATGGGATCGGCTAACGTCGTCACGTCACCCAGCGCGCGGCCGCCCGCGATGTCCTTGAGCAAGCGCCGCATAATCTTTCCGCTCCGGGTCTTCGGAAGATCCGGCGTGATGTGAATGTCGTCGGGCCGGGCGATCGCGCCGATCTTCTCCACGACATGTTGCTTCAGCTCGTCCACGAGCCCCGGAGCCGCGTCCACTCCGGCGCGCAGGATTACGAACGCCACCAGCGCCTGGCCCTTGAGGTCGTGCGGCTTCCCCACCACCGCGGCTTCGGCCACGGCGGGGTGGGACACGAGCGCGCTCTCGACCTCCATGGTGCCGATCCTGTGCCCGGCCACGTTGAGCACGTCGTCCACGCGGCCCAGGATCCAGAAGTAACCGTCCTTGTCCCGCTTGGCGCCGTCGCCCGTGAAGTAGATCCCGGGCCACTTGCTCCAGTACGTCTGGCGATACCGCTCATCGTCGCCGTAGATCGTGCGCAGCATGCCGGGCCATGGGCTCTGGATGCCCAGCAAGCCGCCACCGACGTCAATGCGCTTGCCCTCGCCGTCCAGGAGCACGGGTTCGATGCCCGGGAACGGGATCGTGGCCGAGCCGGGCTTGGTGCGCGTCACGCCGGGGAGCGGCGTGATCATGATCCCGCCGGTCTCCGTTTGCCACCAGGTGTCCACGATGGGGCAGCGCTTCCGGCCGATGTGCGTGTGGTACCAGACCCACGCCTCGGGGTTGATCGGTTCGCCAACGGTGCCGAGGAGCCGGAGGCTCGTGAGGTCCCGGCGCGCGGGATACTCCGTGCCCCACTTCATGAACGCGCGAATGGCGGTGGGCGCCGTGTAGAGCACGGTGACGCCGTAGCGCTCCACGATCTGCCAGAACCGGTCCTTGTCGGGCCAATCGGGGGCCCCTTCATACATCACGGCTGTGGCGCCGAGTGACAGCGGGCCGTACACGAGATACGTGTGGCCCGTCACCCAGCCCACGTCCGCCGTGCACCAGAAGACGTCGTCGTCCTTGAGGTCGAACACCCAACGGGTCGTCGCCTGGGCCTGCGTGAGATAGCCCCCGGTCGTGTGGACGATGCCCTTGGGCTTCCCGGTCGTTCCCGACGTGTAGAGGATGAAGAGCAGGTCCTCCGCGTCCATCACCTCGGGCGCGCAATTGGGCGAGGCGTCTTCGATCAGGTCGTGGTACCAGTGATCCCGCCCGGGCTGCATGTGCGCATGAGCGTCGCTGGCCTCACCGGCGTGCCGGCGCACCACAACAACGTGCTTGACCGACGGCGCGCCTTTCAGCGCCTCGTCCGCGTTGCGTTTCAGCGGGACGATCTGGCCGCGCCGGTAGCCCAGGTCGGCCGTGATCAGCGCCTTGGCCTCTGCGTCGTTGATGCGGTCCCGCAGGGCCTCCGCGGAAAACCCGCCAAAGACCACCGAATGTGGGGCGCCGATCCGGGCGCAGGCCAGCATCGCGACCACAACCTCGGGGATCATGGGCATGTAGATGGCTACGCGGTCACCGCGCTTGACGCCCAGCGAGCGCAGCGCATTGGCGCAGCGGTTGACTTCACGGTACAGCTCCCAGTACGAAATGGAACGTCGGTCCCCGGGCTCTCCCTCCCAGAGGAGCGCCACCTTGTTGCGCCGCGCGCCGCGGACGTGCCGGTCCAGGCAATTGACGGATGCGTTGAGCTTCCCGCCCACGAACCACTGCGCATGAGGTGGCGTCCAGATGAGAACCTTCCTCCAGGGCTTGATCCACTCCAGCTCCTTCGCGCGCGCGGCCCAGAACTGCAGGCGATTGCGGGCCGCGTCACGGTAAACGGCGGTGGAGCGGACCGTCGCCTGGCGCTTGAACGACGCCGGGGGTGCATACGAGCGCCGTTCCTTGAGTAGCGTGTCGATTCGGTCTGTCATCGGGGGACCTCTGGGGGCGGCCAACCTGCGGTCGCCGTTGACGTTACGAATAGCGAGCCTTATACTGGGCGCCGCTTAGCAGTCCGCACGACAAGCTTCGCAGAGGGCTCGCGTGGGACCGGTCCAACACATCTGCACCAGTCGAAGGAGCGTGTAACGTATGTCCCGCATCACCGGCAGGGTCAAGTGGTTCAACGACGCGAAGGGGTTCGGCTTCATCGAGCGCGAAGGCGGGCCGGATGTGTTCGTCCACTACTCTGCCATCCAGGCCGAGGGCTTTCGGTCGTTGAAGGAGAACGACCAGGTCGAGTTCGAGGTCCGGGAAGGCCCCAAGGGTCTGCAGGCGGCCAACGTTGTGAAGCTGTCGTAGGACAACGGCGCTTTGACCGACTGCCGGGGCCCGGTGATCAGCCGGGCCCCGCGTGTTTTGGCCATGCTATATTCCGCGCTGCGTTTGCCTTCACCTTCCTCCCAATTCGAGGGGCCGCCATTTCGGGTAACGCAGCCGTCCGGCGCAAAGTCCTGATCGTGGAGGACGAGGTTGAACTGGCGGGCGCGTATCGTCGGTTCTTCGCCGGCCGCTACGACCTGGCGTTCGCGTCCACGGGCGCGGAGGCTGCGGCCACCAGTGCCAGCTTCGCGCCGGATGTCGCTGTGGTGGATCTCAATTTGCCGGACACGGATGGCTTCGAAGTCGTTCGGCAGTTGCGTGAGCGGACGCCGAGCCTGCCGGTCATTATTACCACGGCGTATGCCAGCATGGCTCCGGTCGTGGAGTCGCTGGGACTGGCCGCGGCCAGCTGTCTGATCAAGCCCTTCGACCTGGACGAATTGGGCGCCCGCATTGATGCCGCGGGCTGAGCCCGTCCTCGTCGCCCAGGGCGTCTCCCGGCGGTACGGTCACCGCCGGGTGCTGCACGACGTAACCCTCGAGATCTTCCAGGGGCAGGTGATCTTGCTGATCGGTCCGAATGGCGCCGGCAAGACCACGCTGCTGCGGGTCCTCGCCGGCCTGCTTCGACCGAGCGCTGGCCGTGTCGAACGACGGGGTTCGGTGTCGATGGTCGCCCATCACTCGATGCTCTACGACGTCCTCACCGCCCGCGAAAACCTGCGGTTCTATGGACGGCTGCACCGCGTCGGAGCGAGCCGTGCGGAAGAGTTGCTCCAGCAATTGGGCCTTGCCGCCAGGGCCGATGAGCGCGTTGCCGCCTACAGCCGCGGCATGACGCAGCGGGCGGCGATCGCGCGTGCACTCCTCCCGGACCCGGACCTCCTATTGCTCGACGAGCCGCTCACCGGCCTGGACGACGCCTCTTGCCGGGTGGTGTTGGATGTGCTCAGCGACCTCCGGGATCGCGGTCGCGCGATGGCCATCGCCTCACACCAGGTCGCCGAGTTGATGGAGCTGGTGACGGCGGTGGGGTTCCTGAAGGACGGGCGGTTGCTCGCCCTCGAGCCGGCTGCCGGGCGTGGGACGGACGAGGTGCTCGCTCGCTATCGGAGCCTGTTGGTTCGTGGCTGACCTGCTTCGAGCCGCCGCGGCGATCGCGCTGAAGGACCTCGCGGTGGAGTGGCGCACCAAGACCGCGCTGGTTTCCTCACTCGCCTTTGCCGTGCTGGTACTGGCCGTCCTGTTCTTCGCGCGTGATCCCACGGCGGTCGGTGCCGTGGATGTGGCGCCCGGAGCCCTCTGGGTCACGTTCACCTTCGCTGCCATGATCGGCCTCAATCGCGCGTTTCTCATGGAGCGGGACAACCGAGCGCTCGACGGCATCCTGCTCGCGCCCATCCCGCGCACGGCGTTGTTCCTCGGCAAGGTCGCCGCCAACCTGGTGTTTGTGGCCGCCGTGGAAGTCGTCAGCGTACCGCTGTTCGTACTGTTCTATGACGTTCCCCTGTGGCGCCGGCTTCCGGAACTGACGCTCGTCATCGGCACGGCCACGTTTGCGTTCGTCGTCGTCGGGACGCTGCTCTCTTCGATGGTGGTTCGAACGCGCTTCTCGGAGCTGATGCTTCCGCTGTTGCTCCTCCCATTCCTGGTGCCGCCCGTCGTCGGTGCCGTTCAAGTCACGGCTCGTGTGCTGGCCGGGCGGCCCTTGAGCGAGGCTCTCGGGTGGCTTAGGTTGCTGCTCGCCTTCGACATCGTGTTCTTCGTCCTCTCGACGATCTTGTTCACGGCCACGCTCGACGAATGACTCCGCGCGATCGCGCACTCACCTTCGCCCGCCGGGGCACGCTGCTCACCGGCGCGATGCTCGTGGCCCTCGCGGGCGTGTACGTACGGGCGCTCATGTTCACGCCGATCGAGCGGTTCCAGGGGCCGGCCCAGAAGATCTTCTACGTGCACGCCCCGGCCGCGTGGTCCGCCCTCCTTGCGTTCGCCGTCACGGGCATCCTCAGCATTCTGTACTTGTGGTTGCGCGATCGCCGGTTGGACGTCGCCGCGGCCGCGTCGGCCGAGGTGGGCGTCGCGTTCTCCATGGTGATGCTGACCACCGGCCCCATCTGGGGGAAACCGATCTGGGGGACGTGGTGGACGTGGGACGCCCGGCTCACGTCCACGCTATTCATCTTCCTGTTGTTCGTGGGTTACATGGTATTACGAGGCGCGCTCACCGACCCGGAGGTGCGTGCGCGATACTCCGCCGTCATCGGGATCATGGGGCTGGTGCTGGTGCCGTTCATTCACTTCACGGTGTTCCTGTTCCGCACGCTGCACCCCGATCCCGTGCTCATGAAGCCGGAGAAACCCTCCCTTCCCGGGGACATGCTGCTCACGCTTCTCGTATCGTTCGGCGTCTTCACCCTGCTGTACGTGGGGTTCCTAACCCAGCGTTACGCGCTCGGACTGCTTCGCGAGCTGCGCGACGAGGAGATGGCGCATGCAGTATCCTGACAACGGCGCGTTCATGGTGGCCGCGTACGTGATTACCGCCGTGGTCGTGGTGGCCTACGCGGTTTCGTTGTTCGTGCGCCTGAGGAACGTGAAGTAGCCGGCAGGCGGTGGCCCTAGTCGTCGGCCCAGCGCAGCCCGGTCTCTTTCTCCCACAACTCGACGGCACGTTGTGCCGCTTCGATGTCCCCGGCGCGACGGAGCGCCCGGGCGTTGGCGCGCAATGCGTCGGGGCCTGCGCCGGCCGCATAGGCCCGGGCGTATCGGGCGCCCGCAGTGGCATGGTCCCCGGCTCGGCTGTACAGGTCGCCCGCCGCCATCGCGGCGTCGGGTCGCTCCTCCAACGACAGTGCGCGTTCGTAGGCGGCGAGCGCATCGTCGGGCCGAAAGGCCGCGGTAAGGGCGTCCCCCAACGTGATCCAGGCATCGGCGGCATGCTCGAAGCGGCGAACGAACTTGCGGGCGAGGGCGAGCGCGCCGAGGCGATCGTCGCCGGCACGGCGTCGAGCGGCTACGAGGTCGCGATGCACCTGGCCGAAACTCGGCGCCAATGCGGCCCCCCACGCGAGCCATCGGATGGCGGCGGCCCGCCCATCCTGCTCGAGCCGGCGGGCGTGCCGCGCCGCCGCCTGCGAGGCGCGCTCCCGCAGCGCGTGCCAGAGCCGAATCGCTACCGGTCCTCCGCAGGAAGGAGCACTCGTGTCCACACCAGAGACGCTGCGGCGCCGCCGAGCAGGGGGCCGACCCAGTAGGCCAGCTGAGCGTACCAGTCGTTGGCAGCCACTGCAGGGCCGAACGCCCGGGCCGGATTGAGGGCTGCTCCGGTGAGCGGTCCGCCGACGAGGGTCGCAAACAGCAGCACCAGACCGATGCCGAAGCCGCCAACCGCAGGTGCCTCCGGCGAAACGGCCGTGCCGAATACCGCGCTGACGAGCATGAACGTGAGCACAGCCTCGATCACGATGGCCTGCGCGAAGGACACCTCTCCGTCAACCCGCGGTACTCCATAGGCCGTGAGGGTTCCGGCTCCCGTGGGGAACAGGGCTTTGACCAGCAGCGCCGCCACGACGGCGGCGATGAGCTGCGTGATGACGTAGGCGGCTGCGTTGGATGAGGAAAGCCGGCGCGACAGCCAGATGGCCAGCGTTATTGCGGGGTTGAAGTGCGCGCCCGAAATGCGCATCCCCGCCGTGACCATGACGGCGAACGCGATCGCGTGCGCCAGCGCAACGCCCAGCAGGCCGACCTGCCCCCCGCTTGCGTTGTCGGACACAACCGCGCCGGCGCCGATGAAGACCAGCGTGAAGGTCCCGAGGAACTCCGCGGTGAGGGCGCGCGTTAACTGCGACATGGCATTCTCCTGGGCGCTCATGGAAGGTCGACGATGGTCGTGTAGCGACCGCGAAAATGCAGCAGCGGCGGCCGATCGAATGCCGCCCCACCGATGACGCGCCCGAAGAACACGATGTGGTCTCCGGCGTCCCGGCGGTCGAATTGCTGACACACGATGTGCGCCACGCTGCCGTCCAGCATCGGTAGTCCCTCGGCGCCCCGGTGCCACGACACGCCGCCGAACCGATCTATTCCGTCCGTCGCGAATTGCCGGGCCAGGGCCTCCTGATCCCGCGCGAGCACGTTAACGGCGAACGCACCGGCCCGCTCGAGCAGGGGCCGGAAATCCGTGCGCCGGTCCACACAGACGAGGAGCAACGGAGGGTCCAGCGACACTGCCGCGAGCGAGCTTGCGGTCATGCCTGCCGGCCGGCCCGCCTGGTCGAGCGTCGTGAGCACGGTCACTCCCGTGGTAAACCGGCCCAGGAGCTGGCGGAACACCGCGGGATCAACGTCAGACACCTAGTCCGGCCTCCGGGTTGGGCGGCGCCGATCGGCCAAATGTATCCCTGAGTCCGCTGCGGCGAAGGCGGGGCTCCTCACGACGCGCCCGACGAGAGCATAGCCGTGGCCGCGCCGGCGATGGTGGCGATCAGATTCACCGCATCGTTATCAACGCACGCGACGCCGCGGATTCGGACAGCGGCCGCGCCACATCCGTCACGCGAATGCTCGAGTGTCGCGCCGCATGACGGGCAGCGATAGCTCGCCTGGACCGTTGCGCCGGCCAACGAGTCGATCAGCATGCCGATCACGCCGGCCGCAAACGTTGCCATGGCGGCCTCGCCGGTCGCGCCCGTGAGGCGGAGGATGGCGGCCGTGACCGCGGCTCCGGCGGTGCCCGCGACGGTTC
The DNA here is from genome assembly GCA_035559715.1 of Gemmatimonadales bacterium. Classification (GTDB taxonomy): domain Bacteria; phylum Gemmatimonadota; class Gemmatimonadetes; order Gemmatimonadales; family GWC2-71-9; genus JACQHC01. The sequence continues at coordinate 14,813 of DATMAW010000064.1, read as the reverse complement.
CGAGGAGCGTGACTGCGCCTGAGGTTCCCGCCGGCACGGGCGCCCAGGTGGTAATCAATCGTGGCGGCCGCGTCGCATACGCTCCAATCTCCGTCGCCCAGGTGTCCGCTTGCGCGGCAGCCAGCCCTCCTGCCAGCGCCAGCCAGCCGCGTTCCGGGTTCAGCGGCAGGAGGACCGAGGCGAGACCCGCCACCGCCCCGTTGGCCAGCACCTGGCGCGCCGTTCGCGGGCGGCGCTCTCGCGCCATGGTCAGCATGCTCCCTGAAACGAAGAACACGCTGAGCAGCAGTGCGCCGCGCAACCCGCCACCCCAGAACACAGCTGCCCCCACGACGGCGGCGGCTGCGACGCCGTCGGGAGCCAGCCAGCGAAGCCTTCCGCCCAGCAGGGCAAGTGCCAGCGCCAGCGCGGCGGCGATGATGGCATTCACGGCGCGGTGTCCCACTCGAATGCGGGCTACCATACTGGCTCGGCGGAAGAGCCTTCGCTATGTTGCGCGCCGCACGCGCCCGCTACCGTACGAGCCAAGTGCCTCCGGTTTCCAACAAGGTCCACCCCGTTCTGCCGCTGGCGCTGTTCGAAGCCGTGCGGGAGCTCGACGTGCCTCCCGGGGCCGAGCTGGACGCATTCCACCGCGAGCTGACGGTGAAGCGCTTGGGAACGAGCGCAACGGTCGCAGCACAGATTCGTCGGTACGCGGAACTGGTGAGCGCGGGCAAGCGCATCGAGGCGGACGAGCTGGCGGCCGTGCTGCGGCTTGTGGGGCGGCGGGCCGATGCGCCGCTGGCGTTTGCCACCGCCGGGCGGATTGCCGGGCGGCGCGCGGCGAGGCTCACATCCCGGGCGGCCCGAGCGCTTCGGCGCGTGGGCACCGGTCGGATGGGCGAAGGCATGGGCTTTCACATCGCGCGGCGGGCGGCACGACGCGTGCTGGCTGCGGACCTTGCCAGGACGGGGGAGATCTACCAGGCCACGCTGGTCGGGGCACCGGCGGCGGCAGTGGTTTCGGTGGGATCAGCGTGTGGGTTCTTCGGCTCCGCGCTGGCCGAACTGCTGCGGACGTTCACCCGTTTCGACGGCGCGTTGTTTCACACCGAATGCCGGGCGCGCGGCGCGGCGGTGTGTCGCTGGACCTCGGCCGCGCACGGGAGTGACGCATGGGAATCACACTAGCCCGTCTGAACCTCGACGATCTTCGGAACGCGCTCAAGTCGCTCGGTCTGGATGGATGGCTGCTGTATGACTTCAAGGGCGCTAATCCTGTCGCGCGCCGAGTGCTGGGATTGGGCGGGTTGGTCACGCGGCGGGTGTTCGTATGGCTTCCCGCCGCCGGATCCCCGGTGGCGTTGGTTCATCGCATCGAAGCCCAAGGGTTCGCCGAATTCCCCGGGGAGCTGCGCGTCTATGGCAGCTGGCGGGAGCTGGAGCAAGAGTTGGCATCGCTCGTGCGGGGGCGGCGGGTGGCGCTGGAGACGTCGCCGTCCGGTGGGGTCCCGTATCTCGACCGTGTGCCGGCGGGAACCGTGCACATTTTGGAGCGGATCGGCGCCGTGCTGGTGGGCTCCGGGCCGCTCGTCAGCCGGTTCGCGTCCGCATGGACGCCGTCGGAGCGGCGGGACCACGAAATTGCCGCCGAAGCGCTTGCCTCGATTGCCCGCGCGGCCGTGAGCGACGCCGTACGATCGCCTGGGAAAGCGACGGAGGTTTCAGTCCGGACCGCGGTCGTCACTGCTATGGAGCGGGCCGGGCTCATCGTGTCCGACCTGCCAGTGGTGGCATTTGGCGCCAATGCGGCGAATCCTCACTACGAGCCACGGGCTGATCGGGACGTCGTCCTCGAGCGGGATGCCGTCGTGCTGCTCGATCTGTGGGCTCGGGCCAGCGCCGATTCGGTCTTCGCGGACCAGACGTGGATGGGGTACTCAGGCAGTGCCGTTCCTGACGAACTAGCCCATGCGTGGGCGGCCGTGCGAGACGCCCGGGACGCCGCACTCGATCGCGTACGGTCGTGGCGGGCAGGCTCGGGCCTCACAGGAGCGATGGTGGACGACACCGCGCGGGCCGTCATCACGGCCCGGGGGTTCGGTCAGTCGTTCCTCCACCGAACGGGCCACTCGATCGACGCGGAACTCCACGGCTCCGGGCCAAACCTGGACAACTTCGAGACCAACGACACCCGCGAGCTGGTTCCGGGCGTGGGGTTTTCGGTGGAGCCTGGGGTCTACCTGACGGGAAAATTCGGCGTGCGCAGCGAGGTGAACGCATACCTCACCGACGAAGCCGCGCACGTGACACCGAAGGAGATTCAACGAGAGCTGATTCTTCCCGCTTGAAGGAGGAGGTGCGGGAGGAGGAGGTGCGGGCGATCGCGAGCGACGCCGGGTCTCGAGCGCCGTCACTGCCTATCTTTGACGCCCCTTGCTTGTCGGGAGCCCGCCCCGGGAGCGGGATCGCCCAATAACGCGCGCACCATCCGCTCGTATCGCCGCTGCCCTTCGAGCAGCGCGTCCTTCGACACGTGCTCGCGATCCGTATGCGCCACCCGGATCGAGCCGGGCCCCAAAAGGAACCGCTCTCCCCACGGCTCGAGCCATGGAAGGTCGGTCCCGAACTTCACCACGGTCGTCTCGAACCCCGGGAGCGCGCGTAACCGCACGGGGGGCGAATCCAGCGCCACGGTCACCCGGACGGAGTCGCCGGCGGCGCGCTCGATCGCGGCCCGCAGGTCTCGTGTCTCGCTGACGGTCCGGATCACGACCTCTGCCGTGCACGAGTCGGGAATGATGTTGCCCCGAACGCCGCCGTGGATCGTCCCGATGTTCAGGGTGCACTCACCCAGCGCGGGGTCCCTGGGCAGCGTGAGGCGGCGGATTCGGTCGAGCGCATCGAGCATCGGCTCGATGGCCGACTGCCCCTCCTCGGGGTAGGCGGAATGAGCGGCCTGGCCGCGTGCCGACAGTTGGAGCCGGAGGATGCCCTTCGTTCCGAGCGCCAGGAGATTCTCGGTCGGCTCTCCGTTGATGAGATAGCTGCCCTTCGGCTCGATCGCCGCCGCCCGGCGCGCGCCGTCCGCGGTTTCCTCTTCGCCCACCACGAACAACAAAGCCACTCGCCGTTCGCCAGCGTCCGCCAGCCGCTCCACCGCGGCGATCTGGGCGGCTGCGATGCCCTTGGCATCGCAGGTCCCGCGACCGTGGAGCGTGGCATCATCTTCCCATACCGGCAGCGCGGGAGGAACCACATCCATGTGCGTGGACAGAACGACGACGGGACGGTCTCGATAGGCGTACACGTTGAACCGGCCCGGGGTCACCGGCTGGCGAACGACCGTGAACCCCCGCGCCGCGAGCGTGTGTGCCAGGAACTCACCGACCGCGCCTTCTTCGCCGGTGGGCGAGTGAATACTGACGAGGTCGCGCGTCAGAGCGATTGGGTCAACGGGCGCCGGCTTCACGCGCTCGCGGCGTGTGGCTGCCGCGCGGTCCACAGCCACCAGACCAGGGCAATCCACACGAGCGTGCCGACGGCGGCATGCAGGGCCCTCCATCCCGTCGGAAGCGCCAGCAACACCATTGCAGCCGCCACCGCGATCTGCACGACCGCAAGTGCCAGGGCCAGCCAGATCGGCCGCTTGAAGGCGAGAGCGGCCCGACTTGGCAGCGCCAGGATCAGGAGGAGGTAGGCGAAAAGGCCGTAGGCCGCGAGCCGGTGCACCCAGTGAATGGCCGGCAAGCCGCTGGGCGCTGCCGGCCACCACTGCCCGCTACAAAGGGGGAATCCCTGGCACGCCGGGCCGGCGTGTACGCTGGCCGTCACGCCACCAAGCAGAATCGTAATGGCTCCAAGCACCGCGGCGGTCACGGCCCAAGGCGCGTCGCGGCCGGCGGCGGCGTTCTGCGCCGGAGAGGGACTGGCCGACACTCGCGCGGCAGCGCGGAGTCCGCTCACCAGGACGACCGCCAGTAAAGCCATGGCGGTCCCGAGGTGCAGCACCACGGTGGCCGGCGGAAGCTCGAGCCACACGGTGATGGCGCCGAGCATGATCTGAACGACCAGCAACACCACGGCGAGCAGCGCCGGCCGGAGGGGGCCACCGGGTCCGGCCATGCCCGGCTCGGAGCGACGGAGCCAGGTAAGCGCGGCGAGCGAGGCAACCATCACGCTCACGATGAGCGCTACCAGCCGATGCGTCCATTCGATCAGGGTCGGCAAGTCGCTGAGCGACGGGATGAGGCGCCCGTTGCACATCGGCCAATCGTCGCCACAGCCCATGCCGGAGCCAGTGATCCGCACCACGGCGCCGAGGACGATGAGTCCGTAGACGCCGCCCGCCGTGACGAATGCGATGGTTCGGGTGATCCGCATGCGCCGCAAGGTCACCATCGGTCATCGCGGTGGCAAGCGGTGGTGATTCGCTCGAGTCCCGGCTGCGGCGACGAGCGTGACGTAAGCACCGTGCTGAAAGCTGTCAGCGATGTCCAGCAGCCGCATGCTGGGCGCGGCCGCTTGCGGCGCGCGCTTCGGGAACGCGCTTGTGGGTCGTTCGGGCACGCCGCTACATTCGCCCGATGCCTGACCCTTCCCAGGATCGCTGGGGCGAGCGCCTCCCCCGCCGCCTCGGGTTGGCCAGTGCGGTCGCGGTGCTGGTGGGCATCACCATCGGGAGCGGCATTTTCCGCACTCCGGCTGTCGTGGCGGAGCGCGTGGATGCCACCGGGCTGTTCGTGGCGGGCTGGGTGCTGGGAGGCGTGCTGGCGCTGGCCGGCGCGCTCACCTACGCCGAGCTTGCGGCGCTGTTCCCTCGCAGCGGCGGGCTGTACGTCTATATCCGTGAAGGGTTTGGCCCGGGCGCCGCGTTTCTGTTCGGCTGGGCCGAACTGCTGATCATCCGGCCTGCGGCACTTGGTGGAATCGCAATCGTGGCGGCCGAGTACTTCTGGCGTCTGCTGGGCGTGGACGGGTCCGCGGCGCTGGCCGCGCTTCCGATGTCGCTGTCCCAGGCGACGGCGGCGGTGCTCATTCTCATCGTCGCCACGGTGAACTACCGCGGCGTCCATCTCGCGGCCGTTGTCCAGAACGTCAGCACGGTCCTCAAGGTGGGGGCGTTGCTCGCCCTGGTCGCGCTGGGGGCCGTGCTGGCACCGCAGTTCCCGCTGGAGCGCGTCCCGGAGGAAGCAACGGCCGCCGTCCTGTCACCGCTCTCGGGGTTCGGCCTTGCGCTCGTCTCCATCATGTGGGCCTACGACGGGTGGGCGGACGTTTCGTTCGTGAGCGGTGAGGTCCGTGACCCCCAGCGAAACCTGCCCCGCGCACTGGTACTGGGCACCAGCGCGATCATCGTAGTCTACCTCGCGGTCAACGCGGTGTACCTGAAGCTGATTCCGCTTTCCCAGATGCCCGGCTCTCCCCTCGTGGCCGCGGACGCGGCCTACGTTGTTCTGGGACGGGCGGGAGTGGCGTTTGTGTCGGCGGCCGTCATGGTGAGCGCGTTCGGCGCACTCAACGGCTCCATGATGGCGGGCTCGCGGATCTTCTACGCCATGGCCGAGGACCGGCTGTTCTTTCAGAAACTGGCAGAGGTGCATCCGCGCTTTCACACCCCATTTGGGGCCATCGTCCTGGCCGCCGCCCTTGGCATGGCATACGTGTCGGTTCGGGAGTTCGCCGAGCTGACTGATCAATTCATCATCGGAATCTGGCCGTTCTACGCGCTCGGAGTCGCCACCACGTTCGTGCTGCGGCGCCGTCGACCCGATCTCGAGCGTCCGTATCGCACCTGGGGCTACCCTGTGGTGCCGTTGCTCTTCCTGCTCTCCGCGCTGTACCTGCTGGGGAACTACATGATGTCGGAACCGGTGTTGTTCTTCGCCGACGTCGCCGTGGCCCTGTCGGGGATTCCGGTATACATGTGGTGGATACGGAGGCAAAGAGGTGGCCCAACGGTTACTTGACGGCACGGTGCCGCTCTTCCACTTTCAGGCGCCCTTGTGAACCCGCAGGACCGTTCGTTCGTCCCGGTGGTGCTTGTTCCGGTGCGCTCGAGCACTCTCCGCTGAGTTGTGACCTCACCGCGAGTTGAGGAGGATTCTCCATGAAGAGATGTTGGATCGTTTGCGTGTCAGTCGCGGCGACCCTGTTCGCGGCCACTCCCGTGCTGCTGGCCCAGGGCGTCACGACGGCGTCCATTAGCGGCATCGTGAAGGACGGAAGCGGCAGGCCGATCGCCGGAGCGAACGTGCAGGCCGTGCACCAGCCATCGGGGTCCGTGTACACCGCGCGGACGCGCGCGGACGGCCGTGTGGCCATTCCCGGCATGCGCGTGGGCGGCCCGTACCGCATCACGGTTGCCATGATCGGCTACGGCAACCTGATCCAGGACAATGTGTTCCTGGCGCTGGGTACGGCGACCGACCTTGAGTTCGTGATGCGCGAGATCTCGGTGACGTTGGACGAAGTGGTGGTGACCGGGGTGTTCAGCTCCGAGCGCACCGGGGCGGCGACGGTGGTGAACATCGACGACCTGCGGCGACTTCCGACGATCAGCCGCACGCTGGGAGACTTTGCCCGCCTGACGCCCCAGGCCAGCGGCTCGTCCTTTCTGGGGCAAGACAATCGGCTCAACAACGTGACCGTGGACGGCGCGTACTTCAACAACTCGTTCGGTCTCGCCGGGGCACCGGGGGAGCGCACCGGCGTCGCCCCGATCCCGCTGGACGCGATCGAGCAGGTGAAGGTGAGCCTCGCCCCCTACGACGTGCGGCAGGGCAACTTCGTGGGCGCCGGGGTCAACACCGTGACGAAGAGCGGCACCAACGAGTTCAGCGGCACGATCTACTACCTGTTCCGCGACCAGGACCTCGTGGGCGACTCCGCGAAGTCGCTCCCCGTCAGCGTGGGCACGTTCAAGTACAACCAGATCGGTGTGAGTCTCTCCGGACCGATCATCAGGAACAAGTTGTTCTTCTTCGGCAACTACGAAGGAGACAAGAACACGTCTCCGGGTACCACCTTCCGGGCCAACCTCGGGGGCGAGCCCATCCAGGGCGGCACGACTAGGGTGTTGAAGACCGACCTGGACAACCTCGCCAACTTCCTCTCGACGAACTTCGGGTACAATCCCGGCCCGTACGAGGGGTACGACTTCGAGACGCCCGCAACCCGGTTCGTGGGCAAGCTCAATTTCAACCTGAATGATCGCAACAAACTGAGCCTGCAGTATCGGCATCTGGACTCCGATACCGACGTGCTGGTGTCCAACTCATCGTCCCTCGGCTTCGGCACCAGACGGAGCGTGACCGACGCGCTCAACTTCCAGCGGTCGAATTACATCATTCTGGAGAACATCCGGTCGATCGTGGGCGAGTGGAACGCCATGCTCGGCGGCAACAAGGCCAACAACCTGATCGTTGGGTACAGCTCTCACGACGAGAGCCGCAATCCCCGCGGCGCCCGCGGCTGCGACTCCACGTGTTTCTTCCCGTTCGTGGACATCCTGTCGGCGGGCTCGGTGTACACGTCGTTCGGCTTCGAGCCGTTCACGCCGAACAACGAGCTGCGCTACAGCAGCTTCCAGCTGCAGAACAACTTCACGATCTACGGCAACAAGCACGACCTCACGTTCGGCACGAGCATCGAGCGCTACGAGTCCGAGAACGTGTTCTTCCCCGGCTCGCAGAGCGTGTACGTGTACAACTCGCTGGCGGACTTCTTTACGGACGCCAACGACTATCTCGCAAACCCCACCCGGACCACGTCTCCGGTGACGCTGCGGCGTTTCCAGCTCCGCTGGTCCAACATTCCCGGCCAGGAAAAGCCGGTGCAGCCGCTGGAGGTGCTGTACACCGGCCTGTACGCGCAGGACGAGTGGCAGCCGTTCGCCAATTTGAAACTGACCGCCGGGCTCCGCGTGGACGTGCCGTTCTTCGGCAACACGGGATATCAGAACGCGGTCGCCGATGCCATGACGTTCCGTGATGAGAACGGCGCCTCCGTGCAGTATCAGACGGCCAAGCTCCCGGACGCCAACCTCCTGTGGTCGCCGCGGCTCGGGTTCAACCTGGACGTCTTTGGCGATCGCCGCACGCAGGTGCGCGGGGGAACCGGGATCTTCACCGGCAAGCCGGCGTACGTGTGGATTTCCAACCAGATCGGCAACACGGGAGTGCTGACGGGCTTCGAGCGGCTCGATAACACCACGGCGCGGCCGTTCCATCCCGATCCGGATCACTACAAGCCGGCGACGGTGACGGGTGCGCCAGCGTCCACGTTCGAGTTGGCGCTCACCGATCCGGGCTTCAAGTTCCCGCAGCTCTGGAGAAGCGACATTGCCGTGGACCAGGAGCTTCCGTGGGGCCTGATCGGCACGGCCGAGTTCATCTACAACCGCGACGTGAACGGCGTGTACTACATCAACGCCAACCTCCCGCCGGCTGACTCCAACTTCGTAGGTCCGGACCAGCGACGGCGGTGGCTGGTGGATCGCTGCCCCGCCGGCGGCACGCAGGCAAACCGGATCAACTGCGCCGTGGACAACGCCATCGTGCTGAAGAACCAGAACGTGGGATACTCCTGGAACTTCGCCGCGAGCCTCGAGAAGCCGCTGACCGCCGGTTTCTCCGGCAAGGTCGCGTACAGCTATGGCGTGTCCAAGAACACGGTGGATCCGGGCTCCATTGCGTTCGGATCGTGGAACAACAACCCCCACTCGGGCGACCCGAACAATCCGGGAGTGGGGTTCTCGCTCAACTCGCCGGGACACCGCGTCTTCGCCGCGCTGTCCTACCGCCGGGAGTATTTCTCGTTCGGGGCCACCACCATCGCGGTGTTCTGGGAAGGACGCACGATCGGGAACACGAGCTACACGTTCTCGGGCGATCTAAACGGTGACGGCGGCACGAGCAACGACCTGATCTACATCCCGCGGGATACCAGCGAGATGAACTTCCAGACCTACACGGTCACCGTGAGCGGCACGCCGGTGACGTTCACGCGGCAGCAGCAGCAGGCTGCCTGGGAGAACTTTATCCAGCAGGACAAGTATCTCCGGACCCATCGCGGGCAGTACGCGGAGCGGGGAGCGATCTTCCTCCCGATGGTCTATCGGGCCGACGTGAGCATCACGCAGGATCTGTTCAAGGACCTGGGCGGCAAGCGGAACAACCTCCAGTTCAGGCTGGATGTGATCAACGTGGGCAACCTGATCAATCAGAAATGGGGCGTTGGCCAGCGCCTGGTGAACTCGCAGCCGCTCGTGACCGCGGGCGCGGATGCGCGTGGTGCGCGGTACCGCCTGCGAAACATCGGCAATCAGTTGCTGTCCACACCGTTGGAGCAGACCGCGGGGCTGGCCGACGTGTACAAGATCCTTCTTGCCATTCGGTATACGTTCAACTAGCCCGGCACTCTCGCCCACAAGCTCGAGGGGCTCCAGTCAGGAGCCCCTCGTCGTTCTTGTGCGGGTCTACGTTGGCGCCCGCCACGCCAGCCAGGCCCCTGCGGCGCCAAACAACAGGTTCGGCATCCACGCGGCGAGCGTGGACGGGAGCACGCCGCCCGCTCCCACCGCTTTGGACAGCTGCACCAGCGTGAGAAACACCACGGTGGTGCCGAGCCCGATGCCGACGCCGACCGCGCCTCCAGCCTTGGGATTCGTGATGGCGAGCGGCGCCGCGAACATGGCGATGACGATACAGGTGAACGGGATCGCGAGTTTGAGGGCCAGGTCCACGCGCAGCTTTCGCACGTCCCCGCCTGAGCGCTCCAGCCAGCCGATGTAGCGGCGCAGCTCGCTGAAACGCATCTCATCAGGGTTCTTGGGCTCCGCCAGCAGCGCCGTGGGCGTTTCCACCAGGCTCCGCACCCGAGCCGAGTCGAACGAGAACGACACATCCGGCCCCGGGCCCGTGATCAGCCGGAGCCGGCCATCGGTGAGCAGCCAGCCGCGCGTGGAGTCGGTCCACACGCCTCGGCCGGCCTGCACGATGAGGGTGGGGTACTCCGGGCCGGTCCCGGCGCGCTCCAGCACGGGATCGCGCAACTCGCGCTCGGTGATGTCGAGACTCCGCACGGCGTACACCCAGCCCTGGTCGGCGCGGTATACGAAGTTGTACCGCGTGGGCTGGGAGCGGATCTCGCGCTCGCCCAGCAACTCGAGCTGTCGGCCCTTCAGAATGGGCGCGAGCTCGCCCAAGACCAATCCCACACCGGCTGCCGCCAAAGCTGCCGCCAGGACGGGAAGCACGAGCCGGTGAAAGCTCCGGCCCGAGGCCTTCGCCGCCGTGATTTCCGAATGACGGCTCATCGTGGAGATACTGAACACCGTCGCAAACAACACGGAGGCCGGCAGCACCAGGAACGCCTTCTCGGGAAGGCTGAATACGTAGCTCAACGCGATGTCACCCGACTCCAGCCCGCGGCTCAAGTACTCGTCCAACTTATCCGTGAGCTCGAGAATGATGGCGACCAGCGGAAACCCCAGCAGCGTGATCACGAAGATCTTGGTCCACTCCCTGAGCAGGTAGCGGTCGAGAATCCCGATCACGACACGCTCCTGCGACGCCACGGAAGCCGGGCCCAGGAAAGTTCGGGAGGCGTGGCGGCGCGCCGCAGCCGCCACAACCCGAGCACGCCCAGCAGGCCAAAGGCCACGTTGGGCGCCCACATCGCCCAGAACGGCGGCACGAGCAGGCGGTTCGCGAGAGTCTCGCCTCCGATCAGGCAGACATAGTACACCGTGAACACACCGAGGCTCATCGCCACTACGTAGCCCACGCCGCCACGCGGAAACGACACTGCCATGGGGACACCCACCAGCACGAACACCAGGCAGGCGGCGGCGATCGCGTATTTCTTGTGCAGCTCCACGCGATAGTTGGCGGATCGAATCGCGGCGCTCCGCACACGATCCTCGAACCCGCGTACGTCCGCCAGGCGAGGGGTCTCGACGCGGCCCGTGGTGAACGCCCGGCGTCCGGGCTCGTTGAAGCGCGACAGCAGCTCGTTCTGTGTGGCCTGGGTGGACCGCGGTCGCCGCTCGTCTTGCGCCCGCAGCTCGGCCGGCAGGAGGAACGCGGCGACCCGTGCAAGGGCCCGGCAGTAGAGGCTGAGAGATCTGGGCGGCAACGTGGTATCGGCGCGGATCGGCGGCAGGCCGAGCAGTCCGCGCAGCCCGTTCATCCGTACCGTGAACAGTTGTCGCGCGTTCATCTCCCGCTCCCGCTCCGCGTTGCGGATCACGTTCTCCATCTCACACACGCCCATCTCCCGATCGCCCTTATACTCGTCACGCTCCGTCCGACTCAGCACGTTGCCGACATCCTCCACGCGGATCCGGTTGCGGCGGAATTCGATCTGTTGAAATACCTTGTGGTCCGTACGGTCGATCTCCTGCACCGTGCCGTCGAACAGGGTGAGGTACAGGTCTTCCTGATCAGGCGTGAGCGCCATGTAGCCGCTGTCCGCTCGCACGATGCGCTTGCGCTGTTGATCGGCCAGGTCGTAGATCGTCACTTCGCGGAGCGCGAACGTGGATTGGTCAATGCGCGCGGCCCGCAGGAACAGCCGACCGCGTTGCACTTCATTGATGACCTGCTCCTTGAGCCCGAACGTGGGCTTCACGCGACTGATGTCCGCCAGCAGCGTCCGCAGTCGGTGATTGGTCCGTGGCAGGACCTGGTCGCTGAACACGAACGCGAGCATGGTGACCACCAGGCCCGCGGACAGCAGCGGCACCATGAGCTGACCCAACGACACGCCGCTCGCCCGCATCGCGGTGAGCTCATGCTCCGCCGCCAGGCGACCTACTGTGTAGAGGACGGCGATCAACACCGCCATGGACAACGTCGTGGTGACGATGAATGGGACGGACAGGGCGAATACTTCGACGATCACGCTCCACGGCAGGCCCTTCCCCACCAGGTCCCCGAAGCGCCGCGCAATCTGGTTGAGCAGCTGAAACGCCGTCAGGGCCGACAAGGCGAACACAAACGGTGCCACGTGCTGCCGGATGACGTAGCGGCTGAGGATTCGCATGGGTGAAACATACCGCGCCGCGGGACGCAAAGGGTCCGCCCTGCGGCGACTCGCCGCCGCGGCCATCCTGAGCAGCATCCCGGGCTCTGCCGGCGGCCAGTCAGCCTTGGCGGCTGGAGCGGGGAGGGACTGGGCGGCGCAGGCGCGCCGGGCGGTGGCTCAGGCCCGGGCGGACCGGTGGCGCGCTGACGTCACGCGGCGCCTCTCGGCAATGCTCGATCCGGAGCCCGCGTCACAGCAGGAGCCCCAGGCCACGTTCGGTGCCGCGTTCCGAGCGCGCTTTCAGCTCAAGATGGATCGGTTGCGGAATGAACGCTGCACGAGTGCCGACCTGGGCAATCCCGTCGCCGGGTGCACGGGGGGCTTTCCCACGCCGGCGCTGGACGAGCAGTTCGACCTCCGGGCGGGCGGAGTGCTGGGCCGGCGGATCCACGTGAGCGTGGACTTCGACAGCGAGCGCGAGTTCAGCGCGACCAACCAGATTCGGTTGTGGTACGAGGGTGGCGAAAACGAAGCCGTGGAGCGCGTGGAAGTCGGCAACGTGAGCCTGGCCACGCCGACGTTTCGCTTCGTCACGTCAGCCATTCCAGCCAACGCGTTCGGTGTGCAGGCCCTCGCGCGGCTGGGCTCCCTCGAAGTGCGCGCCATCATCGCGCAGCAGCGGGGATCCTCCATTCGACACAGGGTCTTCACGATCGGCGAGCGCGCCACGCAACCCGTGGAGTTCGAGCTGCGTGACGTGGACGTGGAAACCGGCCGGTTCTTCTTCGTCGTGGACCCCCGCCTTGTTCCTGGTTATCCCGCCGTGGACCTGTTGGCGCTCGATCAACTCCAGCTCCCCGCGCCGGTTCGGCCCGTGGCGCTTCGAGTGTATCGCTTCCGCGCGCCGGGCGCCGTGGCCGGGGCCGCACCCACCCTCGAAGGCATCGGAGCCGTGGCCATTCGCCCGGGCGGCGTGCAGCGAGTTGGCCCGGTGCCGTGGGAGCTCCTGTTGGAAGGAAAGGACTACTACGCCGATCCGTCAGGATTGTGGTTCGCGCTTGCAACCCGTGTGGGCGTGGAGGATTACCTGGCGGTGTCGTACGTCAGTGCTGCGGGCGACACCGTGGGCACGTTCCCGGCCGTACACCGTGGCACCGATACCCTGCTTTTGATCTACGAACCGCGTCGCGGACCGGAGGCCGAAACGGCCGCGCACGAGATCCGCAACGCCTACCGGGTGGGTCCGGGCGACATCGTGCGAAGCTCCATCGCCGTGTCCATCTTGCTTAACCGCTCGGAGCGGCCACCCAGTGGCGGCACGTATCTCGCCCAGCTCGGTCTCGCGCAGGCCGGAGACCCCACCGCGGTGGATGCCTACACCCGCGTGTTTCCCAGGGAGCGGGATCCCAACGCGGGCGCGCCGGTGCGCGACCTGTTCGTCATGTTTCCGCATCTCACGCCATTCGCGGACACCGCGCGCCTGGCCCCGGCGGAGCGCAACGACTCGCTGTACCGTACGCCGTCGTACCTGCTCTCGTCGCAGGGCCCCGCGCCGCGGTATCGCCTGCGCGTGCGCTACGAAGCCGTGGCGGCGGCCGACGCCGCCACGCTGAACCTCGGGGCCATCCAGATCCGTGAGGGAAGTGAGCGGCTCAAAGTGGGCGATCGTGAACTCGTGCGCGGCCGCGATTACGAAATCTTCTACGACATCGGACAGGTCACGTTCCTCAATCCGGCCGCGCTGTTCGGGGCCGGCGGTGCCCAGGTGCAGGCGCAATTCGAGGAACACCAGCTGTTCGACATTGCCCCGAAGAGCGTCCTGGGCCTCGCCGGGACGTATCGGGTCGGATCCGTGGGCCAGGTGCACGCCGTGGGTCTGGTGCAGCGCGAGCAAACGGCCTTCACGCGGCCGCAACTCGGCTTCGAGCCTCAGTCGCACGCCATCGGAGGTATCGGCGCATCGTTTGTGTTCGCCCCGGCGGGCCTCACCCGCGCGCTGAATAGCCTGCCGTTGATCACGACGGACGCGCCATCGAGCATCACGGTGAACGCGGAAGTGGCGGTCTCCCGCCCGAACCCTAACCAGACGGGCGTCGCATACCTGGAGGAGTTCGAAGGCGGCGCGGCGAGCCGCGCACTCGCGCTCGCCGAGCAGGCGTTTCAGCTCGGCTCCCGGCCGGCGTCCGGCAGGGGACTGCCGGCCGCGCTGCTCGGCGCCGGCGGCGTCTTCGATCCCGCGGATGCCACGACGCTCGTATGGCAAAACGGCGTGCAGATGGCCAACCAGGTGATCGAGTTCGGACCGCGGGACATCGATTCGACGCTCGTGTTGACGGGCACCGCCCGGCAGGTGGAGCGCGTGTTGTGGCTCACGCTCAAGCCAGACACGGTAGGCGGAGCGCCAGATCCCGTGACGGGGGCTCCACGGTGGCTGCGTCCCGCGCGGGCCGCGCCCCGCTGGCGCTCGATCTCACAGCCGCTCGACCGCGCGGGCGTCGGGCTGGATCTTTCGACGGTGGAGTTCCTCGAGTTCTGGTTGCTGGAAGACGAAGCGCGCACGGCGGCCGGGGCCGGGGTGCACCTGGTGTTTGACTTCGGCACCGTACTCGAGGATGCGGTGGTGCCTGTCCCGGCGGCGATGCGTGTTGCGGGTGACACCGTGTTCGAAGGCGTGCGGCTGGCGGGCGTCGGCCGGCTCGACACGGAGCGCGACACCATTCTCAACGTGTTCAACGCGGCCGTGCACGACGTTGGATTGCCGGGGGATCGGTTGGACAGCGTGCTGAACGCCACGAGCGGTG
>DATMAW010000063.1:0-2004 GCA_035559715.1 Gemmatimonadales bacterium | reverse complement strand
AGCCGGCGCGGTTGCTCAACGGGGCCAGTCAAAGACCTTGGCGAGCCTGATCTTACCGATTGGCCGGCCGCCCAGTCGCACTGGAAGCACGTCCGTGTATCGCTCGGCTTCCTTCGCGCCGGCGGCGAAATGCCACACCTCGACCTGCTTCGCATCCAGATCCACGATCCAATACTCGGGGACGCCTTGACGCTCATACAGGTAACGCTTCACCGTGCGATCCCGACGGGCAGTACCGGGGCTCAGGATCTCGATCACGAGATCGGGTGGACCCTCAATCCCGTCTTCTCTGAGAATGCGGAGCCGCTCTTTCGAAACGAACAGAATGTCGGGCTGGACTCCCTCCTCCGTCGGGAACTCCACGCCGATCGGGGCATGGAACACCTGTCCGTACCCGGGGCGGACGAGCAAGTCGTAGAGCTCAGCGAATAGCCGGGCGCTCACCCACTGATGGGGCAGCTTGGGCGGCGGGCTCACGTACAACTCGCCGCCGATGGCCTCGTAGCGCTTGCCGTCCTCCGGCATTTCGAGGACGTCGCGCCAGGTGATCTTCGTGGATGGCATGTGTTCCACATTATACCCCTGGGCCGCGGGAGGTGGCAGTTTGCCGCGCAGAAGCTGCAACGACGGGATCAACGGGGGATCAACACCGGGTGGCGGAGCAGTGTCTCCCGGTCCCACCTGGTTGAGGGCCGCGCATTCTTGCGGTGACACTGGCCGCCTCGGTCCGTGAGGCTTACCTTCGCACCGTTGCTTCCCTCCCGGAGACTCCACTGGCAGAGCTGAAAGAACGCCTGCAATCGGCGTTGGGCCAGGGCTACCGCGTCGAGAAGGAACTCGGCGGGGGCGGGATGAGCCGCGTCTTTCTGGCCGAGGAAGTGCGGCTCGGCCGGCGCGTGGTGGTGAAGGTGCTCCCCCCTGAGATGGCCGCCGGGGTCTCGATCGATCGCTTTGAGCGGGAGATCCAGCTCGCGGCCAAGCTCCAGCACCCGCACATCGTGCAGCTGCTCTCGGCCGGATCGTCGGACGATCTCCTCTACTACATCATGCCGTTCATCGAGGGAGAATCGCTCCGGGCCAAACTCGCCCGCGAAGGCGAGCTTCCCGTCGCCGAAGTGCTGAAGATCCTGCGGGACGTGCTGGACGCCCTAGCGTATGCGCACCGCCACCACGTGGTGCATCGCGACATCAAACCGGACAACGTGTTGCTCTCCGAAGGTCATGCGCTCGTCACGGATTTCGGGGTGGCGAAAGCCGTGGCGGAGTCCACGGGCAAGCACACGCTCACGTCCATGGGTGTGGCCCTCGGGACGCCGGCCTACATGGCGCCCGAACAGGCGATGGCCGACCCGCACACGGATCATCGGGCGGACATTTACGCCGTGGGAGCCATGGCGTACGAGATGCTGAGCGGACGCCCGCCATTCTCGGCCACAACGGCGCAGGCAATGCTCGCGGCACACGTGACGGACACTCCCGAGCCCGTGACGAAGCACCGAACCACGGTGCCGCCGGCATTGAACGAACTGATCCTCCGGTGCCTGGAGAAGAAACCGGCGGACCGGTGGCAGCGGGCGGACGAGCTGATTCCGCACGTAGCGGCGATGCTGACGCCGACGGGCGGCACGACGCCCACCGCGACCCAGCCCCACGCGCCGGCGGCGACCCCGGAGGTCGCCGAGGCCGCGGCCCCTGCGGATCCCATCCGAGTGGCGGGGTTGTTCGTCGCCGCCTCGCTGGTGGTCCTGTTGGTCGTCTACGCGGTCGTGCAGCTGGTCGGCCTCCCCGACTGGGTGTTCGCCGGCGCGATCGCGCTGCTGGCCATCGGGCTGCCGATCATGCTGCTCACCAGTCATCACGAACGTCGGCGGGCGCGGGCGCGCGCGAGTGGGCGGCACACGCTCACGCCGTCGGGCGGGCTCACGCCTTATTTCACGTGGCGCAAGGCGGTGTTGGGGGGAGCGATCGCGTTCGCCGCGCTCGGCGTCGTGGCGGCCGGGTACA